>JAXHNY010000004.1:0-41479 GCA_034519905.1 Ahrensia sp.
CAGTTACGTATTGCTGTTTTAAGGGTTCATCACACTGTTCCATCCTACACCGATTGCAGGATTACAGGGTTGGGGCGCAGCCTTCGTGGGCTCAACGGGCTCGACTAATGCAGATTTAATAGCCTTTGCGAAATCCGGCGCTGCGACCGATAGGCTTTGGCTTGTAGCTGGCGAGCAGACTGCGGGCATGGGGCGGCGAGGACGCGCGTGGGTTTCACCGCCGGGAAATCTGTACGCTTCGCTCTATTTGGAACATGTGGCTGAGACAGATAGTTTCGGTTTTACGCCACTTGTGTGTGCCGTAGCGGTTCACCGCGCAATCCGTGCCACCATCGGCGAAAAGTTTTTGGTGCAGATCAAATGGCCTAATGACATTTTGATCGACGGCGCTAAGTGCTGCGGTATGCTGATAGAGGCCGACAATCGTGATTATAGAAACAATCTTGTCATTGGATGTGGCATCAATTTAGTCGCTCATCCGCATGATACGCCCTATCCGGCGGTGCATTTGAATGCCTTGGGCGCTTCAGTCTCCACAAATGAGATGTTTCAATACCTATCAGAAGCGTTTGCACAAACCTTTGATGAGTGGGATAGGGGCAAAAATAGTGCCGCGATCCGAGCCTATTGGTCGCAGCATGCGCGCGGCATCAATGAAACTATGACTGTAAATTTTGAGCGTTCCAGTATAGATGGCATTTGCGAGGGCATAGACGCGCGAGGCTTTTTGCTACTGCGCGCGCCCGATGGCACCAGACACGAAATTTCCGCGGGTGATGTTTTCTTCCCGCAAATAAAAAAGTGAAAACAAGGTACGTAAACAGGATCTGATCAAACTTAATGACAAAAGATAATAGTGAGCTCGTCTTCGTTCCGCTTGGCGGCGTTGGCGAAATAGGCATGAATTTGGCCATGTATGGCTATGGCCCAGCGACAAACCGTTCGTGGATTGTGATGGATGTCGGTGTGACTTTCCCTGGCCCGCACTTGCCAGGCGTTGATCTGGTGCTGCCAGACATTCGTTTTTTGCAAGGCGAAAAGCATAACCTAAAGGCAATCATTATAACCCACGCCCATGAAGATCACTATGGCGCGCTGCTTTCGCTCTATCCGATGATCGCACCCGATAACAACATTCCCGTCTATATGACGCCGTTTGGCGCGGGCATGCTAGAGAGCAAGGCGGCTGGCGAACGCGGCATGCCAAAAATTAAAGTAACAACGTTTAATGCGGGAGATAGTTTTAAGGCGGGGCCTTTTACGCTAGAGGCCATCGCCGTTACACACTCAATTCCGGAGCCGATGTCGATCGCTATTCGGACGCCTTTGGGAACTGTGTTGCATACAGGTGACTGGAAAAATGATGTTGCCCCATCCATGGGCGAATTAACCGATGCGGACGCTTTTAAGAAGCTCGGCGATGACGGTTTGCTCGCACTGATCTGCGATTCTACAAATGCGCTGCGCGATGGCGAAAGCCCGTCTGAGAGACAAGTGTCTGAAGGCTTGCGAAAAGTCATCGAGGCCGCAAAAGGCCGCGTGGCCGTGACGACTTTTTCATCCAATGTGGGACGGATAAAATCGATCGCCCTTGCAGCCGCTGAAGCTGGACGGCAGACACTTCTTCTTGGCCGCTCGATTAAACGCGTTGTCGATGTTGCCACCGAGCTTGGCTATATGGAGGGCATACCAGCGTTTTTAAGTGAAGAGGAATATGGCTATATCCCGCGCGATAAGGTGGTTGTTATCCTCACCGGATCGCAGGGCGAAAGTCGGGCGGCACTTGCCAAACTTGCGCGCGATGAAATGCGCGATGTCGCGCTGACGGCGGGCGACACGGTTGTGTATTCCTCGCGCTCCATTCCTGGCAACGAAAAGCTGATCATCGAGACGCAAAACCGGCTAATCGATATGGGCATCAACATTGTGCAAGACGGCCCTGATGCACTTGTGCATGTTTCTGGCCATCCGCGCCGCAATGAGCTGCGCGAGATGTACAAATGGACGCGGCCAACGATTGGTATTCCCGTGCACGGCGAGGCGCGGCACATTTGACGGGCCACGCCAAATTGATGCGCGAAAGTGGTATCCCCGAAGTGATGGATGTGCGCAATGGCGATTTGGTACGCCTTGCACCGGGTAAAGCAGAGATCATCGACGATGTGCCCCATGGCGAAATCTACAAAGACGGAAACATCATCGGTGATGCAGAAGCCGTCGGTGTTATCGCGCGGCGCGGATTGGCTTTCGCTGGCCATATTTCGGTGTGTGCGATTTTGAATAAGCAGCACGAGCTTATCACCGATCCGCAAGTGGTGTGTATCGGTATTCCTGCCACCGACTCGCGCGGCGACGATATGGAAGATATTGTTTACGATGCGGTGGTCGCGGCTATTGAAACCACCCCGCGTGCTCGGCGCAAAGATTTGGATGCGGTTGAAGATTCAATACAGCGCTCTGTGCGCGCTGCCGTGCGCAATATCTGGGGCAAAAAGCCGATTGTTACCGTTATGGTAGACCGGGTTTAATATGCTTGGGCGCTTAAACCACGTGGCGATTGCGGTGCCAGATTTAGACGCGGCGATTGCACGGTATCAGGTTGTGCTCGGCGCAAAGGTTTCTGCGCCGCAACATCTCATCGAGCATGGCGTCACCGTTGTGTTCGTTGAAGTTGAAAACACGAAAACGGAACTGCTTTTTCCGCTTGGAGACAACTCACCGATTGCTGCATTTTTGGCAAAAAACCCGTCCGGCGGCATGCACCATATGTGCTATGAGGTGGATGATATCATCGCCGCCCGTGACAGGCTAAAACGCGATGGCGTGCGTGTCCTTGGTGATGGGGAGCCAAAGATTGGTGCGCATGGCAAGCCAGTGCTGTTTCTTCATCCAAAAGACTTTGACGGCACATTGATAGAATTGGAACAAGTTTAATGCAGTGGCTGTCGGCGTTTGCGATCTTCTTTATCATCTGGTGGACGGTATTGTTTACGGTGCTGCCGATAGGGGTGCGCAGCCAGCGCGAAGACAATGATATTATTTTAGGCACGGAATCTGGCGCGCCAACACGTGCAAATATGCGCAAAAAATTGCTGATCACAACGATTATCGCAAGCATCGTGTTCGCTGTGTTCTACTACGTCACGATTGTTCTAGGCTTTGGCATTGCCGATTTGCCGAGCTTTGTGCCCGATTTTGGCAAATAAGTGCGAGACGTGTCTCCACAATAAAAAATGGCAGGACGTTAATCCTGCCATTTTATTCGAGCTTGATTTTAGTACCCAAAGGCCTGCAGCTTTTCAGCGCATAAAATCAGTATCCTCCCAAGACGTACTCGATGAGTTTGTGAAATCTTCACACCCTCACTAGAAACGTTAACGGGTTGTCACAGAACTGTCACGTTATTAAAGACTAATACTTTAGTAGTATGTAATGGTATGAAGCGGGTTTGCACCTCTCCCTTTCATTTGCCATCATAACAACTTAGACAGTTTGGGGACTTGCTTTAGACCTGACTGATTCTTCAGTGGGGGTCGGATAACCGGATTTTAACGATGCGCCTTTCAAAATATTTTCTACCGATCATCAAAGAAAACCCGAAGGAAGCAGAAATCGTCTCGCACCGATTGATGTTGCGGGCAGGGATGATCAAGCAGTCGAGCGCGGGCATTTATTCATGGTTGCCGCTTGGCTTCAAAGTGTTGCAAAAAATTGAAAACATCGTGCACGAAGAGCAGCAACGCGCCGGCCATATGCCGATGTTGATGCCAACGATGCAGTCCGCTGATCTGTGGCGCGAGAGCGGGCGCTATGATGATTACGGCGAGGAGATGCTGCGCGTTAAAGACCGCATGGATCGTGATATGCTCTACACGCCGACAGCCGAAGAGTTGATGACTGATATTTTCCGCAGCCATGTGACGAGCTATAAGGATTTGCCCATCACGATGTACCAAATTCAGTGGAAGTTCCGCGACGAGCGGCGTCCGCGATTTGGCGTAATGCGCGGCCGTGAGTTCTACATGAAAGACGGCTATAATTTTGATTTGACCAAAGAAGCGGCTCTGCATGCCTATAACCGTCACCTTGTCAGCTACTTGCGCACATTTGAGCGCATGGGGCTGCAAGCGATACCGATGCGCGCCGATAGTGGCCCCATTGGCGGCGAAGACACGCACGAGTTTTTGGTACTCGCTGAAACGGGCGAAAGCGAAGTGTTCTATGATGCTTCCGTGACCGATTTAACATTTGGCGACCGCGATATCGACTATGATAATGTCGAACAATGCGCCGGTGTTTTAAAGGAATTCACCAGCCGCTATGCACGCACTGATGAGACCCACGATGAAGCGTTGTTTGCCCAGGTGCCGATAGAGCGCCAACGCAAAGCGCGCGGCATTGAAGTTGGTCAAATTTTCTATTTTGGCACAAAATATTCAGATCCAATGAAGGCGCTTGTGCAAGGGCCAGATGGCAAGCCGGTTCCGGTTCATATGGGCAGTCATGGCATTGGGGTCAGCCGTTTGCTCGGCGCGATCATCGAAGCATCCCATGATGAGAATGGTATTATCTGGCCGGCATCCGTTGCGCCGTTTGGTGCTGTGGTCATCAATATGCGCGTCGGGGACGCTGCTTGCGATGCCTGGTCGCAGAACGCCTATAATATGTTGGTGAAGGCGGGGATGGATCCGCTACTTGATGATACAGACAAAGGCGCAGGCGCGAAATTTGCCACCGCAGACCTTATTGGGGTGCCTTGGCAGTTGGTTGTTGGACCGCGCGGCATACAGGCAGGCGAGGTTGAACTAAAGCACCGCAAAACAGGTGAAAAACAATCGCTGAGCTTAGAAGCGGCTGTAAACAGAATTGTCGCTGGGGCATAAATGAGCGCACCGATGCCGACAGCAACCGATAAAACGCAGCTTGCTGGTTCAACGGCCAATGCCGATGGCAAGGCGGGTCCGTTTTCGGCCTTTGAGCGCATGGTGGCTTGGCGCTTTTTGAAACCGCGCAAAAAGGAAACGGCCGTTTCTATCGTGACGATTATATCGCTCGTCGGGGTTACGCTTGGTGTCGCTGCGTTGATTATCGTGATGGCCGTGATGAACGGTTTTCGCGCCGAATTACTCGACCGTATTCTTGGCCTTAACGGCCACGCGATTGTGCAGGCATCCGATACGCCGCTCAGCGATTATGACGCGGTGGCAAAGCGCATTTCAGCCGTGCCGGGCGTAAAACTGGCGCTGCCTTTGCTTGAAGGCCAGACGCTAGCATCCGGCAATGTCGGCGCTGGCACTGGCGCGCTGGTGCGCGGCGTACGCGCAGAAGATTTCGCCAAACTGGAAACCGTGGCGACCAACATCAAAGAAGGATCATTAGAGGCTTATCAACAAGGCAATGGGGTAGCGATTGGTATTCGCATGGCGCAAAATTTGGGGCTTATCGTCGGCGATGGGCTGACACTTGTGTCACCGGAAGGCGATGTGACCGCCTTTGGCACAACGCCCCGCGTTAAAACCTATACTGTTGAGGCGATCTTTGAGATGGGCATGTCGGAATATGACACCTCAATTGTTTTTATGCAGCTGGAAGAAGCGCAGCTCTATTTCAATCAAGAAGGCATTGTGCAAGTCATCGAAGTCTTCGTCGATGATCCCGATGCCGTTGATGACTTCAAGCCAGCGATTGTCGAAGCGGCGGACAGGCCCATTATTCTAAGCGACTGGCAGCAGCGAAATAGCGCGTTTTTCTCCGCATTGGTGATTGAGCGCAATGCCATGTTTTTGATTTTATCGATTGTGGTCATTGTCGCGTCGCTCAACATCATTTCTTCGCTGATTATGCTGGTGAAAGAAAAAGGACGCGGGATTGCAATTCTTCGCACGATGGGCGCTTCACAGAATGCAATTTTGCGGATTTTTATCATGGCGGGAACCGGTGTCGGCCTTGTGGGTACCGCTGCAGGCGTTATCCTTGGCGTGCTGGTGTGTTTAAATATTCGCGGCATTCAACGCCTGATAAATTGGTTGTCAGGCACCGATGTCTGGGATCCGACGGTGCGGTTTTTGAGCGAAATTCCAGCGCAAATGGATTTCTATGAAACCATGTCGGTGGTTTTATTGTCGCTAGCGTTGTCGTTTCTTGCGGCGATACTTCCAGCGCGCCGCGCGGCAAAACTCGATCCCGTTGAAGCGCTAAGGTACGAATGATGTCAGCGCGCCCAACGCCAGTTTTGCATATGGAAAATGTCTGCCGCCATTACAATGAGGTGGGCGGTCGTCTTGAGGTGCTTAAAGATGCTAACCTGACGATCGATCGCGGCGAGATGGTTGCTCTGGTAGCACCATCGGGCGCGGGTAAATCAACTCTGCTCCATACCGCAGGCCTCTTAGAACGTCCAAACGCTGGTGAAGTATACTTGTCAGGGCAGGCGTGTTCTGACCTTTCAGATCGCCAGCGCACAGCCCGCCGCCGCAACGATATTGGCTATGTCTATCAGTTTCATCATTTGCTCCCGGAATTTTCTGCACTGGAAAATGTAATGATACCGCAGATGATACGCAGCGTATCTAAAACCGATGCAGCAAAGCGCGCACACGAATTGCTTGACTATATGCGCATTGGCGACCGTGCGACACACAGGCCGGCAGAATTATCCGGCGGTGAGCAGCAGCGGGTGGCCATAGCGCGGGCAGTGGCGAACGCACCGCTGCTTTTGCTTGCCGATGAGCCGACAGGAAATCTTGACCCTGATACTTCGTCCTATGTATTTGAGGCCCTTGAAGCGCTGGTTCGCCAGTCAGGCTTAAGTGCACTGATTGCCACGCACAACCACGCGCTGGCTGCACGGATGGACCGTATCATCACAATGAAAAGCGGCGCGCTGATCCCCTATGAAATTCCAAAGTCAGTCATCAGTTGACGAAGAACGATAGGTTAGGGCGGTTTTACATTTTATAAACCATAAAAAAATTGCATTTAAAAAGAGAACAAAAGGTGTTTACAACAGAACATAAATAGAACATAGTCGGTTTGTAGATCAAACTTAAGGATTCTTACCATGACTGATTTGTTCCGTGATATCGCCTCGCTTGCGTCCATTGCCACTTTTGTTGTTATGCTCAACGTCGTTGGCACGATGTATTTCGTCTAAGGTTTTTGTTTTCCCCATTGGTCGCGGCCAGTTTATGCCCCATCTTTTTCCCCCGCAGAAGATCTGGGCGCTCATCCCCCACATGTAGCGTTTGGTCGCGACCAGTCCTCAAAATAGTCTAAATTTCAACGGGGATCATCGGCGTTCTATCTGGACTGCAGCTCGAGTTTATCACAAAGTGATGAGGCGCGAAGTGCGCGTTTTTGCTTTGGTTGATTTGGTGGGCAGTCGATGTCGTATGGCGATTTAGCGCTTGAGGAGAATCAGCGAGAGCTTGCCCAGCCGCGCTTTATACATTTGCGCACGCATTCAGCCTATTCGCTGCTTGAGGGTGCGCTCAAGATCCCAAAGATCATCCAATTTGCTGTAGATGAAAGATCGCCTGCAATAGCGATTACTGACACAGGCAATCTATTCGGTGCACTCGAGTTCGCCGTCAAAGCAATCAGCTCGGGCGTTCAGCCCATCATCGGTTGCCAGCTTGATCTTCGATTTACGCTAAAAGATAACACTACCGAAGGTGCCGGATTTCAACAGGCGCAGAATAAAAATATGGCGGCTCCACCTGAGCCAATTGTTCTGATTGCCGCCACGCAGGTGGGTTACGCAAATCTGGTTGAATTGGTCAGCCGCGCTTATTTATCGCCCGATGCGCTGGATAGCACTTATATTAAACCTGAATGGTTAGACGAATTTAACGAGGGCATAATTTGCCTAACGGGCGGTGAGCTAGGCCCCATTGGCAGGCAGCTCGCTGCCGGAAATATCAGCGCTGCAAAAGAACGCCTGATGTCGCTGCAGGATATTTTTGGTAATCGGCTGTACCTCGAATTGCAAAGGCCCGCAGGCTATGATCGCAAGGTTGAGGCTGCAACGATTGATCTTGCCTATGAAAATGGGATTGCACTTGTTGCAACGAATGAAGCATTTTTTCTTACGCGCGATGAATATGATGCCCATGACGCATTGATCGCTATTGCAGAGGGTGCCGTTGTTTCTAGTGATGATCGGCGGCGGCTGACGCCGGATAACTATCTGAAAACCGAAGATGAGATGGTGAAACTATTTGCCGACTTGCCAGAGGCCCTGTTGTCTACGGTTGAGATTGCTAGGCGCTGCTCATTTTATCCCACAACCCGTGATCCTATTTTGCCGCGTTTCACCGAGGGAGCCGTTGGCGCAACGGAGGCGCAAGCGCTGCAAGCCGAATCCGATGAATTGAAACGTCAAGCACGTGCTGGGCTTGAGTTGCGCCTAGCCAATCAAGGTATGTCGAACGGCTATTCACGCGCGGATTATGATGACCGTTTGGAGCTTGAGCTTTCGATTATCGAAAACATGAAATTTCCGGGCTACTTTTTGATCGTTGCTGATTTTATCAAATGGGCGAAAACGCAGGAAATACCGGTAGGGCCTGGCCGCGGGTCTGGTGCGGGATCGCTTGTGGCGTGGTCGCTGACGATCACCGATATTGATCCGTTGCGCTTTTCGCTGCTCTTCGAGCGATTTCTAAATCCCGCGCGCGTATCGATGCCCGACTTTGATATTGATTTTTGCCAAGATCGGCGGGACGAAGTTATAAAATATGTTCAGCAGCGTTATGGCCGCGAACAAGTGGCACAAATTATCACGTTCGGATCGCTGCAGGCCAGAGCGGTGCTGCGCGATGTCGGGCGAGTATTGGAAATGCCCTATGGCCAAGTAGACCGCCTTTGCAAAATGGTGCCGAATAACCCGGCGCAGCCCACAACGCTTGCAAAAGCAATTGAAGGTGATGAGAAATTTAACGAGGAGCGCGAGCGCGAGCCTATCGTTGGCCAATTGCTCGATATGTCACTCAAGCTTGAGGGGCTTTATCGCCACGCCTCCACCCATGCAGCGGGTATTGTGATCGGGGACAGGCCGCTTTCGCAGTTGGTGCCGATGTACCGCGATCCACGCTCTGACATGCCGGTGACGCAATTTAGCATGAAATGGGTTGAGCAGGCCGGGTTGGTCAAGTTCGACTTTTTGGGTTTAAAAACGCTCACCGTGCTTGATACAGCAATCAAATTGATTGCGCGACGCGGCATTCATCTCGATCTTCAAAAACTACCGCTGGATGATGAAGCGACCTACCAGATGATGTCACGCGGCGAGACCGTTGGCATATTCCAAGTGGAAAGTCCGGGTATGCGCAAAGCGCTGCTGGGCATGAAGCCCGACTGCATTGAGGATATCATCGCCCTCGTGGCGCTCTATCGCCCGGGTCCGATGGAAAACATTCCCATGTATAATGCCCGCAAGCACGGGGAAGAAGAAATATCATCGATTCACCCCATGGTCGATCATTTGGTCGCCGAAACGCAGGGCGTCATCGTCTACCAAGAACAGGTGATGCAGATAGCGCAAGTGCTGGCCGGTTATTCGCTCGGCGAGGCCGATTTGCTCCGCCGCGCCATGGGCAAAAAAATCCGCGCGGAAATGGATCAGCAGAGATCGCGCTTTGTCGAAGGTGCGCTGGCAAATGATGTTAAAAAACCGCAAGCGGATGTGATTTTTGATCTTTTGGCTAAATTTGCCGACTATGGTTTCAACAAGTCCCACGCGGCCGCTTACGGCGTTGTATCCTATCATACAGCTTACTTAAAAGCGCATTATCCGGTCGAGTTCTCTGGCCGCGTCCATGACCTATGACATGCAAAATGCCGAAAAGCTCAACGATTTTCGCCGCGATGCGATGCGGCTTGGTATTGATGTCGTGTCGCCATCGGTTAATACATCATTCCGCCGTTTTGAAGTCGCAGAAAACAAGATATTTTATGCTCTTGCTGCCATCAAAGGTGTCGGCGAGGCCTCCGTTGATCATATCGTTGAAGTTAGAGCTGATAAGCCATTCGAATCATTGGAAGATTTTGCAACACGTATCGATCCCAAATTGGTCAATCGGCGCACTTTTGAGGGGCTTATTTTCGCCGGTGCATTTGATTGTTTTGGGCTAGACCGCGCCTCGCTGGTGGCGGGTCTCGACCGCATTGTGGGTCTTGCGCAGCGCACGTCGGAAGAAAAGGCCAGCGGCCAGACGGATATATTTGGCGCACTTCTGACTGCCGAGCCAGAACGTTTGCAGCTGCCGCAAAATGTTGAATGGACCGGGTCTGAAAAGCTCATGAAGGAGTTTCAGTCGATTGGGTTTTATTTTTCTGCCCATCCGCTTGATGCTTTTCAGCCCGTCTTAGATAAAATGCGGGTGCAACAATACGCTGATTTTTCTATCGGTATTAAACGTGGTGCAACTGCTGGGCGCTTAGCAGGTACAGTGGCATCAAAACAAATGCGACGCACAAAGACCGGCAACAAGATGGGCATTATCACTTTGTCCGATGCGACGGGGCAATATGAGATTGTGCTGTTTTCCGAAGCACTGGATGAATTTGGCGATCGGTTGGAAGTTGGCAAGAGCTTCATCATCACCGTTTCCGTGCGTGTACGCGACGACGAAACGGTTAGCTTGCAGATGAACACGCTTACGAGCCTTAACGATGACGCGGGCATTAAAGAAGCCCACCTCCTGCGTGTTTTTGTGCGCGATGAAAAGCCAGCACGCAGCATCGCGCGGCAATTGCAGGCGCGGGGACGCAGCCCTGTTTCTTTAATCGTCATTAAACCCGATGGTGCCGGTGAAGTCGAGATCGAGTTGCCCGGCACCTATGCCGTGTCGGCACCTATCGCCAGCGCGATCAAGGCCATCGAAGGCGTTGTGGATGTAGAGCTTGTTTAATAGGTGGGGCTAAATCGAGCGCTGGTTTACCCGTTTTGAAAGCTCTTCCAACGTCTCGACCCGCTCAGAGTATCGGTCGGTCAGATAGAGCGCTTGTGCACGTGTCAGCAGCGTGAACTTCATCAGCTCTTCCATCACATCGACAAGGCGGTTGTAGTAAGGCGACGGCTTCATCCGGCCTGCATCATCAAATTCAGCAAAAGCGCGGGCAATGGACGATTGATTGGGTATCGTGATCATGCGCATCCAGCGGCCAAGTATGCGCATCTGGTTGACCGTGTTGAAACTCTGGCTACCGCCGCAAACCTGCATGAGGGCCAGTGTTCGCCCTTGCGTAGGGCGCACGCCGCCGATGGGTGCCAGCGGCAGCCAATCGATTTGCGTTTTCATGACACCGGTCATCGCGCCGTGCCGCTCTGGTGACGACCACACTTGGCCTTCAGACCAGAGTGAAAGGTGACGAAGCTCCTGCACTTTCTCGTGGGCCTCGTTGGCATCGTCTACCAGCGGCAATCCTGCTGGGTTAAAAATTTTCACTTCAGCGCCATAAGCTTCTAAAATGCGCGCTGCTTCCTCCGCTGAAAAGCGTGAGAAAGACTTTTCACGAAGCGAACCGTACAAAATCAATATGCGGGGGCGATGCGGCGGCTGGTTCGTTGCACCCAGCGCTACAAGATCAATCGGCTTGAAACATGTTGCATCAATGTTGGGTAGGTTTTTCATGAAACGGTGATCACCTCGCCATCTTCTTTGGTGTAGGTTGTGCCTATCGGTACGTCTAAGA
This sequence comes from Ahrensia sp., assembly GCA_034519905.1. Classification (GTDB taxonomy): domain Bacteria; phylum Pseudomonadota; class Alphaproteobacteria; order Rhizobiales; family Rhizobiaceae; genus Ahrensia. The sequence continues at coordinate 11,698 of JAXHNY010000004.1, forward strand.
GCGCGAAGACGGCTTCTGATGGACGGCATAGTGCCACGCCCTTGGGTGTACACACGATTGGTCGATTGACAAGAACGGGGTGGGCAATCATCGCCTCCAAAAGCGTTTCATCGGATACATTCTCTGCGGTAAGTCCCAGTTCTTCGGCAGGTGATTTGCTGATGCGCAAGGCCGTGCGCGGCGTCAAATCAGCAGCGGCGAACAGTGCTTGAAGTTGTGGCTTCGTCCAGCCGGTTCTGCAGATATTCAATAATGATCGGCTCACCGACAAAATTGCGAATAATTTCCAGTACATTGCGCGATGTGCCACAGTCTGGATTGTGATGGATAACGACGGTCAATGAATTTTCCTCAGCTCTGAAATGTTCAAATAAAACTTAAGCGCAAGGCGAGGGCGGCAAGGGTTGCTGTTAGTACAGGAATGGTCAGCACAAGCCCAACTTTGCAATAGTAACCCCATGTTATTTTAACGCCCTTTTGTGCCAGCACGTGTAGCCATAACAAGGTTGCGAGCGAGCCTATGGGCGTAATTTTAGGACCCAAATCGCTTCCGATTATATTGGCGTAAATCATCGCTTGCTTAACAGCGCCGGTCGCCTGCGCCGCATCGATTGATAAAGCGCCAACGAGAACAGCAGGCAAATTGTTCATCACCGACGATAAGATGGCGATCAAAAAGCCGGTGCCAAAAGCTGCACCCCATACGCCGCCTTGGGCGAAATAGTCGAGCAAGCCCGCGATATGCATCGTCAGACCTTGGTTGCGCAGGCCATAGACCACCAGATACATACCCAGCGAAAATACAACGATCTGCCATGGCGCACCCCGCAGGACTTTCTTAAATTTATCAATAACCTTTCCTCGGGCGGCGACCACTAGCAAAATGGCTGCACCCACCCCTGCTACCGCACTGACGGGCACGCCGAGCGGTTCAAGACCAAAGAACCCCACCAGCAACAACACCAGCACCACCCAGCCAAAACGAAATGTCGCGCGGTCGCGTATCGCTAAATTCGGGTTTTTAAGCTGATTTTCGTCATAGGTCTGAGGAATATCATGGCGGAAATAAAAGAACAAAATAACCAGCGAAGCGATCACTGCGACCACATTCACCGGCACCATAATGGCTGCATATTCGTTGAACCCGATGTTGAAAAAATCCGCTGAGACGATGTTGACGAGGTTTGATACCACGAGAGGAAGGCTCGCCGTGTCGGCGATAAATCCCGCGGCCATGACAAAGGCAAGCGTTGCGGCAGGGCCAAAACCCAAGCGCCAAAAGCATGGCCATCACAATCGGTGTAAGAATTAAGGCCGCCCCGTCATTGGCAAAAAGTGCAGAAACCGCCGCCCCAAGCAGAATGATAAGCGTAAAAAGCCGTTTTCCTGTGCCGCGCCCCCAACGGGCAACGTGCAGTGCAGACCACTCAAAAAAGCCAGCCTCATCGAGCAACAGGCTGATGATAATAATGGCGATAAAGGCGGCTGTCGCGTTCCACACGATCTGCCAAACAACATAAATATCATTCCATTCCACAACGCCAAATAAAAGCGCAACGCCCGCGCCAAGCGCTGCACTCCACCCGATGCCAAGGCCGCGTGGCTGCCAGATGACAAGCGTGATTGTTGCCAAAAATATCAAAAGCGCGATGATCACGTCTGGAGTCTCCTTGGTTCATCTTCAGGCACACAGGCGCAGGCAATTTCATTGATGATAGGTTGGCAAAGTGCTGGTCTGCCGCCGCAGCAATCTTCCATCAGAAATGATAGTATGCCCCGCAAGCCGTCGAAGTCGGCAAAGTAACGCACAGCGCGGCCTTCGCGCTGGTTGCGCACCAGACCTGCGTGGAGAAGCACGGCTAGGTTAGCCGACATGGTATTCTGCCGAACATCTAATAACGCACCAAGATCGCCTGCAAGCATGCCGATTTCGCCGGTTTTGACAAGCGCGCGTAAAACTTCAAGCCGCGTCGGTTGACTCAATGCTGCAAAAGCATGGGTAGATTGAATAATATCCATATATCATGAATAGATGATATAATTTCGGCAAGCAAGGGCAAATCGCTGCTTTTACCGGTCGATTCCTGTTCATATCTAGGGGGGGGGGGGGAAGAGGGGGGGGGGGGGGTAACGGCATAATAGGGCCACGGGCTCCGCGGGGTCCCCCGCTTTAACTTCGTTACCGCTAAATCCAAGGCTTGCAAAAATCGCGAACGGTCTGCTTTTGAAAACGGGGAAGGGCCACCTGTGAGGCCGCCAACCGCCGGCGCACGTAAATCTGCCATAATGGCACGCACAGCCACTTGGCTACCGATGGAGTTTTCCGTGAACGGCCGTCCCGTAGGTGCAAGCACTGTTGCACCGGCTTTAACGCAGCGCTCGGCAAGTAAAATATCAGCGGTAATCACAATACAAAACCCATTGGCACATTCCGCGATCCAATTGTCAGCAGCGTCGAAGCCATCTGATACAACGATTTGTTTAATGAATTGCTCGCGCGGTAAACGCATGTAAGAATTGGCGACGACAATCACTGGTAGCCCATAGCGTTCGGCGACCTTATACGTCTCTTCTTTAACCGGACAGGCATCCGCATCAATAAGGATTGTCGGTGTGATGATCTCTTCGCTCATTTATTCTTCTGCTTTTTGTGGTTTGCCGCGATTACCTTTGCCAAATGTGTAGCCTGTTTCGACTGCTTTTTGACCAAATTTACCTTTAAGTTTGTCCATGGCACGTTCGGCTTGCGCGCGGCGCGTACCGCCAATATCAACCAGATCATTAGGGTCAGCCAACTCTGCATCTACAAAATCGGACACACCGATTCCCAGCAACCGATAGCGGGTGCCGTTCATTTCGCGTTCCAGCATAGAAAGGCCATGGCGAAAAATCTTGTCTGCGAGCTGTGTTGCATCACCGATGCGATGGCTACGCGTAATCGACTTAAAATCGCGATCTTTTAGTTTTAAAATGATCGTATGCCCTGCAATATTTTTCTCTTTCAAGCGCGTTGACACTTTTTCGCTCAAATCGCGAAGCACCGGCACAAGAACGTCAGCGCTTGCATGATCTTCGTCAAATGTCGTCTCATGGCTCACGCTTTTAGCGCCGCCCCCATCGGCGCGTGTCGATGCCACGCTGCGATGATCAATGCCGCGCGATAGATAGTATAGCCGCTGGCCGATGGAGCCATAACGCTTCATCAGTGTTGTCTCGTCCATTTGCTGCAATTGACCGATCAGGGAAATGCCATCCTGGTGCAGTGTTTTTTCAAACGCTGGCCCAACACCCCAAATCATCTTTACCCGCTTGTCGGCCAAAAACGCCAGTGCTTCAGCGCGGCCAATGATGGAAAATCCGCGGGGTTTTTCAAAATCTGATGCAACTTTGGCTAAAAACTTACAGTACGACAGACCGATCGAAATCGAAATGCCGATTTCTCGTTCCACACGCAGCGCAAAAGTTGCTAGTGTCAGAGCAGGGGGCTGGCGGTGTAATTTTTGCGTTCCGGTTAAATCCAAAAACGCCTCATCAATAGATAGCGGCTCAACAGCTGGTGTCAACTCTTCCATCATCGTGCGCAGCTGGCGGCCCACTTTGACATAGTGCGCCATGCGCGGCTTGATAAAGATAGCCTCGGGGCAAAGCTCTTTGGCTTTAAAAGCGGGCATCGCGGAGCGCACACCATAGGTGCGAGCAATATAGCAACAGGTTGACACAACACCCCGTGTGCCACCGCCGACAATCACCGGCTTATCGCGCAAATCGGGATTATCGCGTTTTTCAACGGACGCATAAAAGGCGTCGCAATCAATATGGGCAATTGTCAGCTCATCAAGTTCGGGGTGCTCTGCCTTGCGCGGACTGCCGCATTTTACACAGCGCCGCGTATCTGTTTCGCGCTGTGTTAAGCAATCGCGGCAAAAGCCAAAGGCGCGCACTTGATCCATATTATCCCGTGTAATCACCAGGGCCTGGAACATTCATATCGCCAAATCTCTGACGCGCCCGTGCAACAAATTTCGGCTCGAGGAAATTGTCGTCGCAAAAACGGTTCAGCGTTGGCTCATGGCCCAAAATAAAATCGAGTACTGCAGCCAAAAAGCCCGGCTCGCGCGCCACCTCGCGTATTTGAGTGGGCTCTATGCCCGTCAGCCCTAAAAACCGGGTCATCAACTCACCGTCAGACGCGATCCATGACAATGCGCCGATGGCAATAGATTCGTGGTCGGCGTTCATTTGTTCATTCATTCTTCTAAGTCCGCGTTTGCAATATCTTTATAAAATCAGGCTATGGCGTCTCTCGTACCAATATGGGCACACTAGGGTTGCGTAAAACGATTCTTTTTTGGCAGCCTCTAGAGGGTAAATAATGGCGAAACAGGTAATGATTGTCGAGGACAACGAGCTCAATATGAAGCTCTTCCGCGATATTATTGAGGCGTCGGGCTATGAGACCGTGCGCACGCGCAATGGCCTTGAGGCGCTTGACTTAGCGCGCAAACATATGCCCGATCTGATCTTGATGGATATTCAATTGCCGGAAGTCTCCGGTCTTGAAGTGACCAAATGGCTCAAACAGGACGATGATTTGCACAAAATACCAGTCATCGCAGTGACTGCCTTTGCCATGAAAGGCGACGAAGAACGCATCCGTCAGGGCGGATGTGAAGGTTATATTTCTAAACCCATCTCAGTTCCTAAATTTATTGAAACTATTAAGTCGTATCTTGGTGACGCGTAAAACTATTAGATAGGCCGGAGACGCTAAAATGACCGCTCGAATTCTCGTTGTTGATGACATCCAAGCAAACGTCGATTTGCTGAAAACCCGTCTGGAACAGGAATATTTCGAGGTTTTGACCGCTTTAGACGGCCAAACTGCGCTAAACACGCTCAATAGCGAACAAATTGATATTGTGTTGCTGGACATCATGATGCCGGGCATTGACGGGTTCGAAGTCTGCAAAAAAATGAAGGCAAACGCTGCCACAAGCCATATTCCGGTGGTCATGGTGACGGCTTTGGATCAAGCAAAAGACCGCGTTTATGGCCTAGAATGCGGCGCTGACGATTTTTTGACAAAACCGGTTAACGAAATGCAACTGCTTGCGCGCGTGAAAAGTCTTGTGCGCCTGAAAATGTTGACCGATGAATTGCGTTTGCGTGCAGTAACAACTCGCGATATCGCGATTGAAGAACTGTTGGCAAGGGGCAATGTTGTGACGCAGGAGCGCCCCAACGTGCTGCTCATTGATGAGCGTCAGTCGGTGATGGAGCGGTTCTCCGGCATCCTGCGCAAGCATGCAAAACTTCACCATGTATCGAGCCCGCAGGACGGCCTATTTGCCGCTGCCGAAGGCAATTATGACTGCGTGATCTTATCTGGCGATTTAACGGGCTTTGACCCGTTGCGCGTTTGTAGCCAAATACGCTCACTCAACCGGACACGGTTTTTGCCAATTATTTTAGCGTTGGACACGGAAAACGACAAATTTGTCGCGCGCGCCTTGGAATTGGGCGTTAATGATTATGTCGTACGCCCCATTGATCCAAACGAATTTGCGGCACGCCTGCGCACACAGGTGCGCCGTAAGCATTATCACGACGGTTTACGTTCTAATGTTGCCGAATCAATCGAACTTGCGGTCACCGATGGTTTGACCGGGTTGCACAATCGCCGTTATCTCGACATGCATTTGCAAACGCTTGTCGAGCGCGCACGCAATCGGGGCAGGGAGCTTTCTTTGCTGATCACGGATATCGACAAGTTTAAAACCATCAACGACACCTATGGTCACGAAGTTGGTGATGATGTGCTGCGCGAATTTTCGCGGCGTCTGCGGCAAAATGTGCGCGGCATGGATTTGGCCTGTCGGTTCGGCGGCGAAGAATTCGTCATCATCATGCCCGATACCTCCGCCCATATGGCACGCGAAGTTGCTGAGCGCTTGCGCGAAAGCATTGCAGATGTTGTGTTTGAGGTTGCTGGTCATCAGCTTCACATTACCACCAGCGTGGGTGTTGCGACACTTGATCGGACTTCTGAAGAAGATATGAAAATGCTGATGAAAAAGCCGATACAGCTTTGTATGAAGCCAAAAATGGTGGTCGCAATAAAGTTGTCGCAAAAAGCGGCATCAAATTATTTACCGCGAAATGATAAAATCAAACAAAAACCGCGCCTAAACAAATGTTTGGCGCGGTTTTTTAATTAAAAATTACAAGTATCTCTACTTGATTTTTGTCTCTTTGAACTCAACGTGCTTACGCGCGATTGGGTCGTATTTCCGCTTCAACAATTTTTCGGTCATCGTGCGGCTGTTCTTTTTGGCTGTGTAAAAATAGCCAGTGCCTTCGGTGGAAAGCATTTTCACTTTAATTGTTGTGGCTTTTGCCATGATCATACACCTGATTTAAAAAATAATTTGACCGGTGCACTGAAAAACGCACAGCTCCGGAGTTGGCGCGAAACTACTCATCGCCCGCCAAAAGTCAAGCGCTAGAAACCATTTACAAGTAACTAGTTACAGCCTTGCCGTAGCGAATATGAAAGCACGGTATTTTATGCGACCCCGCCATGCCATCAGGGTGCGTTAGTCTCTGCACTATGAGCTTTAAAACTGTTTCAGTAATATAATGCAATCGGTCTTTGGGAATTTCGTTATAGCTGTACCAACCCACATCGTGGAGTTCGCCATCAGTAGTGTGCTTTATTGCGTCAAATGCCAATCGAGGAGCAGCAAAAAACCGCGTATCATAGCGGCGGATCTGAGCTGGAGGTGTAATCGCACGCGCAACGAAGTGTGCCTGCAATTTTTCAGCACATAGAATCGGTTCTACCCCCGTTTCTTCCGACGCCTCCCTGAGCGCACAGCTAAGCAACGCTTGAGCGTGATTACGTGAAGATCGCAACGTTTTAAGCCTTGCCAGGTCGGCTTCAGAAATTTGAAAGGGATGCGGCGTCGTATAGTCTGCCCGTTCTAATTTTCCGCCAGGAAATACAAAAAAGCCCGGCATAAATACATGACCATTATCACGCCGCCCCATCAAGAACTTGGGCTGAGCACCGGCGCTGTCGTATAAGACCATGCTGCTTGCATCGCGTGGCCGCGAATTTGGAAAACGTGTCGGTCTCGGCCCATCGCCAAAATCGACCGCGGTAGGCTTTAGTTTTTCAGCCATAGTGCGTGGGGTCAGTGTCACGGTCCATTGTGCCGTCTTCGCCTGCACCGCCAAATCCATGCATCCGGTTTGCCCATTGCAGTCCAATGACAAAGCCTTTGATGGGTTGAAGCAAAATCACCGTCATAATCACCGCCACGAAAGTCCACAAAAATACCTCGGTCCACGCAGACAGGGTGCTGACGCGGTCGGCAAGTAAATAGAGACCTACAACGATATGGCCAACGACAAACAGGTTTAAGTAAGCGGGAAGATCATCGGCGCGGTGGTGAAAAATCTCTTCGCCGCAGTTTCCACACAGATCAACCGACTTGGCGAAATTTGAAAATAACCGCCCTTGACCGCACTTTGGGCATTTGCATCGCAGGCCATTTTTCATAGCAGGCCATAGGAGGCGGCGCTTAATAGGTTGATGGTCACCAAATGTCTGAAAATCTGTCATTTAAGTCTACCTTTTACCTTTTACCGCTTGCCCCGTTTTGACTTTGGGCCAAATGGCCTTCCGGTCCCGCTATTTCTGCGCCGACTGGCTTTATGAAACGACTTTGTCGCCATACCCATGTCGCGTGGATCGGATGTAATTTCAAAGCGCATCGCTCCCGCGATCGGTTGCACTTCTACGATGCGCACCGCCACACTATCACCAAGCCGGTAGCCAAGGCCAGAGCGCTCGCCGACCATCGCCTGCGCCACTTCGTCATAGTGGTAATAATCATCGCCTAATTTTGATATGGGCACAAAGCCGTCAGCACCTGTGACGTTAAGCGTGACGAACATCCCAGAATTTGCCATTCCATTGATGCGCCCATCAAAAATTTCGCCGATGCTGCCTGCCAAATGGTGGGCAATTAAACGGTCGACCGTCGAGCGTTCAGCGGCTGCGGCGCGCCGTTCCGTCTGGCTGATGCTCGTTGCGATCTCACGCAAATGATCGAGTTCAACATCCGGTAAGCCGTCTTTACCGTCGCCAAGCCCGAGCGCACGCACCAGAGCGCGGTGCACGATCAAATCCGCGTAACGGCGTATCGGTGATGTGAAATGCGCGTAGCGACGTAAATTTAGCCCAAAGTGCCCGTAATTATCAGGCGAGTATTCCGCTTGGCTTTGGCTTCGCAGATCCACGGAGTTCACCAAATCGTTGTGATCCGTATCTTTCACGCGTGCCAAAATATCGTTAAAGCTGCTCGGGCGGAGCGCTGCACCACGCGCCAGCGGAATATCCAGAGTTTTCAAAAATTCGCGTAACGATTCCTGCTTTGACAATGTCGGCGCATCATGCACACGGAACACGAGCATCTGCTTTTGTGCTTCCAGTGTCTCGGCAGCGGCCACATTGGCCTGTATCATACACTCTTCGATCAGCTTATGGGCATCAAGACGGGCAGGGACGACGACCTTGTCCACTGTACCATCGGGATTGAGCAGAATTTTGCGTTCCGGTAAATCCAACTCAAGCGGCCCGCGGGCATTGCGCCCCCGCGTCATACAGCCATAGGCATCCCAAAGTGGCTTCAAAATGCTTTCTAAAATCGGTGTGGTGATATCGTCGGGCGCTCCGTCGATGGCCGCCTGCGCTTGCTGATAAGACAGTTTTGCATGACTGCGCATCATAATACGGTGGAAGGTGTGCTTAGTCTTTTCGCCTTTGGCGCTGAACCACATTTTGACTGCGATTGCAGGGCGATCAACACCGCCGCGCAGCGAGCATAAATCATTGGAAATGCGTTCGGGCAGCATCGGCACAACACGGTCGGGAAAATACACCGAATTTCCGCGTTTAAGCGCCTCTAAATCCATTTTTGAGCCTGGCCGCACAAAATATGACACGTCTGCGATAGCCACATAGACAATATGCCCGCCGGTTGTTTGCGGATCGGGCTCTGCATAGACGGCATCGTCATGGTCTTTGGCATCGGCGGGGTCAATCGTAATGAGCGGCAAAGCGCGCCAATCTTCGCGCGGTTTTTTCATCGCTGGTGGCTTTGCCGCCTCTGATTCTGTTAGCACATCATCGGGGAAAATATGGGGGATACCCTGCGCATGAATAGCAATCATTGAGACCGCTTTTTCGGTCGCAAGGGATCCCACGACCTCCAAAACTTTTGCCGAGGCCAAACCATAGCGTCCGGATTTAACAATGCTGATCTCGACCAAATCGCCGTCTTTAGCATCGCCTAAGTTATTAGGCTGAATATCAAGTTCGCTCTCTTTGCGCTCCACCGGAATTAAGCGCCATGAGCCATCTTCTAAATGCCGAACAACGCCGAGCGCAGCAGCTTTAGGCCGTTCCAACTTTTTAATAACGCGCGCCGTGTAGTCGCCATCGGCATCACGCCCAATACGCGCAAGAACGCGCTCGCCAATGCCCGGTACGATGATTTTATCCCGAGCATTTTTGGGAAGCAAAATACGCACGCGGGGCGCGGCGCCTTTGGCTGCATCCCAGTCTTGGGGTGATGCGATTAGCCCGCCATCCCCGTCGCGGGCGATAATTTCCAAAACTGTTGTGCCGTTTACTGAAGTGGGCTCGGCAACACGCTTTCCGCGTTTTTCTACTGTGCCAGTTTCCTCAAGCTCGCGCAAAAATAGCTTCAAAGCGACGCGATCATCGCCTTTAAGGCCAAACGCATTGGCGATATCACGTTTGGTGGCGCGATCAGGATTATCTCGAATAAAACTCAAAATGCTGTCACGCGACGGCATTTGGCCAGAACGCGCAGCTTTTTTGACGGTTTCAGCACCGACCGATGATTTTACCTGTTGGCGCTCAACCAATTTTGCACGTCTTTGTGCGCGGGTTTCCGCCATCACTCAGCTGCTTTTTTGGTTACGGTTTTCTTCAGTGCAGTCTTTTTTGTTGTTGCCTTTTTTGCGGCTGGTTTTTTAGCAACGGGTTTTTTAGGCGCTGTTTTCTTGGCTGCCGCTGGCTTTTTCGCCGCCGCCGCTTTTTTCGCAGCGCCACCTACTTTAACGCCCGACTTTTCTGCGCGTTCTGCAATTAGCCGCATCGCTGTTTCCACATCAATCGACTGCGGATCGGTGCCCTTTGGTATCGTCGCATTGATTTTACCGTGGTTCACATAAGGCCCGTACCGACCATCTTTCACCGTGATAGGCCCGCCCACCTCGGGGTGTTCGCCAAGTTCTTTTAACGCCGCTGCCGGTGCGGCACGCCCGCGGCCTGGATTAGCGGCTTTGTCGGCAATCACTGCCACCGCGCGATTAAGGCCAATTGAAAACACCTCGTCTGCGCTTTCAAGATTAGCATATTTTCCATCGTGTATGACGAACGGACCGTAACGGCCAAGGCCCGCTGCAATCATTTTTCCAGTTTCGGGATGAGCCCCGATATCGCGTGGAAGCGACAGCAGTGCTAATGCCTTTTCGTGGTCAATCTCCGCCGCTACCCAGCCTTTAGGAATGCCAGCACGCTTGGCCTCTTTACCATCACCGCGCTGCACATAGGGGCCGAAACGTCCAGTGCGCAGCGTTATCATTTCTTGCGTGAACGGATCGGCACCCAGTTCCTTAGTGCCATCAGGCAGTGCGTCGGCATCGCCAGCACCCTCGGTGCCAAGCTGGCGCGTAAAAGAGCATTCTGGATAATTTGAGCAGCCAACAAACGAGCCAAATTTGCCAAGTTTAAGGCTGATATTGCCGACACCGCACTTAGGACAAATGCGCGGATCAGAGCCATCTTCGCGCGCTGGAAACACCAGCGGCTCGAGGCGCTCATTGAGCGCGTCAAGCACATTGGTGATGCGCAGCTCTTTTGTTTCATCAATCGTCGCTGAAAACTCTTCCCAGAATTGGCGTAAGACATCTTTCCATTTGAGCGAGCCGTCAGAAATTTGATCCAGTTTTTGCTCAAGGTCAGCGGTGAAATCAAATTCAACATAGCGCGAGAAAAAGTCTTGCAGGAAAGCTGTAACCAGGCGGCCTTTAGCCTCGGGGATCAGCGCACGTTTGTCGAGCCGCACATATTCCCGGTCTTTCAGTGTTGAAAGCGTTGCAGAATAGGTCGATGGGCGGCCAATACCCAGCTCTTCCATTTTTTTAATTAAAGACGCTTCAGAATAACGCGGCGGCGGCGCAGTAAAATGCTGCTCGGAAACTATTTTTTCCTTGGCGCATTTTTCACCTGCGGCCAGTGGCGGCAATAGATTTTTATCGTCGTCTTCCCCGTCTTGGTCTTCTTTTTTATCGTCCTCTTTGTGCTCGGTGTAAGCTGCCAAAAATCCATCAAACTTGATCACGGTGCCCGATGCGCGAAGGCCAATGGTACGACCTTCACCTTGAGCGATGATTTCAGCCGTTGTGCGCTCCATTTCAGCACCCGCCATTTGGCTGGCAATTGATCGCTTCCAAATCAAATCATAGAGTTTAAATTGCTCGTCATTTAGCTTGGATTTAATTTCGTCAGGCGCGCGCATAAAATCTGTCGGGCGTATGGCCTCATGGGCTTCCTGCGCGTTTTTAGCTTTGGTTTCGTAGTGGCGTGGCTTTTCCGGCACGTAGTTTCGGCCAAACTTTGACCCGATTGCATCGCGCGAACTGGAAATTGCCTCTGGTGCCATTTGAACACCGTCGGTACGCATATACGTGATGAGACCGGTCGTTTCGCCGCCCACATCAACACCTTCATAGAGGCGCTGCGCGATCTGCATGGTGCGGGCAGGGGCAAAACCCAACTTGGCAGAGGCCGCCTGTTGCAAACTTGAGGTTGTAAACGGCGGAGGCGGATTGCGGCGCACAGGCTTTGCTTCGACAGAAACAACGTCGAAGGTTGCAGCCTCAAGCGCGGTCTTGATCGATCTCGCTTGATCGCCGTTTTCAAGCGTCATTTTGTTGGTTTTCTTGCCGTCAATTGAGCTGAGCGCTGCCTCAAAACTTGCGCCGCGCGCTGACTGAAGATACGCGATGACACTCCAATATTCTTCAGGCTTAAACCGTTCAATTTCTGTTTCTCGGTCTGTCACGAGGCGCAATGTCACGGATTGAACACGGCCCGCCGAGCGCGCGCCCGGCAATTTGCGCCAAAGAACAGGCGATAAGTTGAAACCGACAAGATAATCGAGAGCACGGCGCGCAAGATAAGCATCCACCAATGGGCCGTCGATTTGGCGCGGATTGGCCATCGCATCGGTGACCGCTTTTTTGGTAATCGCGTTAAATACGACACGGCTGACAGGTTTATCTTTCAGCACTTTCTTTTTCTGCAAGACTTCAAGGACGTGCCAAGAAATCGCTTCGCCTTCGCGGTCCGGGTCGGTTGCAAGGATAAGCCCGTCAGCAGTTTTTACAGCATTTGCAATTTCTGTAAGCCGCTTGTTTGAAGCCGCATCCACTTCCCAAGACATGGAAAAATCATCGTCCGGCAGAACCGAACCATCTTTCGGTGGTAAGTCACGCACATGGCCAAAGGACGCAAAGACCTTATAGTTGGAGCCAAGATACTTATTAATTGTTTTAGCCTTGGCAGGCGATTCAACGACAACAACTTCCATAATACAGCACAATCCTAAACGTATCCGCGCAGCCTATATGCTGTACACAATGCTTCTGCAAATGGCTTTACTGAGCGCTTTGGTCAAGTCCAAGCGTACAATTAAGAGGAAATAGAACGGTATATACATGTTTAGCGAAGCAATTTTGCGACAATATCGAGAGCGGCGTTGGAACGCTTTTTATGTGAAAATCTGTCGGCACATCAAAAAATAAAGTAGAAAAATATTGCAATACAACCTTAAGGCGTGTATCGCGGTTCGTGGGCGGCAATTGGGTTTGAGCAGATAAACACAACGGCTGGGAAAATTGATGATGAATAAAATTGGTGAGGCAAGGCTAGAGCGCATTCGCTACATTCAGGCAATGTTGGGTGAACTCCGTACCATGGCCGAGGCTGAACGGTGCGATATGCTGACCTATATGATCGAAATGTCCTACATTGAGTGCAGCGATATCGTGCGGGGTCAACGCCCAACAAGAGTTCTGCCTTCAATTGACGATATCAACAAGCGAAACGCAGTTGCCTGACATCCGCTCTATGCGTCCGCCAAGGTCAAGTTCTAAAATAATCAGGGCAACTTGCGCAGGTTTCAATCCGGTATGGGCAATGATTTCGTCAATATCGGTCGGCGAGGGGCTAAGCAGCGACAACACGATTGCACGCGCATCATCGCTCGGTGGCAACGTGATAAATTCTTCGTCTTCAAATAATCCACGTTGCGCCGCGGTTTGAGTGAAGAGATCGCCTTGCGGTCTTAGCCCTTCTAAAACATCAGCAGCATTCGTGATGAGCGTGGCACCTTCGCGTATTAAATTGTTGGTGCCATGTGATCTCAGGTCAAGCGGTGAGCCTGGCACTGCAAAAACGGTACGGCCCAATTCATTGGCAAGCCGCGCCGATATGAGCGAGCCTGACTTTTGCGCTGCTTCCACTACGATCAGCCCCATTGAGAGCGCTGCAATCAAACGATTGCGACGCGGAAAATCGCGCGCGCGGGGCTCCCAGCCGAAGGGCTGATCGGTGACAGCACAACCGGTGCCGGAATTTACAATTTGCTCCAACAAGGTAACATTTTCCGGCGGATACGGTTGATCTATACCGCCGGCGAGCACCGCAACAGTGCCCGTCTCTAGAGAAGCAAAGTGCGCTGCCGCATCAATGCCGCGCGCCAATCCGGAAATGATGGTTTTATCTGTATTGCCCAATTCATGGGCCAACTGCCGCGCCATTTTTATGCCAACCATGGAAGCATTGCGCGAACCCACGATTGAAACCGTTGTGCGGCACATGGCATCAGGATTGCCCATCACTGTGATAAGCGGCGGCGCAAGTTCTGTCATCCGCAACAAGGAAGGATAGCCCTTCTCGCCAATACCAATTAGTTTGGCACCGAATTTGTCGATCGCATCGATCTCGCGCTTAGCACTGTCAATCGAACCGATACGGATCTGACTTCGCCTGCCGCCACGCGATGCCAAATCAGGCAGCATTTCAATGGCGGCTTGCGCCGACCCGCAATGGTTGATCAAATCACGAAAAGTTGCTGGACCAACATTTTCAGAACGATACAGCCGCAACCATGCTATGCGTTGCGCATCACTCAGTTTAAATTGCGCTGGGCGCGATTGCTGGGCCGAAGTTTTGCTCACGCGATCGCCTGTACTTTCATTTGCCGATTTTGCTCTCGGTACCAGCCACCAATCTCTTAATGTTGTCGCGGTGTTTGTAAAAAATCAGCGCTGTGAGAACGATGAATAGATAGCCCAAATCAAAACGGTTGACCCAGAAAAGTCCTGCGGTCGCGGCGACCGATCCCACCAATGCTGCCAGTGAAGAGTAGCGGGTAATCAGCGCTGTGAGCAGCCAAACCAAAGCAAAAGGCGCGAAAACGTGCCAGGAAAACCCAATCGAAATGCCCGCAAATGTTGCGACACCCTTACCGCCTTTAAAACCAGCCAGATCGGGAACAAATGCCCCAAAAACGCGCCGAGCGCGGCTGCAATGGCAAACAAATCGCCCAAAAAATGCTTTACTAGAGAACGGCAACGTGCCCTTGACGGCGTCCAGCAGAAGCGTCGCCGCCGCAAGTTTTTTATTACCCGTTCGCAATACGTTGGTCGCGCCAATATTGCCTGAACCAATGTTACGGACATCGCCAAGGCCAGCCCATTTAGTCAAAAGTAAGCCGAACGGGATCGAGCCAAGCAAATAACCGCCCGAAAGAGCAACAAATAAAAAAATAGAGTTCAATTTTATTCCTAACCAAACCGCTCGCTAAACGTTTCGACTATAGGCTAAATACGCACGTTCCTGCAACGAAAGTCTGTTTTACACGGCCCGTAAAACGCGCATTTTCAAATGCAGAGTTTTTCGACCGCGATTTTAGCGCGTCCACACTCAGAACCCAAGGATCTTCAAGATCAACTACTATAAAATCAGCGGGGCGTCCGCACTGAAGTGTGCCCGCTTGCAGCCCCAAACGTTTCGCCGGATTGGTGGACATCGCCGCGACTAATTTCATCAAGGATATTTGCTGCGCATTGACGAGACGAAGCCCGGCAGCAAGCAAGCTTTCAAGACCTACAGCACCGTCGGCCGCTTCCGTAAACGGTAGGCGCTTTGTTTCCACATCTTGCGGGTCATGATCTGATACAATGACGTCGATTGTGCCATCGGCAAGGGCTGCGACCATGGCTTGGCGATCATCTTCTGCTCGTAAGGGAGGCGATAGTTTGAAGAATGTGCGGTACGCGCCGATGTCATTCTCGTTAAGTGACAAATTGTTGATTGATACGCCCGCTGTCACCGACAGCCCCTCACTTTTTGCAAGTCGGATCGCATCAGCACTCATTTTGCAAGAAATTTTTGCCGCATGATAGTTGGCAAGTTGTTAGCCGTGCGAGGCGCAAATCGCGCTCAAGTGGCAAGGAGTTCAGCTTCACGCGGCATGCTGGGCAGGCCGAGCCAAGAGGCGAACAATCCCTCATTCATGACCCCATTTCCTGCCAGAGCATGGTCTTGCGTTGTGTGGCAAATAAGTGCGCCAAAATCGCGCGCATAGGTCATCGCTTGGCGCATCATCGCAGCGTTCGCAATTGTTTTGCGACCATCACAGAACATAACCGCGCCAGCACTACGCAACATCCCCATCTCGGTCATCTCGATGCCCAGTAGGCCCTTCGAGATGGCCGCCGCAGGATAAACTCTCACGCTGGCGGTGTCACCGGCAGTGCGCGCAACGAACTCTATAAGCTGAATATCGTCTAGAACGGGATAGGTGTCTGGCATCATAACGATTGATGTCACACCACCGGCTGCTGCAGCCTTCGAGGCAGAACCAATTGTTTCGCGGTGTTCGCCGCCCGGTTCACCAATATGAACATGCATGTCCACAAGCCCGGGCAAAATTGTTTGACCATCCAAATCTACAATCGTAGCGCCCGCCGGTATACCTTGATTGTGCGCTTGGCCGCCGCAAGCGATAATTACGCCGTTTTCAACAATAAGTGTGCCAATTTCATCTTTGTTGCACGAAGGGTCAACAATTCGAGCGTTCTTGTAAACTTGTATGCCTTTTGCAGGTGTGAGGCTCATCGTACGCCTCCCTTTGCAGGATCAAGAAGCGCTTCCATGACCGCCATGCGCACGGCGACGCCCATTTCCACTTGCGCTTCGATGACGCTTTGTGGCCCATCGGCGATTTCAGATGCAATTTCGACGCCTCGGTTCATTGGTCCGGGATGCATCACCAAAGCATCTGGCTTAGCAAAGGCGAGCTTTGTTTTATCCAAACCAAAATACCGGAAATATTCGCGCACTGATGGCACAAAGGCCCCGGCCATGCGCTCGCGCTGCAAGCGAAGCATCATAACAACATCGGCATCTTTCAGCCCCGTCTCCATTGATCTATGAACTTCGACACCCATGTCCGCAATGCCGCTCGGCATCAGTGTAGAAGGACCGACCACCCGCACGCGCGCGCCCATTGTATTGAGTAAGATGATGTTAGAACGGGCAACCCGGCTGTGCAAAATATCGCCGCATATGGCGACGATCAGCCCGTCGAGTTGGCCTTTCGAACGGCGAATGGTAAGAGCGTCTAAAAGCGCCTGCGTTGGATGTTCATGCGCGCCATCGCCAGCATTGATGACCGCGCAGCCTACCTTTTGCGCGAGCAATGCCGCTGCGCCCGCCGCTTGGTGGCGAATGATCAAAATATCAGGCCGCATCGCGTTAAGTGTCATCGCCGTATCTATGAGGGTTTCGCCCTTTTTGACCGATGATTGCGCAACCGACATGTTCATCACATCAGCGCCAAGTCTTTTGCCAGCAAGTTCGAAAGAAGCCTGCGTGCGTGTTGACGCCTCATAGAACACATTAATCTGCGTAAGGCCGCGAAATACGTTCTTTTTCTTTTCACGCTGGCGGGAAATATCAACCGCAGCATCGGCTCTATCCAGTAAGCACGCGATATCAGGATATTGCAATCCGCTGATGCCGAGCAGGTGTCGGTGGGGATAAATGGGAAAAGAGGATGTGTCTGTCATATTAAAACCACGGCATAGGGCGAAAATCGCGGCCTCGCAACAGCTGATGCCCGCACATCACCGAAAAATAAGTTTATGTTGGAGGCAACAAACAGATTCGGATTCCACGCGATGGCGCTCAAGAGCATAATAAAAGCAACCAACCAAACGCCGCCCTTGACTGGCCATAATGCGTTTCGGCAAAATCCGTTATTGTTGCAAATAGCCTCAGGTTTGGGTGCAGAGACGCTCAATGAGCTTGATCAGATTGGGCAATATTGCCAGTCTTCAGAAGCGCAGGATCTGGTGACCATGTCCAATACTAATGCGCCTCAGCTTGAAAAACCTATGATCGCTATGGCAACCGCATAGATCAAATTGATTTTCACCCCTCCTATCATGCGCTGATGCGTCGATCGGTGCAGTATGGACTGGCAAGCTCTGTATGGGAGGATGCAGCGCGCGGCAATGCTGATGGACATACCAAGCGCGCTTTGCGGCTTTTCATGCTTGCAGGACTTGAAGTTGGACATTTGGCAAGCCTTTCGACGACAAATGGAGCTGTCGCTACTCTGATGACCGCGCCGCACCTCGCCAAAGAATGGGTGCCCCGTGTAACTACACGCAAATATGATAGTGCCCACAAGTCGCCCGTTGAAAAAACCTGTCTTACAATCGGTCTTGGGATCACAGAAAAGCAAGCTGGAACGGATTTGGCGGCCATTTCCACCCGTGCGGAACCCGTTGGCAACGGCCTGTTTCGTTTAAACGGTCACAAATGGTTTCTAACGGCGCCGATGGCCGATGCTTTTTTGATGCTGGCGCGCTCAACCAACGGTATCAGCTGTTTTTTGGTTCCGCGGTATTTAGCGGAAAATGAACATAATAGGATCCATTTGGTCGGTCTGAAGGACAAATTGGGCAATCGGTCTGCAGCCACCGCAGAGGCAGAGCTTGATGGTTGCATTGCGCAAATGGTGGGCGGTGACGGTGAAGGACCAAAAGTCATTGCAGAAATGTTGACGCTCACAAGGCTTGACAGTGCTGTTACATCAAGTGGCTTGATGCACGCCGCAGTGGCTGAAGCGGTTCACCATGCGCGGTTTCGGCGCGCAGGCGGCGCAGTTTTGATTGACCAACCGATTATGCTGCGCGTCCTTGCGGATATCGCGGTTGATGTGGCGGCAAGCACGGCGCTAAGCCTTCGCTTGGCGCGCGCCTTTGATGGAGCAAGGCAAAATAGCGGCGAGGGGGCCTTTGCCCATGCGATGACACCGGCGGTCAAATATTGGACGGGGAAAATCGCGCCCGCGCTGATTGCCGAGACGATGGAAGTTCTGGGCGCAAACGGCACTGTGGAAACTTGCGTTTTGCCACGCCATTACCGCGAAGCGCCACACCAATCAATTTGGGAAGGCACGGGGAATATGATGGCGCTGGAGGTTGTGGGCATACTAAAACGTTCTCCCAGTTTGTTTGATCAAATTTTAGATGATTTTGCGCGCGATCTAGGGCCAAATGCGCGGCCAACGATTGATGTACTGCATGCAGCCTTCAAACTTGTGATCGACGATCTGGGCTCCGCGCGTATATTGACCGAGCAATTAGCGCTGGCTGCAGCTTCAGCCGAGCTAACACGTCTTGGCACAGGCACCTTAGCAGAGGTTTTTGCGCAAACGCGTTTATCGAGCAGTTGGCGCAGCACCTATGGCATGCTTGACAAGAGGTTTGACGCCGCAACAATTCTCAACGCGCTTTATCCGCCGATGAGTTGATCTGTGATTGCCAAGACGAGTGGTATTGAAACAAACGAAATAACGGTCTGCAACGTAACAGTTACAGCGTAATTTTCCGCATCACCGCCCATTTGACGCGCAAGTACGTAGCCGTTCATGGCCGTAGGCACTGCAGCGCAAAGGGCAATATAACTCAACACAGGCCCGGTTACACCAAAAGCGAGAGCACTGGAAAGGACAACTATTGGAAAAAGTACCAGTTTGATAAGCGTAGGGACGATAACCGCAAAATCGGGTCTGAATACATCCGCTAGTCGCAAACCGGCGCCGATGGCCAAAAGCCCCATGCCCAAAGCGGCGCGGCTAATCATATCAAGCGTGTCCATGATGGGAGCGGGGAATCCGCCAGGAATGGTTCGGCCTAATAAGCCAAGTGCTGCACCGATAATGAGCGGATTTATCAGAATACGTCTAAATACTGAACGCAAATTGGGTTGCCTGTCCGTAAAATAGGCGACGACCGTCACCGTTGTGATGTTGACCGGAATTATGATCACCGCCATGACGAGCGCGACCAAGGTCGCACCTTCCGGTGGAAACATATTCTGAGCAACCACAAGCGCGATAAAGCCATTCCACCTTATGCTTGATTGAAAAATCGACGAAAAGGTCGCCCTGCTAACATGTTGCCTCTTTAATATCGGCCAAAGACACAGCACGATCAGACAAAATGGCCACCCAGCCCAATACAAAGTGCAAAAATAATTTTTCCAAGCGCCAGACCACTGAAATCTGCTTTTAAAATGAGGGTGAATAGCAGTGTTGGATAGAGAATGTAAAATCCAAGGCTTTCAGGTCCACTCCAAAATTCTTTCGTAAAGACAGAGACATAGCGCAGCGCATTGCCAAGCATTATCAGCAAAAATATCGGCAATATGGAATAAAATATGATGAGCATATCCTACTTGTATCAGCGAAAAAGCCTTCTACAAGCCCTGATAGGGCAGTGCTTGAGCGCAAATATTAACCTTAACAAATAGTTTCGATTGCGATGATCGGCGGATAACTGAATAGTCGACCAAGATGTTTTGAGGTTGGCATGCAGCGTTTTTTCTCCATAGCGATTTTGTTAAATTGGTTTGCCGCTTTACTTTTTTAGGCACGACTGGCCTGCCTATGGGCGATGGGCCGAACGGATTGTTTGCGTTAACAATATCGATGTTTGATGCGCTGGCCTCAGGTTCAGTTGTTGCAGATTTTGTGCAGCCGATTGTTTCATTTGTTGCCATATCACTGCTAGCAGCAGGGCTTTGGGCAGGGATGGCTTTGTTCTTTGGGTCCGCTGATGGCACAGAAAAGAACGAGCAAGATTTTGTTATGATTTCATCGCTGGGATTTTGCCTTTTGGTATTTGGAGCGCTGATGTTCGTGGCAGTTTCAGGTGGAAACGCCAAGGTTGGTGCGCTATCGGCTTTAGCGTCTTTCGCAACAATACTGTCTGGCGTTGCACACAAAGTGACCGTCGCCCAAAGCGCCGGCTCAGAGTTTGATGCACCAAATAAGCTGGATGCTAACGTCTCAAAGACTTACGCGGCGGCTATGGCCAGCCAATCGGCGCTGCTTGCAAATGCTGGCGCGCGCAACTCCCGTTTCGTCCCCAAGCGTCCCTACCAACCATGAGGCAATTTTTATGAAGTATTTTCTTGGCCTATTTATTTTGCCGATGGCGCTCTTCTGGAGCTGGTTCACGCTGTCATACTACGACATAAATTTTGGCACAGTGGCTCTAAGCCGCGAGCTTCACGAAATGGTGTTTGGGATCTACGCAAATATTTTAGGTGTGTCCTATGATACGATTGTGACCGGTTTCATAAAAGCTTGCATAATTGACACCGCATTGGTCTCGAGCATTTTTGCCTACCGCCGCCGCAACCAAATCAAAGCTTGGTGGGAAGCGCGTAAAAATTCAGATGTCGCTGAACAAAACGTTCAGACGGATATTGTTCCGGCTGAATAAAGACGATCAAGAACCCCCTGCAAGATAAAAGAGGCAGCAGCCGAATCAATGCGTGTCGCGCGCTTTGCACGGCTCACGTCCATCTCAATTAACGAGCGCTCGGCTGCCACCGTTGACAGCCGCTCATCCCAAAACACAATGGGCAGCGGCACCTCGCGCATTACATTGCGGGCAAAAGCGCGGGTCGCTTGGACGCGCGGGCCTTCAGTGCCATTCATGTTAAGCGGCAACCCGAGTACGATAACGCCGATATTTTCCGCCATGAATAACGCTTTAAGCAACGCCAGGTCCGCTGTAAATTTTGTGCGTTTTATCACTTTTCGCGGCGAGGCGAGCGTAAGCCGCGCATCGGAAACGGCAAGTCCAATTGTTTTGGTACCAAGATCGAGACCGACAATTCTTTGGCCGCTTTTTAAATGATCGCGAACAGCGTCAATCTCGATTATTTGGCCTTTTTCCATGTCCATGCTGATTTAAATATCCTATTTGCCGAATGACTAGTCAAAGCAATGTTGCGCCGCAACCCACCCGGCGCTATAGGCAATCAAATTCGTATTTTATACAATTACTAATGACCTGGAGACCTGACAATTGTCCGTTGATATTGCCACCGTTAAACGTGTTGCGAAGCTGGCTCGCCTTGCGGTGAGCGAGGCCGAAGCTGCAAACCTTGAAGGCGAATTGAACACCATTTTAGGTTTCGTTGAACAGTTAAGCGAAGTTGACGTGAACGGCGTTGAACCCATGGTTTCGGTCGTTGCGATGGATATGAAAAAACGAATTGATGTCATCAGTGATGGAAACAAGGCAGCAGACATAGTAGCCAATGCACCGGCGACCGAAGATCATTTCTTTCAGGTGCCAAAGGTCGTTGAATAAACTCATCGCGCTGCCTGCCCCCTGATATTCATAGAGATTGTTACACAATGACTGACCTGACCGCCCTCACAATTGCCGAAGCCCGCGATAAACTTAGGGGCAAAAAGATCAGCGCGACTGAGCTTACCGAAGCTTACCTCGCGGCGATTGAAGCGGCCAATGATAAGCTTAACGCCTATATCGTTCTCACGCCGGAAAAAGCGCGTGCTATGGCAAAAGCATCCGATGCAAAATATGCATCAGGAACCGCCGGCGCGCTCGAAGGTATACCGCTCGGCATTAAAGACCTATTCGGCACGATGGATGTGCACACAGGCCGCATCGCATATTTTAAATGGGTTTAAGCCAAAATATGAAAGCACAGTCACACAAAACCTCTGGAATGATGGGGCAGTCATGCTCGGTAAGCTCAATATGGACGAGTTTGCCATGGGTTCATCCAATGAGACATCGTTTTATGGGCCTGTCGTCAATCCGTGGCGCGCGACAGGTTCTAAGGAAAATCTTGTGCCTGGTGGTTCGTCCGGTGGGTCATCGGCAGCGGTAGCAGCCCATATTTGTGCGGGAGCCACGGCGACCGATACGGGTGGGTCAATCCGTCAGCCAGCTGCATTTACAGGCACCGTCGGTATAAAGCCTACTTATGGGCGCTGCTCGCGCTGGGGCATCGCTGCGTTTGCCTCATCGCTTGATCAGGCTGGGCCAATAACCCGCGATGTGCGCGATGCTGCTATTATGCTGAAATCGATGGCATCAGTAGATGATAAAGACACGACAAGTGTAGATTTGCCAGTTCCAGATTATGAGGCGGCCTTAGGCGGTACAATCAAAGGCATGAAAATCGGTATTCCAGCCGAATATAAAGTGGATGGCATGGATCCCGAGATTGTCACGCTGTGGGAACAAGGCATTGCGTGGCTCAAAGACGCAGGCGCTGAAATCGTCAACATTTCGCTGCCGCATACAAAATATGCGCTTCCTGCCTATTACATCGTAGCGCCAGCCGAAGCATCATCAAATCTGGCGCGTTATGATGGCGTTAAGTATGGGTTGCGCGTGCCGGGCAAAGATATCACCGATATGTACGAACAGACCCGCGCCAAGGGCTTTGGTGCAGAGGTCAAGCGCCGGATTATGATTGGCACATATGTTTTATCTGCGGGCTATTATGATGCCTACTATTTGCAGGCGCAAAAAGTTCGCACGCTGATCAAAAACGATTTTGAAAACGCATTTGCCGCTGGCGTTGATGCAATTTTAACACCAGCAACACCGTCCGCCGCTTTTGCGATTGGCGATAAGGCTATGATCGACGATCCAGTACAAATGTATCTCAATGACGTCTTTACCGTAACCGTTAATATGGCTGGCCTGCCGGGCATCGCCGTGCCTGCCGGACTGTCGTCCACGGGCCTGCCGCTTGGACTTCAGCTGATCGGCAAGCCATTTGACGAAGTGACACTATTCAAAACAGCAAACGTTATTGAGAAGGCAGCAGGTAAATTCGTCGCTGCCAAATGGTGGTGACTGACTTGCGATTTAAGGCGATGAAATCTCAAAAATTAAAGTGTCAAACTTTCGAAAACGGAACAAAACCTAAGATGACCGCACTTGTAGATACACGTACCACCGATCCAAAACGGCTCATCCCCGGTGCTACTGGCGATTGGGAAGTGATCATCGGTCTTGAAGTGCACGCCCAAGTGACATCGCAGTCGAAGTTGTTTTCGGGCTCATCAACAAAATTTGGTGCCGAGCCGAACGCGAATGTGTCACTGGTTGATGCAGCGATGCCCGGCATGTTGCCCGTGATCAACCGTAAGAATGCGTGGCGCAAGCCGTACGCACGGGTCTTGGGCTAAACGCAAAAATCAACAAAAAATCGGTTTTCGATCGTAAAAACTATTTCTATCCCGATTTGCCGCAAGGCTATCAGATATCACAATTTCAGCAGCCAATCGTAGGCGAGGGGATTGTCCATATTTCGGTGGGCCCTGATAAAAAAGGCAATTTTGAAGATGTCGAAGTTGGCGTCGAGCGCCTGCACCTTGAACAGGATGCGGGAAAGTCGATGCACGATCAGCACCCGACCATGTCCTATGTGGATTTGAACCGCTCAGGCGTAGCACTCATGGAAATTGTGTCGAAGCCCGATATGCGCTCGTCCGATGAGGCAAAAGCCTATGTCACCAAGCTGCGCCAGATCGTGCGCTATTTGGGCACCTGCGATGGCAATATGGACGAAGGTTCAATGCGCGCGGACGTGAATGTGTCGGTGCGCCGCCCGGGCGAAGGTTTTGGCACACGCTGCGAAATCAAAAACGTGAACTCAATCCGCTTTATGGGACAAGCGATTGAATATGAGGCACGCCGCCAAATTGCGATCCTAGAAGACGGCGGGTCGATTGATCAGGAAACGCGTTTGTTTGATCCGGTTAAAGGCGAAACTCGGTCAATGCGCTCGAAAGAAGAAGCGCATGACTATCGTTATTTTCCAGATCCTGATTTGCTTCCGCTCGAATTCGACGATGCCTATATTGCAGCACTTAAAGCTGAATTACCCGAATTGCCGGATGAAAAGCGTGCGCGCTTTATTGCTTCTGGCCTATCGGCGTATGATGCCAATGTTCTTATTTCTGAAAAAGCCATAGCCGACTATTTTGAAAAAGTTGCAGCAGGCCGCGACGCCAAAATGGCTGCAAACTGGGTGATCAATGATCTGCTCGGCGCATTGAACAAAGCTGGACAAGATATTGAATCAACAACAGTTTCGCCCGACCAGCTCGGCGGGATTATTGATCTGATTGCCGATGGTACGATTTCGGGAAAAATCGCTAAAGACCTCTTCGAAGTCATTTTTAACGAGGGCGGTGATCCAGCAAAAATTGTTGAAGCACGCGGTATGAAACAGGTGACAGATACAGGGGCTATTGAAGCAGCAGTTGATGAAATCATTGCGGCCAACCCTGATAAGGTCAGCCAAGCGCGCGAAAAACCAGCTCTTGCCGGTTGGTTTGTGGGGCAGGTCATGAAAGCGACAGGCGGCAAGGCTAACCCGCAAGCGGTGCAGGATTTGATCAAGGCCAAGCTCGGTGTGTCCAGCGAGTAGTCAGCTCTTGATCTTGTCAAAAGCGTTTTTATCGTGGAAAATAATTGGGATTAAACGGAGTTAAAACACGATGTGGGTCCGCTCGGCTTCACAGGACGATCTTCAAATTGTATCGGCAATGCTCACCGAAACGTGGCACGACACTTATGATCATATTTACGGCCGCGAAAAGGTGGCCGAACTCACAGCGAAATGGCATTCAGTAGCCGCCCTTAAGCAGCGACTTTTGAGGCCGCGGTCCGAATTCATTATTTGCGATGACGGCGCAGAAATTGGGGGGGGGGGGGGGGGGGGGGGGGGGGGGGGGGGGGGGGGGGGGGGGGGGGGGGGGGGGGGGGGGGGGGGGGGGGGGGGGGGGGGGGGGGGGGGGGGGGGGGGGGGGGGGGGGGGGGGGGGGGGGGGGGGGGGCATGGCCTATGCCGTACAAGAAGATGCGGAAACAACAATGCTCCACCAGCTTTATGTGAGGCCATCGACGCAAGGCCAAGGTCTGGGGGAAAAGCTGCTGATTGAAGTGGAGGCTTGTTATCCGGACGTACGCAAGATTAGGTTAGAGGTCGAAGAGGCCAATGATCGAGCGATAAAGTTCTATGAGCGCAATGGCTTTAAGAAGACAGGCAGGACGCCCGACTGCGGTGTGAAAGGGTCTGGCATCCCAGCACTTATTATGGAAAAAGTGATCTGGTAGGAGCGGGATACACAATTGCTGGATCGATTGAAACAAACCGCTCATAGCCATCATACTTGCAATCCGTCTCTTGAAAAGTCATAACGGGCGAAACGCTATACTCGGAACTATCCATGAAAAACTTTCTTCTTCAATTCTTCACTTGGTGGAACGGCCAAACCTTAGGTACGCGCCTTTGGACATGGCGAACAGGCACCAAAGTGGGCGAAGATGAATTGGGCAACATCTATTACGAGGGCGGTAGAGATACCGATGGTTTTACCCGTCGCTGGGTCATCTACAACGGCGTTGCGGAAGGCTCCGCAGTTGGCGCCGGCTGGCATGGCTGGCTTGCATCACCGCACGGACACGCCTCCTTCAAAAGAAACCTACGAGCCGCGTGAATGGCAAAAAGCTCACATGCCAAATCAGACCGGCACAGCTGGTGCCTATCGTCCTAAGGGCTCTATGCACAGTAATGATGTGCGGCCTGAAGTCACCGGTGATTATGATGCTTGGACACCTAACAATTAGGCGCGCTCTTTTTGTTAAACTTGGCTTGGTTAATCAATTGTTGACCGTGTTTCGGCCATATATACCCAATAGACAAGTCGTCACTGTCGCTTTTTGAGAGTCACATGTTCAGCCAAACCAATTTCTTTCGGCATCTCGGCAAAGGTCTTTTCTCGGCTGTGATGGTTATTGGGTTGGTTCTACCCTCGCAGTCGTTTGCAAACAAAACGTCGAATCCCATTGCTCACTTTTCAGGCATCGATAAAATCACAGGGCGCATCATCAGTTTTGATGTTTACTTGAATGAAACGGTTCAATTTGGTGCGCTGCAAATCACGCCGCGCGTCTGTTACTCGCGTACAGATAACGAAGCACCGGGTTCAAATTCCTTTGTGGAAGTGGATGAAATTACGCTGGACCGCAAAATCCGCCGCGTATTTACCGGATGGATGTTTGCCGACAGTCCGGGCCTCAATGCCGTTGAGCACGCAGTTTATGATGTTTGGCTGACCTCGTGTAAGAGTAAATCAGACGTTCCGGCGCCAAGTTCCTCTTAAAGCAGTACATCGTATTAATCGGAATAAAAACAAACACGGAGCTCGTTCGCCCTGGCGGTAGTTGATCAGCAAAAAGCTGGATAGTGTTATGTCAAAGTCGAAAGCCATTTTTGCAATCGCGCTCATGGGACTTGGATATTGGCTAGAAATGATTTTCTAACACCGGCTTATAAAGGCAACGTTGGGATCGCAGTTGAGAACGGCACCAGCACCGTTGCGATCAACGAATATAACTTTTCACATTTGGTACCCAGCTACGAATGGCGGACGCGAAATAGAAGTTGGAGGAAATGGCGTATTTATGACACGAAAGCTGGCGTGAATCGCCACACCAAAATGGTCGGTTCCCGCTGGTGCTTATTTCCATGGTTCCGGTGGAAATGCGGGTCAGTTTGGTTGGATTGCATCAAAACTGGCGAAGGTCCGGATACGTTGTCGCGCTGCCCAACCATCCGGGCACCACCACTGGCAACGCCTCAGCGGAGCGCAGTGAGGGTTTTGGGAAAGGCCGGTCCGATCTGTCCGCAGTAATAAATCAAATAACCGCTAATCCGAAAGATCATTCTTTTATTGATACTGACAGAGTTGCCGGTTTTGGGTTTCTCAGCAGGCGGTTACACAGCAATTGCGTTAGCGGGCGCTAAGAGTGGCCCCGTGGAACTTTAGAAAATTTTTGCGATACTAGCGATCACGGTATGTCAGACTGTGAGTTTTGAAGAAGCGTGGAGGCATTGACCTGCATAAAATCGATTTATCGCTGGCTAGCCAAGATCTCAAAGATACCCGTGTCAACGCCGCCGTTATAGTAGATCCCGGTATTGCCGAAACTCGCTAACCGGCAAAGATCGAAGATGATTGATACACCGATTTTGATTATGAATCTGGCAAGTTTGGCAGTGTGCGACAGGCGTTGATGCATCGCGCGGCGACTATAATTCCGAAAGCAGAGTTTGTTTCGTGTTGACGGACGCATCCGCATTTTAGCTTTCTTGCGGAGTGTAAGCCGCAAGGGACTGATACTTGAAAAGAAGGAGAAATGGACCTGCTTTGCGATGATGCCGGGGGTCGAAGCCGCAAAACCCCTTCATTCGGAGTTTCAAAAGTAATAATAGTGGAGTATTTGGATGTGGTATTGAAGCCGCTTGCTGACGAATATTGTGAGCTGAACAGCATCTGAAATTAGTAATTCAGAGAGAATTCAAAGAAAAATCCAGCTGTTATTACCGGTCAAAATCAATTTGAAGCAATTTTAAATTCTTGGGGCTGTCCCAGATAACGCATAAAGAGTGTTATAAAGGGCAGCATGAGACGGAGCAGATTAAGTAAGATCAAACAGGATCGATTGATAGAGCATTTTGTGGCCTGCACAACTGCGAGATGCGCTGCAGAATTAATAGGTGTTAATCGCAAAACAGCGGCTTATTATTTCCAAAGACTTCGCGCGCTGATTGCTGAGCATACAGAGCAAGAAGCAAGCGAAGTCTTTGATGGCGAGATCGAAGTTGATGAGAGTTATTTTGGAGGCCATCGCAAGGGCAATCGAGGACGTGGTGCTGGCGGTAAGATCCCTGTATTTGGGCTTCTCAAGCGGGGTGGACGTGTTTACACGAAGATAATTCCCGATGCCTCAAGCGCCTCTTTAATCCCGATCATTGAACGTAAAGTTGTGCCCGACAGCATTGTTTATTCTGATTGTTGGCGTGCTTACAATACATTAGATGTGTCTGATTTTAAGCATTATAGGATCAATCATTCCAAGCTGTTTGCAGATAAGGGCAATCATATAAATGGAATCGAGAATTTTTGGAACCAAACGAAGCGTCATATGCGTAAATTTAATGGTATTCCAAAAGACAATTTTGGGCTATTTTTAAAAGAATGTGAGTGGCGATTTAATAATCCATCGCCGCAAACACAATTAAAACAACTCAAACAATGGGTTAAACAGAATTTAAACTAGTTATCTGGGACAGCCCCTTATTTTTTTTATATTTATCGATCGCTTTTCGTACCCGCGTCCATAGAAAAGCTGTGACAAATAATGCACCGATGAACCATGTGACGTTTGCCACAACCGCATCAATTTTTGTGATTGATGCACTAAAAGCATAGCCGATGCTTAAAAACCCAACGATCCAAATAGCTTCGCCAACGATGCTCATTGCCGTAAAGCTCAGCCACGGCATTTTGGTCATGCCGACGAGATAATTAAGGTATGGCCCAACCGGGCTCACAAGCCAGCGACTCAGAAAAACACCTATTGCGCCCCATTTGAGCGAATAATTTTCTGCACGTTTCAGCACTTTGCTCCAACGGCTGCCCTGCAGGCGTGCATTGAGTTTTGGACCCCCAGCGCGGCCAACCGCATAACCAAATTGATCACCAAGGACGGCTCCTAGCAGGCAAGAAATAAAAGTATTGATTGGAGACACATCGCTGTCGACCAAAATCGCGCCGACCGTGAGCATAATAATGGTCGTTGGCACCGGGATAATACCCGTTTGTCCGGCAAAAAGAGCGATAAATAATGCTTGAACGCCGTATAAAGCAAACCATGTTAGCACGGTTTCGATCATTTTGGTGGATCGCCAGCTTCCGTTTTAATAAGGCTGTTGATGATTTCAATCAGCTCGCCACTGCTGCGACTTTGTTGAGCTGCAATCAGCGCGATTGGGCGATTGTGGTTGGCCTGCTCACTTATTCCCAAGACGCTGTAAATTTCAGCTTGGTCGAGGCTCC
Source organism: Ahrensia sp. (assembly GCA_034519905.1). Taxonomy (GTDB): domain Bacteria; phylum Pseudomonadota; class Alphaproteobacteria; order Rhizobiales; family Rhizobiaceae; genus Ahrensia. Next base: position 41,135 of record JAXHNY010000004.1, read on the forward strand.
AAACTCGGGCGATATAATTGGGCGACATCCATGCCGCGATTGGCCGAGAGCGGTGATCTTTTAAATAGTTAAAGTGCACAGCCGCCTTGACCGCAAAAACAATGGTCAAGGTTGCCGCAATGACGAAAAACGAAGTCAGGAGCGGCCTGCGGCGCAACAACGCCACAAGCCATCTGATGGGTCTAAACGACCGTTTGGCCATTCGATGCTATACCATCGCTTTTTGTAAATTTTGGTCAACTTTGTCGAGGAAACCGATGGTCGATAGCCATGGCTGATCTGGACCGATCAAAAGTGCCAAGTCTTTGGTCATAAAGCCACTTTCGACCGTATCCACACAGACTT
>JAXHNY010000061.1:0-32563 GCA_034519905.1 Ahrensia sp.
AGTTACGTATTGCTGTGTGCCACAAGAGTCGTCGCGTACCCGTGACATCACCGGTGGCCAAGCCACGGGTTGCCGATTTGTTCGAAGCGCGTAAGCCTAAAGAACATGCGATTTTGGCTGAAATCAGTGGGGTAGTGTCGTTTGGAAAAGAAACCAAAGGTAAAAAACCGCCTGATTATCATGCCGATGACTGCACTGAAGCACACGAAGAGCTGATTCCAAAATGGCGTCAAATCAACGTGTTTGAAGGTGACCCACCTCGCCGGATGGACGCACACCTATGTGAATTTCGAAACCACCGGAGCCGCGGAGATCGAAATCTCCCGCGCCAACGGCGAGCCGATCCGTTCCGCGTCCGCGCATCCGCAACGCAAGGCGCTCCGCGTGCGATTGTCCACGATGGCAAGGCCTACCCAAGCCTCGAAAAGCCCTGCCTCGTCGCGGTCGATATCGATGGTCAGATGGACGGGCAAGACACCGGCAAGGGCTACAAAGGCTCACCGATTCACACGATCTCGATTTTCGCCAACCCGCCCTTGGAGGGCAAACCCAAGCCCGGTGATCCCCGCGTGCTGACCGTAAAGCCCGGTAGAAACCCCGCCTTCCGAGGGGGACGTGGACCACGCTCTATTTCCTGCCGGGCGTTCACGACATCGGGCGTGGCGTTTCCTCCGTGCGCACGGACCGTTACTACATCCCCGGCGATGCGATGGTTTATGGCACGTTCTCCAATCAGAAAATGGGGCGAGGCGCGCAACATCCGCATCTTCGGTCACGGCACTTTGTCGGTGCGCGGCTGAAGCATCCCGGAGTATGTCAGCCGACGGTTTCGGGAAACGACCACGGGCTTTACCGGACCGATTGAATTGTGGGCACCACCGACACCTGCGTGGAGGGCATCACCATCGCCGACTCGGCGACGTACACTGCCCTGCATGCTGGTGAGTCCCTACACAGAGCGGGTCATCCCAACGAGGTGAAGTGGACCAAGATCTTCACCTGGCGCGCGAATGGCGATGGCATCAATCCCTTCGGCAACACGCTCATCGAGGACTGCTTCCTCCGCACCCAGGACGATTCGCTCTACGTGAACGGCCTCGGCATCCGCCGCTGCGTGCTGTGGAACGATGCAAACGGCTCGTCCTTCGTGCTCAGCAGCCTGCCCCAGCTGGCGAACCGCAGAGCTCGTGGTGGAGGACTGCGATGTGATCTATGCGCGGGCCTAAATGGCACCACTGGAGCGGCGGCCGGGTCTTCAACATGCGCGGCGAAGGCGACGGGGCTGGCGGAGCGACGGTGTGGTCTTCCGCAACATCAATATCTACGACCCCAGCCCCACCTTCCAGCAGTTCTTCCTCTGCATGACCATGCCGGAACCCTACTCGAAAAACGGCGGCGGAAAAGCGCGGCGCCGGGCTACCTCTTCCGGCATCCTCTTCCAAAACATCCCCATCGCCGCCCCCCAGCGTTCTGGGTGAACCCCAACTCCTGCTGGGGGCACAGGCCGACGCGACGCATCCGCAACCTGCACCTTCGAGAACCTCACCCTCGCCGGAAAGCCGGTCAGCGACCCAGGGTTTTTTCAAAACGAACGAGTTCGTCAGAGGGCTGACGGAGTTAAAGACACCGCCGAATCCAAATGAGCGGGGAAACCGGAATCGGGACGATACGATCTTACTCATGCCGCTCCAAAATTCGCAATTTCCAAAGCCTTGCAATTATTCTGCAAACCGTGTTACCTCCCGAAACAGACGGGCCAAGAATAGGATGACAGAGCCGATAATCACCCGGCCAGAGCACCAAAATCAACCAACGAAAGAACCAAAAACATGAAACTATCCAAAGGCCTCACTGCCATCTTAGTCAGCTTGCTCGCCACGGCGGGCGCATGGCGTTATCCGCACCCGATTCGCCGATGGGGAACGAATCTCACCAGCGTGGTGGACTTCTCATCCGAGTTTCCGTTTGCCGATCATTTCAAGCAGGCGCGGCGCATGATTTCGGAAACAGCCGCACCTGTCGCCTCTCGATGACGGGCGCTCGCTGAGATCTCAATGGGAATGGCGAGATCACATCGCTCAAGACCGATCAGGTGGCCCGCACCGTGATGTTCACCGGGTTACCCGCCGATCCGACCCTGAAGGATAAAAAAATGATTGTCCGCTACGATGGCGAGGGGACGACTCCGAATACAACGGCCAGGTCACCTTGCTTTCCCGCAATCCGGGGCGTGATGTGATCCAAATCTCAAAAGGAGGCAGCGAGGTGGATGAGGCCATTGTCAATATCAACCTTGTCAGAACCAATGCCGCCAACCCGGCTCCGGCGGATTCAGTATGACCCCCACCGGAGGCATCAGCCGATCCAATCCACTCAAAGCGGTTGTCTCCGGGCCTCGTCCGTGACAACCGGGGGATTTCGTCTCGTTCGAGCAAGCCGCCACGCAGAACGAAATTGTTTTCAATCCCCTGTTTTTGAACTCGATCAAGAGCTCCGCAGCATCCGCTTCATGGATTGGTTGCATACCAACAACTCCCCTCAGGTGAATTTCACGGACAGGGCGCTACTTTCCCACCAGTTCTGAGCACTGACAAGGGTGTGCCTCTCGGAAGTCATCATCGAATTGTGCAATCTCAGAACCTTTGATCCTTGGCTGAACATTCCGCATCTCGCCACAGCCAGCTACGTGAGACAATTCGCCACCCCGCTCAAGAGCCAGTTGAATCCATCGCTCAAGGCCAGTATCGAGTATTCCAACGAGACTTGAACGGGATTTTCACCCAAACGGGATTTGTGGAGAACAAGGACTGGCGCTCGGCCTGGACGCCAAGGAACGACAGATTCATCAGCGGGTTGCGCTTTTACTCAAAAAACGCTCACAACGTATCTTCGACATTTTCGACGAGGTTTACGGCAGCGAGCGCGCCGCCCGGATCAAGCGCGTGATGGCTTCCCAGTCCGCGCGCTTCCATTTCTTTGCGCTTCTGCTATCGGATCAATCGCTGGTTTAATAGCCGCAACTGGAGTTCGAGCTGGCGCTGGCGCTTGAATTGGCCGTGACGGTTCCGCTGTGAGGTGAGGACGCTGAGCGGCGGCAATTTGCGCCGCGCTGCTGACATTTTGTGCGGAAATCGGTCGTTCAGTAGTGCCCGTGCCGTTTGCCTGTACAGCTTCAATACCCGTTGCGACCACAGAAACTCGGATAATTCCATCCAGCGACTCGTCAAATGTCGCGCCAAGAATGATGTTCGCATCTTGATCAACTTCTTCGCGAATGCGCGTCGCTGCTTCATCGACTTCAAACAAAGTCATATCACGGCCACCTGTGATTGAAATCAACAACCCACGCGCACCTTTCATGGAGGTCTCATCCAGCAATGGGTTCGCAATTGCTGCTTCGGCCGCGGTCATGGCACGCCCTGCACCCGATGCTTCTCCTGTACCCATCATCGCTTTGCCCATATCGCGCATCACCGAGCGCACATCAGCAAAATCGAGGTTGATGAGACCTTCTTTGACCATCAAGTCAGTGATGCAGGCGACGCCAGAATAAAGAACTTGGTCTGCCATGCCGAATGCATCGGCAAAAGTAGTTTTATCGTTGGCAATACGGAATAAGTTTTGGTTCGGAATAACGATCAGCGTGTCAACATTGGCTTGCAGTTCTGCAATGCCCGCATCTGCCGTTTTCATACGGCGACCACCTTCAAAATGAAAAGGTTTTGTCACAACGCCAACAGTTAAGATACCGCGCTCGCGCGCAGCGCGGGCAACAGACGGCAGCGCCTGTCATGATACCGCCGCCCATGCCAGCTGTTACAAAACACATATGTGTGCCGTTTAGGTGATCATTGATTTCATCAATACATTCTTCAGCAGCCGCACGGCCAACTTCAGGCATTGATCCAGCGCCAAGGCCTTCGGTGACGCCCATACCCAGCTGAATAATACGCTCGGCTTTACTCATCGTCAGCGCTTGCGCATCCGTATTGGCAACAACAAACTCGACACCGGCAAGACCACCAGCGATCATATTGTTGACCGCATTGCCGCCGCCGCCGCCGACACCGAACACCGTGATACGTGGTTTTAGCTCTGTGATATCCGGCTTTTGTAGATTGATTGTCATGGCTCATTCCCTATTAGTTTCACAAGTATCGCCATACCTGTTTGTTGGTAGTCACATTTTCATGCGAATTTAAAAACTCTCTTTAATCCATTGAGACACGCGGCTCAGTGCACCATTCGTTCCGGTTCCAGCGCTTCGTGAAACGCCGCTAAAATTGGTAAAGCTTTGATCGTTATGGGCAGCTTGCGGATAAATCATCAGGCCAATAGCCGATGCAAACGCAGGTGTTTTTGCCGATGTTGGTAGCCCTTTAATCCCAAGCGGTCTGCCAATACGCACATTGCGACCAAGTATGCGGCGAGCCAAATCCGGTAGTCCATTCATTTGAGCCGCGCCACCAGTCAAAACAACACGCTTGCCAATAACACTTGAATGGCCCGATTTATTCAAGCGATCACGCAGCATTTCCAGCGTCTCTTCAACACGAGCAGCAATGATACGGTTGAGCAAACTGCGCGAAACATGCAGCGGATTATCAATGCCATCTTCGCCCATCCCGGGAACAGCGATCATATCGCGATCATCAACCGACGACAAAATGACCGAACCCTGCATCACCTTGAAACGCTCGGCATCATCAATACCGCATGAAAACCCGCGCGCAATATCCATCGTGACATGATGACCACCAACTGGAATGCTATCGGCATAGATAAATTTGCGCTCAGAGAAAACAGAAATAGACGTTGTGCCACCACCCATATCAATGCAGGCACAACCAAGTTCCAACTCGTCATCGACCAAGGTGGCGAGGCCAGAGGCATAAGGCGTTGCAACCATTTGTTCGACACCCAAATGGGCGCGATTGATCGCCGTCTCAATGTTGCGCATCGGCGCCGCATCAACGCTCAAAAGGTGCATATTAAGAGATAGTTCTGCACCAATCATACCGCGTGGATCAATAATACCGCGCTCGCCATCCAGCATGTGGTCTACGGGCATCAAGTGCACAACTTGTCGGTCAACCCGTGCCGCGCGGGCAACCGCAGCCTGTAAAACCTTATTGATATCGGAAGATGATATTGGCCGATCGCTGAGAGCAATAGAAGCCGTACAAATCGTGCTTTTAATACGGCCCGCGCCAATATTAGTGATGATGGAGTCAACAGTTAAATTGGCCATCCGCTCTGCAGCCTCAACCGCGTGGCGAATTGATCGTTCGATACCATCAAGATCAACAATCACACCAGATTTCATGCCAAGTGATTTTGTATGGCCAATACCAATGACCTCGGGCGCGTGGGTGCGCCCATGCAGATATTTTCCGCCGTCTATTGGCGACAGGCGCGCAATCACGCACACCGTCTTTGTCGAACCGATATCAAGTACTGTAATGATTGAGCTGCGGGTTTTTGCCATCAGATGCGGCTCCCGCGCGCTTTTCGCACTTTAGTTGCCGCATCACGGCGCGAACTTACAAAATCCTTGCGCTTGATCGCTGCATTTTCCGTCAACGCAAACACTGTTCGATCACTAACCCGCAAATCAATGGCTGCAAGATCGCGCTCAAAAACGCCAAGTTCGGCTTGCATAGCCGTAAGACGACCCAATGCGTGATCCACACCTGATGCCGGCAGCCGGATTGTCATGCCATTATCGAGACGCAAATCCCAACGGCGTGTGCCAACGCGGATATAGGCCTTAACGCGGGCTGCAACATCCTGATACCTGGCAACTTGGTCAATAAAGACGCGGCCTTCTTCTTCAGCGCCTTTGCCAACGAGTAACGGCAACGCAGCCAATCTAGCATCGGCTGCATATCCGCCAATAACTTTACCATCGGCTTGAATTACCGTGACCGCTTCGCCCTGTTGCCATAGGGCAAATGCAGCACGCTCTTCAATTTCGATTTCTAGTTTGTCCGGATAAATTTTTGATATTCGTGCACTTTCAACCCACGGCAGCTTACTCAAGGACAATTTCGCTTCAGCTGCGTCAATTGACATAAGCGAGCGCGGCCTGCTTAACCCAAGCGCCTTATAAACATCGCCAGCTTGGTGTATGAGTATTGCCACTTATTTCAATTTCTTGAACAGCAAATCCGAGATTTGAAGCAACGACATCTACGCTTTGGGTGAGTTGGCCGCCGACAATCGTACCGTACAAAATGGCTCCGCCAATCACCGCACAATTAACAGAGGCCGACAGATAACGCGGAATTGATACAGTGCCTTCAAGCAAACGATTAAATAGACGGACCGGACGACGCAGCTGTCGCAGCAAACCATGATCAAGCAGGCGCGATTGGTTTATTGAACCATTGCGACCAGTGCCTAACAGATTTGCCTTTAACGCGAACAAGAAGCGTCCTCCACCATCCAATGCAGTAACTCGCCAAAGCTATGTCCAGCATGCGCAGCCAACTCCGGCACCAATGACGTCGCCGTCATGCCTGGTTGTGTGTTAATCTCTAACCAGATCAACTCCCCATCTTTGGAAAAACGATCATCATATCTAAAGTCAGAGCGAGTAACACCGCGGCAGCCGAACGCCTTGTGAGCCTTCAGCGCCATATTCGTTATATTTTGGTAAACAAATGGTGAAATTTCTGCCGGACAAACGTGATTTGATCCGCCAACGGCATATTTTGATGCATAATCGTAAAATTCTTGACCTTGAGGGATTATTTCAGTCACCCCAAGGGCGACATCGCCCATCACGGCGCAGGTTAATTCGCGCCCATAGATATACCGCTCGACCATCACGCGGTCGCTATACTTCCAATCATTTGAGGTAATGATCGCTGGCGGATGCGGCTGATCCTCTTTTACAATGACAACACCAAAACTAGACCCTTCAGCGACCGGCTTAACAACATAAGGCGGCTTCATCGGATGGGCTGACGTGATTTCATGACGATCCATAACCTTGGATTCAGCGACAGCTATGCCGTGCGTTTTTGCCAAACGCTTCGACATTTCCTTGTCCATCGCAACCGCTGTCGCCAGCACACCCGAATGCGTGTAAGGTATCTGCATAAACTCAAGGATTCCTTGAATAGTGCCATCTTCACCAAAGGGGCCATGCAACGCATTGAACGCCACGTCTGGCGCAACTTGCTTTAGTTTTTGCGCTATCTCGCGATCCACATCGACGCGCGTGACGCGGTATCCCATGCGCTCAAGTTCATCGGCGCAGGCTTTGCCGGAAGCCAGACTAACAGGGCGCTCGGACGAAAATCCACCCATCAAAACAGCGATATGCTTGTCGCGATTAGCCATCATTTACCCCTGTTTGAGTCATAAACCGCCCGACTCAAATTATATCAGCCTCGGTCAGTAGAATCAGAGTGTTGATTCTCTGGCAAGTGTTTCCGCGTCATCTTTGGTTTAAAGTCGCGCAGAATTGGTTACCGAATGCTTAATCTTTTGCTGAAAATTAAACCGTCAAGGCGTGCTATTTTTTAAACAGTTTGTGGCATCTTTAAGCGGACACAAAAATTTCGCAGATTTGCAGTAAGGGAGGGCCTAAAATGAATAGCAAATATTTTCTGACAGTCCTGACACTGCTCACTCTCAGTAACGTGCCCACCTATGCTCAAGCATCTGATGTCGAGTTTAATTCCAACGTCAATACGACATGCAGCATCAACGTGACCCGCAACGGCACTCTGCGGACGGCGACGAATGCCCGCATACTTACCTCGTCAGGCGCTGGAGCAGGTGGTGTGCACGGAACTGCTTCCGTGACTGCGACCAGCAACAATTTTCGTCTCTATGTCGATCAGCCGACCGGTTTTACCTCGAGGCCAGCCGCCGACACTGAACCAGATCAATTGCTGCGAGCGCGCATGCGTTCAAGTGGTGCAACTACATTTGGATTTACGACCAACAATCGCCCCCTCAACTCTGGTATCAGCAACGTCACGGTAGAGTTTTATGCGCGAAAAGCGGCGGGAAAGTCATTCGCCGATGGTAATTACACCGCGACAGTCGTCATTCGTTGCGAGTAGCGCATACTCAGTAGCTTGATGCTTACAGCTAAAATAATTTCCTAATTGACCTGCTTCATTTTAAGTTTTAGTGCAATATAAAGTCGTCTTGGTCCTGGCACAGAAGGGGCGGAAAATGATAAAAAAATGCTTCTTTCAGCTTTTGGTTCCCAGCTTGCGCTGGTGAATTCCGCTTTGCTTCAAATGTTGAGTTTATTCTACGTAAATTCCATTGCAGCATCATGTCCGCAAAACGGTTTTTCGACCGCCGCGTTCTGACTTGAGGCGCTGGGCGCACAGGGAAAGCTTCGGTTACTGCAACAAGTTTCAATTTTCGTTGTTGTAGTCCCAGGCTTTGCTCCGCGCCGCGACACAACGCCGACTATGATTACATGCCAAAATAAAATCGGGGCTTTTTCCCCGCTGTCCCTACGCCGCATGCGGTTCTTTCAGCGCGAAACCTTCCCTTTTTACGGGGAGTCCCGCCGGTCGTGTCGGTGCGAATAAACGCATGAAAAACCGATACCTAATCGCAGCTTTATTCGCGCTCACTTTCGGTCAAATGCCAACATCAGTGTCGGCGGCAGATGTCGAGTTCAATTCGTCTGTCAACACGACCTGCAGCATAAATGTCACGCAAAACGGCGTTTTAAGACCCGACGCAAATGCCCGAATTTTAACGTCCTCTGGTGCTGGTGCTTCCCATGGGATGGCCACGCTCACAGCAACGAGCAATAACTTTCGCTTGTATGGCAGATCAAACCACTGGTCCCGGCTTTGCCCGCCCTGCCGCTGACACGATACCCGATCTTGATTATTTGGCGATGATGAAATCTTCGGGTGCAACCTCATATACGTGGACGACAGCTGATAAAGCGTTGAACGCGGGCACAAGTTTCATCAACGTCTACTTCAGAGCACGTAAAAATATAAACAAATCATTTGCGGATGGAACTTACTCCGCTGTTGTCGTCATTCGTTGCGAGTGAAAAATTGAAAATGATAAAACGATGCCTTAGCGCTGCGATAGCAGCCGTTGTATTTACCCAAACTCCAACATCAGCGTTTGCAGCCAATGTGGAGTTTGATTCTATCGTAGCTACCTCCTGCAGCATCGTTGTTACACGCAACGGCACCCTCGGCACCTATGACAACGCAAGAACACTGGAATCAAAGACAGAAGCGTCTTACGGCCTAGCAACCGTCACTGCCACCGGCCAAAATTTCCGCATAAATCAGTACGCACCTACCGGGTTTTTGACACGTCCTGCCGCCGATACCCATCCCGACTTTGGCTACCTAGCCAAAATAAGATCATCAGGCGCGACCAACTTTAACTGGTCAACACAAACGAATGGTCAACCGCTTAATGCGGGCGTGAGTGATATTAAAATCTCTTTTCGGGCACAAAAATTTATCGGCAAGTCTTTCGCCAACGGCGAGTATACTGCAGTTGTCATATTGAGCTGCGAATAAAGCGTTTTGCGTTAAATCTGAATCACCAAACGCTGCCTGAAATCATAGATTTGGGCGCGTTAAGTGATACCTGATGTTTCAAGCTAAAGGTGAAACGCTCTAGCTGAAACTTAACGCGGGCGAATGAGCAAAAACCTGGAGCTTAGCAGGACCGCTGCAACAGCTAAACCAAACGCCAATCCTGTCCAAACACCGACGCCGCCAAGGCCATACCAAATGCCAAGAATATAGGCCGTGCCAAGACCAACGCACCAATAGGCAAAGACTGCGATGGCCATGGGCACTTTCGTATCCTTAAGGCCGCGAAGCTGCGCCACGGCCACGGCCTGCGTACTATCGACCAGCTGAAAGACCGCAGCAACAAACAACAGCGGCACCGCATAGGCCAGCACATCCAGCACGCTTTCTTTGCTTTCGTCCAAAAACAGCCCAATCAACGTCTGCGGCATCAGTAGAAACAGCAAAGCACTGGAAACAGCAAAAGCGATTGCGATTATCATCACCGCATTAGCAGCGCGCCAAAGATTAGCCGGATCGCTTTTCCCATAGGCGTTCGAGACGCGCACGGTCGCGACTTGGCTCATGCCAAGCGGCACCATAAATGCAAGTGAGGCCAATTGCAGCGCTATACCGTGCGCAGCAAGGGGAATAACGCCAAGCCAGCCAACCATGATCGACGCGAAAATAAACATGCCTACTTCGGCTAAAATTGTAATGCCGATGGGCAGACCAACTTTGAGAACCGAAAAAAATGCCGCCCAGTCGGCGCGCCAAAAACGTGCAAAGATATCATAGCGCCGCGTCTCTTCCCGGCCAACAACGTAAAGCGCCATCGCGATAAACATCAAAACATTGACCAGCAGTGTTGCAATAGCGGCGCCGCGAATGCCAAGCTCTGGCGCACCCCAATTGCCAAAAATCAGCATATAATTGATGACAACATTGGCCAGCGCCGCGCCCAGCGTCGACCACAAAATAATTTGTGCACGCTGTATTGCGGTTAAAAAAGAGCGCAGCGCAAAGCTCATCAACGTCGGATACATCGCCCAAGCAGCGATAAATAAATACTCACCCGCCAGCGCCGAAATACGCGGTTCCTGCCCGAGCAATAGTAAAATCTTCTCACCTAAAAAAAACAGCGGCATTGTTAGAAACGCATAGGCGATGGAAATCCAAAAACCCATCCGCACCACGCGGCGAACCATGCGCTGATCACCCTCGCCTTCGGCCTGTGCAGCCATCGGCATGACCGCCTGGCATATGCCGGCACCAAATATCATCACAACAAAATAGACCTGCGTGGCGAGCACACTCGCAGCCAGTTCTTCAACGCCGTACCAGCCCAGCATCACCGTATCGGTGGTATTCATCAGCATGAGGCCAAGCTGCGACCCAACCAGTGGAATACCGAGCGCAAAACTTGCGCGAAGATGGGTGCCCCAACTTTCCAGTCGGTGGCGCGAATGAAAGGGGGGGGGGGGGGGGGGGGGGGGGGGGGCATGCCAGCCGTCAATGCCTGAGGGTGCCCATGCAGATGCTCTCAAACAAGATCATACCTTGGGCAGATATTGCAAATTTAGATCCTATAAATCAGCAAGGGCTTATGCCCGTCAGCGATGAGGGGAAGACGCCGGGACAAAGCCGCCCTCGCCTTGGCAGTTCTAACTTGATGCGGGAGGGGGAAAAATGGCGCTGTTGCGGCGGCAGGCCCACGGGAACGGACGCAGTGGTGCCAGCGCCGAGAGTCATGGGGCTACAACAGCGCACGGGGAGACGTGGGGCTTAATGAGGTGATCTGGTGGCTATCGATCAGAAAAACACCAGCTTAAACGCGATCGCCCACATCGTGCAGCCGAACGATGACTTCTAAAATTTGCCAGCTTCTCGGGCGGGCAAAAAACGGCGTTAACAGGCGCGCGCCATAGCCAAGACTTGTAAAAAACACCAAGCTAGCGATCACCGCGCCTATGCCAAATAAAAACTGACTTTCATATTGCACGCTGATCGACCCAAGCAGCACAACCGTGTCGAGATAGACATGCGGGTTAAGCCAGGTCAGCGCCAGACAGGTGAGAATAGCAGATTTTAGTGACATGCTGGGTCTATCGGTCGCCGTCAGTGCCTCGCTCGCCCCGCCACGCACGCCGAAAACTAAGCGCACCATAAACAAAAAGAAACGCCGCGCCGCCATAACGCAACAGCGGCTCAAGCCAAGGTGCAGAACCACTGATCAGCGTAAATCCGCCAACGCCGATAACAATTAAAACCGCATCAGACAACGCGCAAATCGCGACAACAGCAAACACATGCTCACGCCGCAGCCCCTGCCGCAGCACAAAGGCGTTCTGCGCACCAATTGCCAGAATAAGAGAAAGACCAAGCAAAAAGCCGGCAAAAAAAGTAGAGGTCATCAGCGCCTTTTAATCGCCACCAATAATGTTGTCTATCCTACCGCGCCAAACGAATAAGCGCGGCACCAACAAGCGTCAAAAAGGTCGCAATCACTTTGTTCAAATCAAGCCGCTCCTTCATGGCAAATACGCCGATCAAAAGGGCGAAAATAATACTCGTCTCACGCAGCGCCGCCACCAACGCTATTGGCGCTGAACAGTGCTCTCTCAAGGGCAAAGAGCCCGCGTGCGCGCGCGCGCGAAAAAAAAAAAAAAAAAAAGGGGGGATAAGCCGCAAAAGCGATGCTGTTCCGCCCTATCAGCGCCAGCCTTCCGCGCCCCTCTGGCAGCGTTACCATGCGCGTAAGTGTGCCAGGTTTCCACAGACGCATGACCATTGAAAACAAGACAGCATTGCCAAGGGTCGCCCAAGCATAAAATCACAAAAGACGTACCGGCAACGCGCGCGCCAAGCCCATCATTGAGCGAATAGCTGGCAATAAAACAGCCTGTGATCAAAGCCAGAAGAGCAGCTTTCGCGTTGCGCGCACCGCTGTTGTGCCGAACAAAACTTAGACTGACGAGACCCAAGCCGATGACCAAAACACCTGCTATCTCCATGGGTAGAAGCGTAATGCCCAGAAATGCAATCGACGCGCCAGCAACGATGAGCGGCGCCGTGCCCCGTGCGATTGGATAGACCTGTGTCAAGTCACCAAATCGATAGGATGTGAGCAAAAACATCTGATAGCCGAGATGCAAGACCATCGAGGCGATAATGTAAGGATAGGAAGCAGGCTCGGGCAACGGGCAATAAGCCGCGGCGGCAATCGCCAACGGGGTATGACCGATCATCACACCTGTCATGCCGAGAAATTTGTCATCGCCATGTTTCAACAGGGCATTCCAAACCGCATGAAGTACTGCAGCAAATAAGACAGCGAGGAAAACCGTGGTCGTCACAACCTACAACAACCGACCGAGGAATTCCTGAACCGGATCTTCGCTATCTGTAAATTCGCCCAAGCGTTTGATTTCCCATTCAAGCCGGATACCGGATTTATCAAGAACACGCGTGCGCACAGTCTCGCCAAGCGTTTCAAGATCATGGCTCGTTGCGCCGCCAGTATTGATCATGAAATTGCAATGCATAGGGCTCATCTGCGCTTGGCCGACCATAAGCCCGCGGCACCCCGCCTCGTCGATGAGTTTCCATGCTGAATATCCGTCCGGATTTTTAAACGTCGAACCGCCTGTTTTTTCTTTTACCGGTTGAACCGTTTCGCGGTGATGCTGAACGTCATCCATTTCTTGCTGAATGGCTGCCTTGTCTTGGGCGTAGCCCTCAAACAATGCACTGGTAAAAATCAGATCGCTCGAAACCGAACAATGGCGATATTCATAGCCCATATCCGCATTCGATAGGACATGCGTCTGACCTGAACGATCCACCGCATAAACTTCGCTCACCCTGTCACGGGTTTCGGTTCCGTTGGCACCGGCATTCATGCGCAGCGCGCCGCCGATTGCGCCGGGAATACCATGGTAAAAGGCAAAGCCGCCGATGCCCGCATCGCGCGCTGCGGCTGCCAGCATCTTGTCTGGCACGGCTGATCCGCATTTTATTTGGCCTTGCCCAATTGTTTCAATCGCGCCAAAACCTTTGGCCGATAGGCGAATGACTACGCCTTTGAGGCCGCCATCGCGCACCATTAAATTAGACCCGACACCAACCACCAAGACCGGAATATCGTGCGGCAATGCGCTTAAAAAATAAGCTAGATCTTCCGTATCAGCCGGTTGAAACAGCACTTCGGCTGGTCCGCCGGTGCGAAACCACGTCACAGCGCTCATCGGCGCATTGGGTGTTAGGCGACCGCGAAGATCGCCAAGCATCGGGCTTATGCGCGCCAGCAATGCATCACCGTCGACCGCCATTAAAGGCCACCATCGGCTAATTCACGCGGTAAGGCATAAGCCCATTGCGTAATCGAACCAGCACCAAGATAAATCACATAATCTCCCGCATGCGCTTCAGCGCGGACAATCGGCATAACGTCGGCGGCACCGGCAATCACGCGCGCGTCGCGGTGTCCGCCAGACTTCATGCACGCCACCAAAGTATCGTTTTGAATACCTTCAATGGGCGTCTCACCTGCCTCATAGACCGGCGAAACCATGGCAATATCTGCGTCATTAAAACACGCGGCAAAGTCATCAAAAAGATCATTAAGCCGCGTATAGCGATGCGGCTGCATCACGGCGATCACGCGGTTGTTGCCCGCCGCAGAACGTGCTGCGCTTAAGACGGCTTTGATTTCAACGGGGTGGTGCGCATAATCATCAATAATGGTCACGCCGTTCCAAACACCCGTTTGTGTAAAGCGCCGTTTAACGCCGCCAAAAGCACCAAGACCACGCTTAATCGCCTCAGGCGTTAGCCCCAATTCATGTGCCACGGCAATCGCCGCTGTGGCATTGGAGATATTATGAAGTCCAGGCATCGGCAAACGCAAGTCAGTCAGAGCGATGGGCTCACCACCTTTACGATCGCGAATAGCAACATCAAATAGGCTCACGCCACCATCCATACCCTTTTGCGTAAAACGCACGTCTGCTTGAGGGTTGGCACCATAAGTAATAACGCGGCGATCGGAGATTTTTGAAACCAGCGCCTGCACTTCGGGGTGGTCAATACAGCACACACCAAAGCCATAAAACGGCACATTTTCCACAAAAGCGCGGAACGCTTCGCGCACTTTGTCAAAAGAGCCGTAGTGATCAAGATGCTCAGGATCAATGTTCGTGATGACCGCCACATCGGCTGGCAGTTTCAAAAACGTGCCGTCGCTTTCATCGGCCTCAACGACCATCCACTCGCCTTCGCCCATGCGCGCGTTGGTGCCGTAAGCATTGATAATGCCACCATTAACCACCGTGGGATCGAGGCCGCCCGCTTCAAGCAATGTCGCAACCAACGATGTCGTCGTCGTCTTGCCATGGGTGCCCCCGATGGCGATAGCGTTGCGAAAACGCATAATTTCGGCCAGCATTTCGGCGCGGCGCACGATGGGCAGAAGCTTCTCGCGCGCGGCGACAAGCTCGGGGTTATCCTTCTTGATCGCCGTCGAAACCACAAGCACTTCCGCAGCACCCAGATTTGCCGCCGTGTGACCAACAAAAACCTCGATGCCTTTATCGCGTAAGCGCTGCACGTTCGGTCCGTCGCTTTGATCGGACCCCTGCACTTTATGGCCCAAATTATGGAGCACTTCGGCTATGCCGCTCATGCCTATGCCGCCGATGCCGACGAAATGAACCAGTCCAATATTTTGCGGCATTTTCATGTGTGTTGTTCCAAATTTATGCGGCGGGTGAAAGCCGATCAGAATGCGCAGCCTTGTATTCTGCCACCGTATGACCGCTGGCAATAGCCTCTGTCAAATCCGCAAGCAAGATGGCAGCATCGGGTTTTCCTGCCGCCTTGGCAGCCGCAGCCATTTTTGCCAATTCATCGGGCGCGTCAAACATTTTCATCAAGGCATCAGCCATGGTTTGCGCATCCAGATCATCTTGGCGCATAACCATCGCTCCGCCAGCAGCAGCCAGCGCCTCGGCATTTGCCGCCTGATCGTGATCAAGCGCGAATGGATAAGGCACCAGTATTGAAGGCCGGCCAATGGCAGCAATTTCCGACACTGTCGAAGCGCCGGCGCGCGCCATCACCAAATGAGCCCCACCAATGCGCATCGGCAAGTCGTCAAAAAATGATGCCACCTCCGCTTTCACACCCATTTGGCTATAGAGCATTTTGGCTGCAGTCTCATCTTCAGGCCGCGCCTGCTGCGTCACCACAAGTCTCTCGCGGATACTTTGCGGCATAAGCGCCAGGGCCTCAGGAAAAGTCTTTGAAAAAAACTGTGCGCCTTGCGAGCCGCCAAAGACGACCAACTTAATTGGCCCCGTTTTTGTATGCGGCATATAGGCAACTTTAGCTGCCTCACGCACTGGCGGACGGATAGGATTTCCAGTCACGATGATTTTATGGGCATCCGGCCCTTCAGCTTTTAAAAAACCGCCCGCAATAGCGCTCACGCGTCCGCTAAGCATTTTATTGGCACGTCCCGCCACTGCGTTTTGCTCGTGGATCATCGTCGGCACTTTTCCTGCCGCCGCAACCAACGGCGGCACAGTCGGGTAACCGCCAAAGCCGATGACCGCTTTAGGTTGTAATTTTGAGATCAATAGTTTCGAGGCGCGAACGCCTTTGTAGAGAGCATAAGCAGCCTTCAACATATTGATCGGATTTCCGCCAGAGGGCGAAGCGGAGGGAATGATATGCGTTTGCTGCGCCGGAAAATTCGAAGCATATTTTTGTGCACGATCATCGGTTGCCAAGTGAATTTCCCACCCGCGTGTAGTCAATTCATGGGCCAGCGCTTCGGCGGGAAATAAATGCCCACCGGTGCCACCTGCGGATAAAAGGATAATGCCTTTACTCATCTTTTGTCCTATTCCGCCGCTTCAAATACGCCCGTTGCTGGCTCCTGAAAACGAACTTTCCCGGCACGCGTTTCGGGGCGCTTTCGGGTAAGCGCCAAAATAAATCCAGCCGTAAGCGCAACCGCGATCATTGATGATCCGCCATAGGAAACAAATGGCAGCGTCATGCCCTTTGCAGGCATCAGCTGTAGATTTACCGAAATATTGATCATCGATTGAAACCCGATCAAACACACCAGACCTGCCACGGCAAAGCGCCGAAATGGATCGATCTCACCGGCGGCCTTTAACAGGCCTCGCAAAACGATGAAGGCAAAAACACCAACCAAAACCATGCAAAGAATGATCCCGTACTCTTCTGCTAAAACCGAAAAAATAAAGTCCGTATGACTATCGGGTAAAACGCGCTTAACCGTACCCTCGCCCGGCCCCTGTCCAAACCAGCTTCCGCGCACAATAGCCTCACGGCCCATATCAACTTGGAACGTATCCCCCTCACCTGTCAAAAAGCGGTCGATACGTCCGGCAACGTGCGGCAGCATGTAATAAGTTGCCACCAACCCCATGGCACCCAAACCACCTAATATGGCGATCCATAGCCAAGACATACCCGCCATGAAAAACATTGCACCCCAAGTGCCTGCCAGCAATATGGTCTGCCCCAAATCCGGTTGGGCAATGAGTAGGCCCACAATCGCGGCAAACAAAATTCCCGCAAAAAGATTGCCCGGAATGTCTGGGCGCTTTTGCCGCTCGGCGAACATCCATGCACAAATGATGACAAAAGCCGGCTTCATAAATTCTGATGGCTGCAATTGAAATCCAGCAAAATGCACCCAGCGGCGCGAACCCTTAATCTCTTGCCCAAAGAACAGAGCGACAACCATCAGAATGATCGATCCCGCTAAAACAAGCAGTGCAAGGCGGCGTGTTTGCCGTTCATCGAGAAAAGAAACACCAATCATAACAACAACTGCTGGAATGAGAAAAACCGCATGACGCTTGACGAAGTGAAAACTCTCAAGACCAATACGTTCAGCCACGTTGGGGCTAGCCGCATAGGAAAGGACAATACCAAAACCGATCAACAGGCTAAACGCGAGCAAATACCAACGGTCGATTGTCCACCACCACTGCGCGATGGGACTTTTATCACTGCGTCCATACATCAGCTATTCTCCCCTGACGAAGATGAGAGTTCTTTAACGGCTGCCACAAAGGCATCACCCCGTTTTTCAAAATTCTGAAACTGGTCAAAACTCGCCGCCGCTGGCGCAAGCAGGACAACCGGCTCTTTGCTCAAGCTTAATGATGCATCGCGCGCAGCTCTAACACTTTTTGCTGCGTCACGCGCAGCATGGGCAACGGCAACATCCAATGTCGCCGAAATTTCATAAGGCACTCTATCGCTGAGCCTAGAAGCAAATTCGGGTGCCGCGTCACCAATCAGATAGGCTTTTGTGATATTTCGAAAAAGCGGACGCAGATCATCAATACCGCCCTTTTTGGCCAACCCGCCAGCAATCCAATAAATATCTTTAAAGCTCGAAAGCGATTTTGCCGCTGCATCAGCATTGGTGGCTTTGCTGTCATTGATAAATTTTACGCCTTGCCAGTCCCCGACAATTTGCATCCGGTGCGCAAGGCCACCAAACGTTTTCAATGCATCAGACATCTCGTCTATGGTCAGCCCGACGCAGCGCCCAGCTGCTGTGGCGGCCAAAGCGTTTTGAAGATTGTGCTCGCCGCGCAAGGAAGGTGCTTGGCTCAGATCAAGCATTTTTGCGCCGGACTTTACTTCTATAGGGAGCACATTGTTGATCTGGTCTGCAATAGCCCTTGACCACGCATCATCGACGCCGACGATAGCTTGTTTTGCCTTTTGAACTAAGCGCTGCTTGATAGCGGCATAGTTTTCCATTGTCCCATGGCGATCCAAATGATCAGGCGAAAGATTGAGCAAAATCGCAACATCAGCATCCAGTGTCGGTGCCAAATCAATTTGATAGGATGAACACTCAATGACATAAATTTTTTCGTCGCAGGGTTCGGCCAGCTGCAAAACAGGAACACCGATATTACCACCCATTTCAACGTCACGCCCTGCTGATTTCAAAAGATGCGTCACAAGCGCAGTCGTCGTAGACTTGCCGTTTGTGCCCGTAATCGCAATGAGCTTACTGTTTTTACCCGATGCACGGCGCTGACGGCAAAACAGCTCCACATCGCCGATTATTTCTACGCCCGCAGCGCTGGCGAGTTCTGCACTCCAATGCGGCTGTGGGTGGGTAAGCGGCACACCGGGCGACAACACAAAACTGTCTATATCTGCCCAATTGAGTGCGCGGAGGTCCACTGTATTAACGCCATCATTAGCTGCACGCTCTACGCTATCAGGATTATCGTCCCATGCGTAAACATGCGCACCGCCTGCCACCAGCGCTTTGGCTGTGACAATACCAGACCCGCCTAGACCAAACAGAGCAACTTTCTTACCTGCCATACAATGCAGCTGGATCATCTTTTTTCTACCGCAGCTTCAACGTTGATAGGCCGACAAGCGCTAATATGACAGCGATAATCCAGAACCGGATGACAACTTGGCTTTCTGTCCAGCCCTTTTTTTCAAAATGGTGATGGATCGGTGCCATGAGAAAAACGCGCTTGCCAGTCATTTTGAAATAACCCACTTGGATGATGACACTCAGCGCTTCAATGACGAATAGCCCGCCGATGATAGCCATGACGATTTCATGTTTTGTGGCAACAGCTACGGTGCCAATCAATCCGCCAAAGGCAAGCGATCCGGTGTCACCCATGAAGATGGCTGCAGGCGGTGCGTTGAACCACAAAAATCCAAGCCCCGCCCCAATAAGCGCGCCCATGACCACAGCCAATTCGCCAGTGCCTGGCACAAAATGGATTTGCAGGTAATCGGCAAAAATGGCGTTACCCGCCAGATAGGAAATAATCCCAAATGATGCGCCGGCGATCATGATCGGCACAATCGCAAGACCGTCCAGACCATCGGTCAAATTCACAGCATTTCCAGCACCTACGATAACGAAAGCGGCAACGGGAATAAAGAATATCCCGAGGTTAAAAAGAAAATCTTTAAAAAACGGAAACGCCAAGCTCGATGAAAACGGCTGGTTGCCAGCGCGCATAATCATGTAGCAAGCAAGACCAGCGATAGCGAACTCGAGCAACAATCGCATCCGACCCGAAAAGCCCTTGTCCGATTGCTTCGTGACTTTAAGATAATCGTCATAAAAGCCAATTGCGCCAAAGCCGACCATAACCATCAGCACAGTCCAAACATAAATGTTTGCAAAATTCCCCCAAATCAACGTCGCAACGATGATGCCCACCAAAATCATAAGCCCGCCCATGGTTGGCGTTCCCGCTTTTTTGAAATGCGTTTGCGGTCCATCAGCTCGGATCGGCTGGCCTTTACCTTGCCGCACTTTTAAGGATGCGATAATTTTCGGGCCAAACAAAAAGACAATAAAAGCGGACGTAATCAGCGCACCGCCCGTACGAAAAGTGATGTACCGGAATAAGTTGAACACCTGAAACTGATCAGAAAATTGGGTTAGCCAATAGAGCATTTATACGTCCCTCAAATGCCGCGCGTATCGCACAGCAAAACTTTATTTATCGTCATGCGCCTTTTGCAGCGCCTTTAAAATTTTTGAAAACCCAATCCCGTTTGACGCTTTGAGCATAACCACATCACCAGATTTTGGTACGTCTACTAATGCACTCAAAAGCGCATTGACATCGCTGAAATGATGTTTGTCCAAATTGCTTGGCAAAGCATCGTTCAACGCCGCCATTTCTGGCCCCGCCATGTAAACATGCGTTATGCCAAAACGCAGCAAAGGTTCGGCCAAACCCTTATGTAATTTTTGCGAAAATTTGCCGAGTTCCAACATATCGCCCAACAC
Organism: Ahrensia sp.; assembly: GCA_034519905.1. GTDB lineage: Bacteria > Pseudomonadota > Alphaproteobacteria > Rhizobiales > Rhizobiaceae > Ahrensia. The sequence continues at coordinate 20,380 of JAXHNY010000061.1, forward strand.
CGCAATACGCCGGCCACCAGAGACCAACTGATGGTTACTCAGCATTTCCAGCGCAACCTCCATTGAAGCAGGATTAGCATTATAACTTTCGTCGATCAGCGTAAATTTGCCGTTTCCAATGTTCAGCTCGTAGCTCTTGCCGCGCCCATCGGGAGCTTCAAGTGTGGCAAGCGCCGCAGCAACCATGCTCAAATCAGCACCAACCAAATGGGCAGCGCCTAGGACGCCAAGAACGTTCTGCAAAACATGCTTTCCAGGCACACCGATGGAAAACTCGCGCTCCGTGCCAAAAATTTTAGCCTTGGCCTTAGTGCTATGATCTAAATAGTCAGCTTGCTTCAGCACAACATCACCAAGGCGGTTCGCCCCATAGCCAGCAATATTTTTTGCACCCGCTTTTGCCGCAAGATCGGTCAGCATCTTAAAGCGCTTGTCATCGCGGTTGATAAGCGCAGTGCCACCTTTGGCGAGGCCGCTGAAAATTTCAGCTTTTGCATGGGCAATCTCATCAAGGTTTTTAAAATTACCCATATGAGCAGCAGCAACAAGTGTGACCATCGCGACATGAGGCTGTACCATTTTGACGAGCGGCGTAATCTCGCCCGCATGGTTCATGCCGATTTCGAATATGCCGAAATCTGTCTCTTGCGGCATCCGCGCCAAGGTCAGCGGAACACCCCAATGATTGTTGAACGAGGCCGCTGAAGCATGAACAACACCGCATGATGACAAAACATGGCGCAGCGCATCTTTTGTGGTTGTTTTACCAGCAGAACCCGTGACGGCAATGATCTTGGCGTTGGTACGCGCGCGCGAAGCGCGGCCAAGATTTTCCATCGCCTTAAGCACATCATTCACAACCATCAGCGGTAAGCTTACGCGGCCAAGCGCTGGCAACTTACGCTCGTCAACAACAAGCACAGACGCACCCGCCGCCGCAGCTGCGGTCGCATAATCATGCCCGTCCATCGTGTCGCCTTTGATGGCAAAAAAAGCATCGCCTTTTTTCAGTGTACGCGTATCGATGGAGATGCCTGTCACTTCCAAAGGCACGCCGTTAAGTGGCCGCGCATGCATCGCCTCGACCATCGCCGTGCCTGTCCAAAGGGGCTGCGCACGTTTAGGGCCAACCTCGGCAATCGCTAAGCGCGCTTCGTCGTGATCAGAAAATGGGTGATTTACCCCGTTGATATATTGACCCGTCTCATGGCCTTTACCGGCTATAATAAGCGTATCGCCCTCGCCAAGTTTTGCAACGGCGGCGCGGATTGCTTCGCGGCGATCTCCAATTTCAAATGCGCCGTGGGCGGTTTGCATAATCGCAGCGCGAATACTTGCAGCGTCTTCCGTGCGCGGGTTATCGTCAGTCACATAGACGACATCGGAAAGTCGATTTGCGATTTCGCCCATAATTTGACGCTTACCAGGATCACGGTCGCCGCCGCATCCAAACACAAGGACGACTTTGCCAGTCGTAAACGGGCGAACCGATAGAAGCACTTGTTCGAGCGCTTCTGGCTTGTGCGCATAATCCACATAGATGAGCGCACCGTTTTGCGTAGAACCAATATGCTCAAGCCGCCCCGGCGCACCCTTAAGCGATTGCAAGGCATCCAAAGCGATCTCAGCGCTTACCCCCGTTGCCATGCAAAGACCTGCGGCGACAAGTGCGTTGGCAATTTGAAACTCACCCGCCAAGGGCAGTTCAACGCGGTAAATTTTGCCTGAATGTTCGATCTCGCAAATCTGGCGATGGCGCTCATGCTCAACGCGTTTTAGTGTTATAAAAGAGCCGCTTCGACCAACGGTCAAAACCTCAAGACCAGCATTGGTTGCCGCATCAATCGCTGCCTGAGAATAGGCATCATCGGCAAAAATAACCGCCGGTTGTCCTCGATCCATCAACGTATCAAACAGGCGCATTTTTGCCGCTAGATAATGCTCCACCGTTGGATGATAATCCATGTGGTCGCGGCCAAGGTTGGTAAAACCTGCCGCTGCTAAGCGAACGCCATCAAGCCGCCGCTGGGTTAGTCCGTGACTAGAGGCTTCCATGGCAACATGGGTGACCCCTTCTGCCGCAAGATTACGCATTTCCACATGCAGAACAACAGGATCCGGCGTCGTTAATGATCCAGCGATATGGCCGCCGGGCCGCTCAATCCCAGTCGTGCCTATGCTGGCAGCGGCAAAACCTGCATGGGCATAAATCTGGCGCACAAATGCGGCAACGGATGTTTTGCCAGCCGTGCCCGTTACCGCAACAACAGTTTCTGGTTGAGGTCCGTAAAACGCTGCCGCCAAAAGCGCCAAAGCGCGGTGCGCGTCTGTAACGCGCAGAACCGGAACGCTTAAATCGCCGATCTCATCAGCCTGTCCGCAAATGATGAGCGCAGCGCCGGCTTGAGTGGCGGCCGAAGCATATTTTGCACCGTCGGTTTTTACACCTGCCAAGGCAACAAACACATCACCCGCTGCCACTTGACGTGAATCCGATGTGACACCGGAAAAATCGATGCTCGGCAGCGCCCCCTCATCGCTGATCAAGCCCGCTTCTGACAGTATTCTTGTAAGATCAGCTGAGTGCATTTTAATTCCAGAATCACGCGCGATTTAACGCATACTATACTCAAGAGCGTTTCACATTTAACTTAAAACATCAGATATCACCAAACGCGTTGAAATTTCTGATTTCAGGCAGCGTTTGGTGATACAGTTTAACGCGAAACGCTTTAATAAGACACTTGTAAGGCTTCACGATTGCCCGTGAAACTTGGCACAACACCCAGAAGCGAAGCCGAACGGCGCACAATGGCACTCACCATTGGTGCAGCGTTGGAGCCCGCAGTGGCGCCATCTTTGCCCTTTTCAGGCTTTGGCTCGTCAATAATCGTCAGAACAACATATTGTGGATCATTCATCGGAAACGCCGCCAAAAACGCATTGAACCGCTTGTCGCTAGAGTAGCGTCCGTTGACAACTTTTTCCGCCGTTCCGGTTTTGCCGCCAACAAAATATCCATCAACTTCCGCGTTTCGCCCAGAACCCTCTTCGACATTTAATCGGAACAAATAGCGCATCTCGGCACTGGTTTTAGGTTTCAGCACTTGGGTGGCAATAGCGTTCGCCTGCTCTTGCGTACGCGGCAGAAATGTCGGCGCTATCAACTTGCCACCATTGACAAGTGCCGCTGCCGCCACTGCTGTTTGCAGCGGGGTCGTTGTCACACCATGACCAAAGGAAATCGTAATCGAGTTCAACTTCTTCCATTCTAGTGGCTCAAGCGGTTTTGCAGTCTCAGGCAGCTCCGTGTTAACGCGGTCGAGCAGGCCGATCTTTTTGAGAAAATCACGGTGCCCGTTAATGCCGACCACGTCGGCCATTTTAGCTGTTCCGATGTTTGACGAATAAATAAACACCTCAGGCACACTTAAAACACGCTTTTTGCCGTGGAAATCATTTATCGTGAAACGCGCAATTTGGATCGGGTTACGCGCATCAAAACGGCTGTTCATGTTCACAAGGCCAGAATCAAGCGCCATAGCCGTCGTAAAAGCCTTGAACGTGGAACCCATTTCATAGGTGCCTGCCGACATGCGATTCAGCCGATCTTTATCGCCCGCATTAAATGGGTCATTGGGATCGTAATCGGGCACAGAGGCCATGGCGACGACTTCGCCTGTTTTTGCGTTCAGATACAATCGCACCAGCTGCAATCGCGCTGTAGCGTTCAACAGCTTTGACCAATTCATCGCGCACAATATGCTGAACACCTGAATCGATTGACAGTTTTACTGGCGGCAATTCCGCCGAAACATCCAATCCTAAATCTTGGAGTGCACCAACGCCTTGGTCATCGATATATTTTTCAATCCCCGAAATACCGGCATTGTCTATATTGACGAGACCTACGATATGCGAAGCAGATGGACCGCCGGGATAAAACCGTGTTGTCTCATTTCTAAAACCAATGCCGGGGATGCCAAGCGCCATCACGTCGGCCTGTTGTTTTGGCGTCAATTCGCGCCGAAGCCAAACAAACCCGGCACCCGATGAAAGTTTGCGATGCCATTCTTTATAATCAATATCAGGCAGAACGCTGGAAATAGCTTCGACCGCCTCATTGGGGTCGATAATGCGGCGAGGCTCCCCATAGAGTGACGCCACACGAATATCGGACGCCATGATCGCTCCGTTGCGATCAACCAAATCTGGACGCGCTGCCATAATGCGGTCGGTCGCACTATAACGTGCGCCGTCATCGGGCTTTGCGATACCATATTCCACCAGCCGTGCGCCAATAACGCCATACACCGCAACAAAGCATCCAAAAGTAATCAGCGCCCGATTGCGACCCGCATTTGCTTGGCGCCGGTTGCTGGGCATTTGCCTCAATGACAAAGGCTGACTTTTAAACAAGTGCAGGAACGGTAACCGCATTATTGGCTTGCTCCTTTTTTAATCGCACTGGTTGTCATGTCATCCGTGGTTTGGCCAGCGATCAATTCACCAACACCATCGCCTGGGGCAAAGACAGGCACCTCTGGTAGCTCATCAACCGTAATGATCTGGTCGGCCTCAGTCACGCTCAACCCGAGTGTGTCATGATAACGTTCCGCAAGCACTTGGAGCCGAGCCGGGTGGCTGAGCTTTGCCCAATCAGCGCGCAGAAGTTCAATCGTCTCACGCTCCAGAGCGATCTGACTTTCAAGGGTGCGAATTTCATCAAGTTTGACTTCCGCATCGTGCTTGACTTGGTATGTCCAAGTTGCAGCGGCGATAACAACGCCAAACAAGGCCAGATTGAACCAACGCATCATCTCAGCGCCTCCACTTAGAATGTTCGATCGAATGTTCTGCAGCCACACTCGGCCAAGGCAGATTTGGTAATTTAAAAATTGAGAGGTCTGCTTTGCGCGGGCGAGCCACGGTGCGCGTGCCATGGCGCAATTTGGCCGACCGCGAGCGCGGGTTTACAGCGATCTCACCCTCGCTTGCCTCCAAAACGGCCTTACCAAAAATCGCGCCAAAGCAAAGGCGCGGGAACCGATGCCGGCAAATATCGCGAGTTACTGGGGTTGCTTGTGCGATCTTGAAAATAGCGTTTCACGATACGATCCTCTAACGAATGGAACGTGACAACGACAAGTTTTCCGCCGGGTTTTAATATTGTTTCAGCCGCAAATAGCGCGCGCGCCAATTCACCCAGCTCATCATTAACGAAGATGCGAAGCCCCTGAAAGCTGCGTGTGGCGGGATGGATTTTATCATTGTGCCGACGCGGGTTAGCTTTCTCGATCACTTTGCTAAGCTGCAAGGTGGTCTCAAAACGCGCTTGCTGCCGCGCATCGACGATAGACTTGGCGATTTTACTCGCTTTTTGCTCTTCGCCCAGAATGCCGATGATACGGATGATATCATTGACGGCAAAAGTATTGACCACATCGGCGGCACTCAGCCCGCTTTGCGCCATGCGCATATCGAGCGGACCATCAAAGCGAAATGAAAATCCGCGCTCCGCCTGATCAAGCTGCATCGATGAAACGCCAATATCGAGCACGACACCATCAACAGACTGCGGCTCAAAGTGGTCCGCCATAGACGAAAACGGCGCTTCGATCAGCGATAGTTTTCCGCTATGCGCATCAATCATACTTTGAGCGGCAGACACCGCATTCGGGTCACGGTCAAACCCCGTTACCTGTGCGCCAAGGTCTAAAATCGCTGAGGAATAGCCGCCAGCACCAAAAGTACCGTCAACAATATGCATACCACTTTTTGGATCAAGCGCCGCCAGCACTTCTTGCAACATCACAGGTATGTGCGGTGCTCCGGTCAAATTTTTTGACCTTCGTTTTGATCGCGTTTGGCAAGCAGCCGTGCGCGCACTTGAGAACGATAATCCGCAAAGCGCGTCGGCTCCCACATCTGAAAAAAGTGACCCCGACCGACAAATGCGATGTGATCGGTTATTCCTGTGTGCTCGCGCATAAAGTCCGTCACGGTGATGCGCCCAGCCCCGTCCAACTTCAAAAACGCCCCATCGCCATGGCAGAAAAACGACATGTCGTCCGAGCTGCGCAAAAACGGATCGTCTAGCGCCATACGTTCTTCGTATTTCTCCAGAAGATCCATGCCGCCCGCATCGATTGCCGCCATATCGATGGACTGAAGCGCGTAGAGATCGGTCAAGCCTTTTATCTGCAAAGTCGAGCGAAATTGTGCTGGAACGGATACCCGCCCCTTCACATCTATTCGGTTGACTGCATTGGATAGGAACCGCTCCACGAAAGACCTTTGACAATTGGCTACAATCTTCAGCGGCAAGTTTCCATCCCGCCGCGCGACCTGCTTCATTGAGTGGACGTTTCATATCGCCGTCCCCCACGGACGCGAAATTTCCACTTTGACTTGCCGACCAAGCATACGAAAACGCACAGCTATTCGATGTTTTAGGCTGCCAGCAGGCGCATACGCCCCATGCCAACACTGCACAAACATCGAACGAAGCGCCCAACGCGAGGTTTGATCAAGCCATATTTGGGGTATCATGGGATATCGTAGGGGTCAACGGGATTAAACTACACATTTTCGGATTTTCGGGCATATCGGTTCTTAACAGCATCAAACCAGCATTTATCCGTTGTTAACCTTAAGGAAGCGTTAGGATTTCGAAGGCAACTGGCAATTGAACACTAACGATGTTCAAAAAGCCGTCACTTCGAGCGTTTCATGTTTAACTTGAAACTTCAAAGATCACCTAACGCGCCCAAATCTATGATTTCAGGCAGCCTTCGGTGATTCAGATTTAACGCGAAACGCGTTGATGCGTTGAATGTGTCAGTTGGCCTGTAAGCCGGGTTCTGTATGGCCTTGGAGATAAATCCAAAACGTGGCGGCCATTCATCTGGGACGCATATTGCTATGCGCCTCGTGCAACCTACCCGGATGATCCACGGTGAGCCCGCGTGAGGCAAGTTTCCAAACCTCAATGCCATCCCTATTCGGTCTTGCTCCCAGTGGGGTTTACCCTGCCATTGTTGTTACCAACAATGCGGTGCGCTCTTACCGCACCCTTTCACCTTTTCCCACGCTAAGCGCAGGTAGTTTGCTTTCTGTGGCACTTTCCCTAAGGTCGCCCTCGCCGGACGTTATCCGGCACTGTTCTCTGCGGAGCCCGGACTTTCCTCACCGCACGTCTTTCGACATTGATACGGCGCGGCCGCCCGGCCAACTGACACGCGCCCCCTGTACGCGTGCAACCTATCGCATGCAAGGTGTCTGATCGAACCAGACCAATAGAATTAAATCGAACTTGTCATGATATAGCGGCCATCGTGATCGCTAATACGGTTCAGCGCGAGGGCAGCTTCGGTAATGTGCAAGGCTTCAGCGGCGAGTACCTTTCTCGATTTTCCTGCGCCTTGTGCACTTTTGGCTATTTGCAGAAGGCCGGCGGCAAAGTCGATTTGCGATGGATAGGAAGGAAGCGCCGATTTGCGCAAATTTCCATATTTTAACTTGCGACCTGCGGGAATTTTCGCGGGTAAGAATTTGCCACGTATCGCTTCCAGACGGCGAAATACGCGAAACAGCGTTGATGGATTTTCACCAATCCGCTCGATATGAATTTGCGAGCGATTGTCCCAAAGATCGGCCACCGTAAGGGTACCGCCATCGCCCATTATGGTCAGCGAGCGATCTTTCGGTGCACAAAGTCCGCATGTCAGCCGCGCGATCACACCATTTTCAAACGCAAGCACAGCGGTAGAAAAATCTGGCGCCATATTTTCTAGCGCGATATCAACGCCCTTATCAAGAAACAACGTTGCCGATGTGCCTGATATGTGCCTAATCGAACCGAACAGCCCTACCAACCACGATAGCCCATAACCCGCATGTTCAAGTGTACAGCCAATTTCAAACTCATGGCGACCGGGCCATGGTGCACCGCTTTGACTTCGCCATTCTTGCCAACGCTCGCGAAATACAGCACCGTCCTCCATCTCCGCATATACCAACTTAGGCGTACCGATTTCACTTGTATCAAGTGCATTTTTTGTTGCTAAAAACGCTTCGGAATAGGCATTGGCGGGTGCGCCGGCAATTATAAGTCGAGCATTGGCGGCTTGCGTCACCAATTTGCACGCGTTGTCCATATCCGTGGCCAGCGGCTTTTCGCAATAGACATGTTTACCGGCGTCAAGCACCGCGCTTGTAATTTCAAAATGTGTTTCCGGCGTTGTCAAAACGGCAACCATGTCGACAGAATCATCTGCCAATAGCGCCGCCATGCTTTCGTAAGGTTTGACTTTGTGAAATGCGCAAAACTGCTGCAGCCGAACCGAATTTGTATCAAATACGCCAGCCAACTCCAATTCTGGGTGGTTTACCAGCGTGGTCATATAATAGTCGGCAACAAAGCCCGTGCCAATAATTGCAAAACGCATCATTATTTTCCTCTTTTTAAGGAAATAACTCAGATAAGTTGAAATGCGGTTAGCATCCAAATACCCATTCCGTCGCTGCGCTAGCGCGTTTCGCGTTTAACTTGAAACATCAGGTATCACCTTACGCGTTGAAATCTTTGATTTCAGGCAGCGTTTGGTGATGAGAGGCTTAACGTGAAACGCTTTATTCGCCAGTTTCAGGCTTGAACTCCACCGCCTCGTAATCGTCCTCATCGGTCAGCTCTGGACCGGGAATTACATAAGCCCCAGACAACCAGCGATTCATATCGACATCTTTGCAACGCTGCGAACAAAACGGGTAGGTCGCACGTGTACTTTCACGCTTACACTCGGGGCATTTTTACTTTCGGCCGAAGCGGTTCAACATTGTCGCTACTCATACGTTTCCGCCAGCCAGCCAGTTGAAATGAACTTTGAAGCCCTCATCGGTCATCAGCTTCACCGTCTCAAACAGCGGCAAGCCAACAACATTGGTGTAGGAGCCAACGAGCTTGACCACAAAAGTGCCTGCAAGCCCTTGAATAGCATAGCCACCGGCCTTGCCGCGCCATTCACCAGATGCAAGATAACTGTCCATTTCCTCGCGTGACAGGCGTTTAAACCGCACTTTGGTTTCAACGACCGAAACGCGGGTTTTCCCTTTAGGGGTTATCAGGCATAATCCCGTATGAACTTTGTGCGCCCGGCCAGATAAGAGCCGAAGCGACTGCGACGCTTGATCAAGCAATTCCGCCTTAGGCAAAATAATACGCCCGACAGAGACAACAGTATCCGCAGCAAGGACATAACAGTTGTCCGTCTCGCCATCTTCCCTAACAATCGAATGGGATTTTTCAGCCTTTGCTTTAGCGAGGCGGCGCGCCAACGACCGCGGATGCTCGGCACGCAGCGGCGTTTCATCGACATTGGCCGGAATAAGCCGATCGGCCTCAAGCCCAGCCTGGGCAAGCAATTCAACGCGGCGCGGTGATCCAGAAGCCAAAACTAGTTTTTGAAAAACGCTCATGGTTTCAGCTTCAATTGGGAATTATTTAAATCGGTAAGTGATACGACCTTTGGTCAAATCATAAGGAGTCATTTCAACGAGCACCTTGTCGCCCGTCAACACACGAATACGATTTTTGCGCATCTTACCCGCCGTGTGGGCAATAATTTCATGTTCATTCTCTAACTTCACACGAAATGTTGCATTTGGGAGCAATTCCGACACGATGCCTGGAAATTCTAGGAGTTCTTCCTTCGCCATACTTAAATCAGTACCTTTTAAAATGTGCCTTCATCAGTGCACGTAAGTGTGAGCTCATGCTCTCATGAGCGCCCGTTTATAACAGTTGCGCGCGTTTGAATAGTCAAATGTGCGGTTATTCAGCAGCAGAAACCTGTAAGAACCAACATTATCCCCGCCAGTGCAGCACACAAACAAGAGTGAACAAACGGCGAGCGGTATCAAAATCAACCAAAATCTTACCTTCAAGCCGCTTTTGCAATGTTTCTGAACCATCATTATGCACACCGCGCCGTGCCATATCGATGGTCTCTATCTGTGTGATCGATGCAGTTTTAATTGCTTCATAGTAGCTCTCGCAAATCATGTAATAGTCGCGCACGATTCGGCGAAAGGGCCCAAGCGAAAGAATGTGCGTGGCCACGTCCGCACCATTTTCGAGCGTTATCACAAACACCAACTTGCCGTCGATCACAGCCAACTTTAATAAATAGGGGCCAGACGGTACTTTTTCGCCGACCGGCTTAAAACAATTTTTTTCTAGAAGATCGAAAATCGCCACCGCACGTTCATGCTCAACGTCGGGCGTAGAGCGGCCAATGGACTGATCGAAAGAAATATCGGTCAGCCGATCATTGGCATGAAATTCCGCCCCTTCGCTCATGGTTTATCCATCATTTATGTTGAGGCGAATGGACACCGAGCGACCATGCGCGTCAAGCCCTTCGGCCTTAGCCAATCGTATCGCTGCCGGTCCCAGCGCCCGCAATTGATCTGGCCCTAACTTTAACAGCGAAGTGCGCTTCATATAATCCAGCACGCCAAGGCCGGACGAAAACCGCGCTGACCGCGCTGTCGGCAACACGTGGTTAGACCCGCCCACGTAGTCACCAATCACTTCAGGCGTATAGCGACCAATAAAGATTGCACCCGCATTGCGCACGCGCTTTGCTAAACCATCAGCATTCTCGCAGGCCAATTCCAGATGTTCGGCCGCGATGCGGTTGATTAGCAATAGGCTGGCATCACTATGAATATCGTCGACCATAATGATGCCGCCAAAATCTGCCCAACTGGCGGAAGCTGTCTTGCGCGCGACCAAGGGTTTTCAATTGGCGCTCGACCGCAGCGCTGACTGCATCTGCAAAGCCTTGATCATCGGTAATCAGAATTGATTGCGCACCGGTGTCATGCTCGGCCTGCGCCAAAAGATCGGCGGCAATCCAGTCCGGATCATTATGCGCATCAGCAACAACCAGCACTTCTGAGGGGCCAGCAATCATATCAATGCCCACGGTGCCAAATACCTGACGTTTGGCGGCTGCAACAAAAGCGTTGCCCGGACCGACGATCTTAGCAACGGGTGCAATCGTCTGCGTGCCATAGGCCAGCGCCGCCACGGCCTGCGCCCCGCCAATCCGGTAGACTTCCGTCACGCCTGCCAAATGCGCAGCGGCCAAAACAAGCGGGTTCAATTTGCCGTCGGGCGATGGCACCACCATCACAATGCGTTCGACACCGGCGACAACAGCGGGCAGCGCGTTCATGAGCACCGAACTTGGATAGGAGGCGGTGCCGCCTGGCACATAAAGACCAACCGCTTCGACAGCTGTCCACCGCGATCCGAGCTCAACGCCGATTGCATCCGTGTAAAGATCATCTTTTGGCAATTGGCGTTTGTGGTGCGATGCAATTCGGTCGCGCGCAAGCGTCAGTGCCTCAAGCGTACTGGAATCGACGCCAGCCAGCGCAGCCTCAAGTTCATCGGCAGCAACACGCATAGGTGTCTTGGCCAAATCTAATCGGTCAAATTTCAGTGTATAGTCGTAAACAGCAGCATCGCCCCGCGCGCGCACGTCTTGCAAAATCGCGCGCACCGTAGCGTCGACATCGGCAGACACCTCCCGCTTCATACCCAGAAAGGCAGTAAAGCGAGTTTCAAAATCTGAATCAGTCGCATGTAAAAAGTGTGGCACTATTTTCTCCGAAATAAATTCATGCCAGCGGGTGACGCGGCTTAAATTTCGTTTCCCACGCTGAACCTAAATCGTCCAGCCGCACTTCGACGCACTCCACATCTAGTTGCACAATCAGCCCATCGGCAAAGATTAAGTCGATCTTGCCAGCGGGCAAATCAGTAGGCGAAAATTTGACGGTCAATAGTGACAAAACTTGAGCCTCGTCGCCGCGCCGGATTCCAAGTGTTTTAACATTGTGCACCCGCGCAAAACTAAGAACCGATCCACGGCGCTCATAGGTGCTGCGTTTTTTATTGCCTACGTCCCATGCAAAACGGTTCAACACGAGCGAAAACTGTTTCGTTTTGGCGGCATATTCCAACATAGACGGTTTCGATACCGCATCCTGCACATGGGCAGAAATCACGGCCAAGTCTTCGATATCCAGCGCTAATAGTTTTAGTCCGTCCATGACACTGCCCGACAAGAGGTCTGAAACCCATGCCTAGCGCGCAAAATGCTGCAATGCA
>JAXHNY010000051.1:0-105819 GCA_034519905.1 Ahrensia sp.
AGTTACGTATTGTTTCAGAAGCGAATGGCTCGGGATAAATACCGGCAACAACTGTTATCAAAGCAAGGATGGATGTCACGGTTATTGATGCCTTTTGGCCAGTTAGGACAATCGTGACAATACTGCCATCAGGCCTATCGCGCCAAAAGGAAAACGCAAACATACGCACCAAGGCGATCGTTGTGAGGAGGCCAGATAAAATGATCGCCGCTGCCAACCACCATGCGCCTACATCAATCGCGCCTTTGACCAAAAATACCTTTGGCCAAAGACCCGAAAATGGCGGCAGGCCCGATGCAGCAAAAATCAGCACCAAGCACAGAGCAGCAAGCCAAGGCATAGTTTTATACAAGCCGCCTGCCTGATGAAGATCGAACGTGCCCATGGCATGCCCCATCTTGCCCGCGAGTAAATATAACGCGGTCATAATGATCATCGAATGGGCAGCATAAAACACTGATCCTGACAGTCCTATTTGGCTACCGAGCGCCAGCCCTGCAAGCATCAACCCTATGCCCGATATAACCAAATATCCGAGCAGGCGACGAATGTCGGTTTGCGCAAGCGCACCAATCGCACCAAGCACCATTGTTAGCCCTGCAATGACAGCAATTGCACCGGCAAGGTCGTCTCGATCTGAGGGAAACAACGTTAAAAACAATCTCAGCAGCGCGTAGACACCAACCTTAGTGAGCAGTCCCGCGAATATGGCCGAAACAGCGATGCGCGGCGTATGGTAGGAGGCGGGCAACCAAGCATTGAGCGGAAACGCGGCGGCCTTCATGGCAAAAGCAAACAGGAACAAGATCGCGACCGTAAAATGCGGACCACTGTCTTGCAAGCCTTCCGACTTTCGCGCGATATCTGCCATATTAAGCGTGCCGAAAAGACCGTACAAATAGGCAACGGCGATCAAAAACAGCGTTGTCGCAATCAGGTTCAAAAAGGCATATTTTGTTGCGCCATCCATCTGAGCCCGCTCGGAACCAAGGATGAGCAAGCCAAAAGAAGATATCAGCAGCACTTCAAACCAGACGTAGAGATTGAAGATATCGCCCGTTAGGAACGCAGTCGTAACCCCTGCCAACATCAGAAGTAAAAACGGATAAAATCCGTAACGGCGCCCCGTTTCGTCGATATCTTGTAGCGCATAAATACCGCCCGCAAGGCCAACAATACCAGCGATCAGCGCGAAGGTTGCGCCCAGCATATCGGCCACGAATGTGATACCAAAAGGCGGCAGCCAGCGCCCCATTGTCATGACCATATTGCCATTTTGAAGCACGTGCCAAAACAGCGCCATGTCCGCAGCGAGCATTAAAATGAGACCTGTTATCGCAATCCAAGCCTGACGGCGAACATCCTTACGCTGCATCAGGCATAACGCGCCAAATACAAAACCAAGGATCAATGGTGCGGTGATAAGCCAATTTGCTAACGCAGTATCGGTTAGTACCAGCGCTTCGCCCAAATTTATTTCCGGTTTTGAACCTGTGGCCATCTGATCTTAGTCTTCCCTAATAGCCTAGTGGCGGCAATGCGCTGTCTTTTGGTTCTGCTTCGCGCATTTCTGCGGTATCGTCAGTTTCAAGCTCTTGATACGTTCTGAAAACCAGCACCAACAGAAACGCGAAAAACGAAAAGGCAATCACGATTGCTGTCAACACAAGTGCTTGCGGCAGCGGGTTGGCAATGCCTTCAATGGGCACATAGGCGTCTGCGCCAATGATGGGTGGCACTTCACGGGTGATGCGGCCTGTCGCAAAAATCGTAAGGTTTACCGCATTGCTCAAAACGGCAGTGCCTAACAAAATGCGGATGATGTGATGCGACAGCATCAAGTAAATGGACACGAAAAAGAATGCGCCTGTTAATATGGCAATCGCTACTTCCATCAGTCGCGCTCCCTTTCTTCCAACGCAAGGGCAGTCGATGCGATTGATCCTAAGACAACAAGATAAACCCCGATATCAAAGACGAGCGTTGTGGACAGCTTTAGCTCAACGCCAAAAATCGTCGGATAAATCCAAAGTCCAGTCATAAAAGGCACATGGAGCGGCAACGACATAAGACCGGCAATTGCCGCCATTAAAAGACCAAAACCTGCTATCGACATGGGATGAAACCTGATCGCGCGGCGCACGGGAGAAACGCCGCATGCGATGCCGTAAATGGCCAGAGCAGACGCGGCAATCAACCCGCCGATAAACCCACCACCCGGTTCGTTATGCCCGCGCAGCAACACGAAGATCGAATACACAATCATAAGGCTGCTAAAATAAGGTGCGACGGTCCGAAAAATAAGAGTCCGCATTATGCTGTCTCCTCTTCGGCAACAATTTCGGGTGCGTTAACGCGGCGCTTTTTGGGTGTGACGCGAATAAGAGCCAGAATAGCCAGGCCAGATACCATCACAACTGCGATTTCGCCGAACGTATCCACCCCGCGGAAATCGACCAAGATGACGTTCACGATGTTTTTGCCCTGCGCAATGGTGTAGGAATAAGCGTTGAAAAATGTGGTCAAGGCAGGGTCAAAATTCGTTTGCACCACGCCAAGCAAAATCATCGTCATCGCCGACGCGCAGGCAAAAGCAACCACACCGTCTTGGATTAGCTGTGAGGTAGAGCGGTGATCTTGCGGTGTCAGCCGAAGGCGCGTCATGACAAGGGCTAAAATAACCACCGATAAGGTTTCAACCATAAACTGCGTAAACGACAGATCCGGTGCGCCCATGAGCATAAACAGCAGGGCAACGGCGAAACCTTGGATGCCGAGAGATACGATCGCCGTTAGACGGTTTTTTGCCCAAAGTACCGAGAAGAGGCCCAAAACACAGATCAGCAAAAGCGCCCACTCGTAAACAAAAAGGCTTGGAAAGGAAGGAACGTTTGGCAGCTCGCCGCCGCCAATCAAGCCAACCCAAAGACTTAACCCCAATGTCGCAAAAATTGTGAAAACATAAAACTCCATAGAGCCGTTTTGAATGACACGCGTCAGACGCGTTGCGCCGCTCACTAGCCCCTGCATGGCTTGGTCAAAACCGCGATCCGGCCCCCAGCCAATAAAGTCGAGCACGCGTGCAATTTGCATTCTCATAGTGCCCATCACTCGATAGAGCACAAAGCCGAGCGCAACCGTTATCAATGAAAGGGTAAGCGCCAAGCCCAGATGCGGAATGACCGTAATCTCAATTTTCAGCGGTGTACCTGCAACAGCAGAAGCCATGGGGCTTGAAAAGAACTCATGCAAGAAACCTGACAAGAGCGCGCCAATCAAGCCGCACGCAGCCAAAACGACAGGGCCAATATACATAAGCAGTGGTGCTTCATGGGCGGCTTTTGGCGTATCAACTTTTGCGCCCAGAAACGGTTTTAGGGCGACAGCAAAGCCAATCACCAGCATCAACGCATTGCCTAAAATCGCAACAGCCGTAATCAGCATTGACCACGAATCGCCAGATGCGATGCCATAATAAATTTCTTCTTTTGCTAGAAATCCAACAAATGGTGGAAGGCCGCCCATCGACAGGGCCGCTAATATCGCAGCACCAAATGTAATTGGCATGGCCGCCATCAAGCCGCCGAGCTTGGTCACACGTCCCGGGTGCCTGCTTCATGATCAACATTGCCCGCCACCATGAAAAGGCAGCCTTTGAAAAGCGAATGGGCGATTAAATAAAGTACCGCGCCTTCTATAGCTTTGCTCGTGCCAAATCCGGTGAGCATTACAAGAAGTCCAAGGGATGCCACGGTTGTGTAAGCCAGCATCAATTTCAAATCGGTTTGGCGCACCGCCAGCAAAGTGCCGACCAAAAGTGTGAGCCCGCCGAAAACTGGAAGTATGGTCTCCCAATAAACTGTGTCACCCATGACAGGGTTCATCCGCATCAACAGAAACACACCGGCTTTAACCATGGTTGCCGAGTGCAGATAGGCCGAAACAGGCGTCGGCGCCTCCATCGCGTTAGGAAGCCAAAAATGCAGCGGAAATTGCGCAGATTTTGTAAAGGCCCCGCCAAGCACTAAAATCAATGCCAGAAGATAAAACGGGCTATTGCGCAACGCATCACCCGTACTGAGCAGAAGTGAAATCTCAGAAACACCTGTCACGTTCCAGATCACGATCAAACCCGCGAGCAATGACAACCCGCCCACACCGGTCACGACAAGGGCCTGCATAGCAGCACGGCGCGATTTTTCTTTTGTGTGATTAAAGCCGATCAAGAGAAACGACGTTATTGAAGTCAGTTCCCAAAAAACAAACAACATAAAAAATGAGTCAGCGAGCACAAGCCCCTGCATCGCACCCATAAAAAGAAGCATGAATGAAATAAACCGCCCCTGCTGTGGGTAACCCTTCATATATCCGCCCGCGTAGAGGATAATCAGCGTTCCGATGCCTGTGATCAGCAGAGCAAAAGTCAGTGAAAGGCCATCGATGAACCATGAAAAGTTCACATTAAACGAGGGTATCCATTGAACGCCGCCCGTTACGCGGCCACCGTCGGAGATTTCAGGCAGAAAGCCCAAGAAATGAATGAAAAGTGCGGCAGGGACAATCGCCAGAATCCACGAACCATTGTGACCCATAGCCTTGATGATCGCAGGTGCAAATGCAGCAGCGATAAACGGAGCAAACAAAGCGTAGAATGTTAAATCCATTGAGCGTCAATCTTCAATTGTACATTTAACGGCCACGCCCGACTGGATTTCCGGCCTTTTGGTTTTCCAGAACTAATGTGCCCCCGAGGCAATCGCAAGGCTTTCGGCACAAAAATTGACACTTTTTAAGCGGTTTTAGCAAAACTCCATTCACAATTTGCCAAGCGCGCTTGTCGCCGCCAATAATGTTGCCTACTTGCGTTGCAAAGGAGAGCATTATGAGCAAAATTATCAAGACCGACGATGAATGGCGCGAAGAGTTAACGCCCGAACAATTTTATGTGCTGCGCCAGCACGGCACCGAACGCGCTGGCACATCGCCACTCAACGGGGAAAAGCGCGTTGGTATTTTTATGTGCGCCGCATGTGAAACGCCGCTGTTTAGGCATAATTCTAAATTTGAAAGCGGCACAGGCTGGCCAAGCTTTTTTGAGCCAATTGAACCCTCGTCTGTCACCGAGCACAAAGACAGATCATTTTTCATGACGCGCGTCGAAGTCCGGTGCGCCACGTGCGATGGTCATCTGGGGCATGTGTTCAACGATGGACCAAAGCCGACAGGCCTGCGTTATTGCATGAATGGCGCGGCGATGAACTTCACCCCAGACGAAATCTAACGTTTTTAGGCCTTTTATGACCCATCATCCTTTTTCAAATAAAATTGCTGCGCCTCGTGCCGAAAAGCGCCAATCAACAGATACCCGCCACGGGATCGCACGTAGCGACGAGTATGCTTGGCTGCGCGCCGACAATTGGCAAGAGGTGTTCAAAGATACATCGGTGCTTGATGCAGATATTCGTGCGCATTTGGATGCTGAAAATGAATATGCCAAACTGCAAATGGCAGACACCAGCCAATTACAGAGCCAACTTTTCGATGAAATGAAAGGGCGCATTAAGCAGGATGATTCCAGCGTTCCCTCCCCGCATGGGCCCTATTGCTACGGCAGCTCTTTTATCACTGGCGGACAGCAGCCACGATTTTACCGGCTTGACCGCGATAATTTAAGCGGTGAACCCACAATTATTTTGGATGGCGACAAAGAAGCTGCGGGCAAAGATTATTTTCGCTTAGGTGCTGCAGATCACTCAAGCGATCATCAGCGCATGATTTGGAGCTATGACGACAAAGGTTCAGAATATTTCACCTTGCGGGTTCGTGATCTGAATACGCTCGAAGATATCGAGGACCGCTTGGAAGATACAGCCGGCGGCGGCGTGTGGAATGCGTCTGGTGATGGTATTTACTACACCAAGATGGACGCAAATCACCGCCCCGCCCAAGTGTATTTTCATAAAATAGGCACTGCGCAATCCGAAGACACCCTGATCTATGAGGAAAAGGACGCAGGCTTTTTCATGGGCGTTGGCGGCACACGCCTCGATGATTATATCATCATCGATATCCATGACCATGAGACATCAGAATTGATGCTGATCCCAGCAGGCAAAAATGGCGGTGCGCCTCAAATCGTTGCGCCGCGCCAAATGGGCGTTGAATATAGCTTGGAGGAAGGCGGCGACGTCTGGTTTATTCTGACTAATGATGATGGCGCGAAGGATTTCAAAATAATGACAGCGCCCGTCGGCGCGCCGCAAAAGGAAAACTGGCGCGAGCTTGTTGCCCATAAGCCTGGCACCCTGATCATGTCCGTTTCCGCCTATGCGCGCCATGTGACCTGGCTTGAACGGTATGAAGGCCTACCACGCATCGCCATAATGGAACGCGCTTCGGGCGAAATTCATCACATTGCTTTCGATGAAGCGGCCTACTCGCTGGGACTCTCGGGCTCCTATGAGTATGACACGGACACAATCCGGTTTTCCTATTCATCCATGGCAACGCCTTCACAAGTTTTCGACTACAATATGAAAACGCGCGAACGCACATTGCTCAAGACCCAAGAGGTGCCTTCCGGTCACACGATTAGCGATTATAAAACCGAGCGCTTGATGGTGCCATCCCATGATGGTGCACTTGTACCCGTATCACTTGTCATGCGCGCTGATGCGGTTTTGGATGGCTCAAACCCATGCCTGCTTTATGGCTATGGCTCTTACGGCATATCCATTCCCGCATCATTCAACACAAACTGTTTGTCCCTAGTTGATCGCGGTTTCATCTATGCCATTGCACACATACGCGGCGGTAAAGACAAGGGTTTTGCTTGGTATGAGGACGGAAAACGGCAGACCAAAACCAACACGTTCAAAGACTTCATTGCCGTCGCTCGCTATCTAGCAACGCAAAAATATACCACAGCGGATAAAATTATCGCACAAGGCGGATCGGCTGGCGGTATGCTCATGGGTGCGTGCGCCAACATGGCACCGGACGCATTTGGTGGCATAATTGCCGAAGTGCCTTTTGTCGATGTGCTCAACACCATGCTTGATGAAACGCTTCCCCTCACGCCGCCAGAATGGCCAGAATGGGGCAATCCCATCGAGAGCAAAGCCGACTACGATATGATTGCCAGCTATTCACCCTATGATAATGTGACGGCGCAAAACTATCCGCCGCTCTTAGCAATCTCCGGCTTAACGGATCCAAGGGTTACCTATTGGGAACCGACGAAATGGGTTGCCCGTCTGCGCGATCATACAACGTCGCATAATCCCATCCTGCTTAAAACCAATATGGGCGCTGGGCATGGCGGCGCATCGGGTCGTTTCGCTAGGCTCGAGGAGATCGCCTATTCCTATGCGTTTGCGCTGAAAGTTGCTGGCATCAAAATGTGAACACATCGTCACGTAATTGTGCATTGAAGTGACACAATTGGCGGGTAAATGTGCGCCACGCATCTGCGTTTAATTCGTTCAAACACAAAGGAAATGCCATGAAACGCTTCACATCTATATCTGCAACCGCAGCACTGGCTGCAACAATTATGTCCGCCACCCCTTCTCTCGCCGCCGACTGGGTCTTGGATTCAAGCCACAGCCAAATCGTTTTCTCGTACAACCATCTTGGGTTCTCAACGACTTACGGCATGTTCTCCGGTTTCACCGGAAAAATTTCCTTCGATCCTGCAAAACCTGCCGATGCATCGGTATCTGTCGAAATTCCAACGGCATCATTGATAACAGGCTGGCCAGCACGCGATCAGCATTTTCTAACAGCTGATTTTTTCGACAAGGACGCAGCGCCAGCCATAACGTTCACATCAACATCAATCGAAGTGACCGGCGAAAATACGGCGAACATCACAGGCGATTTAACGCTCAACAATGTGACAAAGCCAGTCGTACTAGCGACCACTTTCAATGGATCAAAAGAGCATCCGATGGCGAAAAAACCATGGGCTGGATTTAATGCGACAACGACCATTATGCGTTCTGATTTCGATATGGGCCAGTTTGCACCGTTCGTATCCGATGAAGTGAATTTGCAAATTTCGGTTGAAGCGCTGCCAGCCAGCTAACCGCAATTAGTTAGAAAAAAGCGCTTAAATTCAATAATTTAAGCGCTTTTTTTATGTTTTTGATTCATTCACCTCAAACAATGATTCAAGATACGAAAACTACTTTTCCCGTTCCGCGGTAATTTCCACCAGCACTTGCACGGGATAGGCAACTTGGTCTTCCGCGCCATATTTTTCTGCGCCCACACCGTGATCCATCCGGTTGATTTCAGTTACCGCTTGCATTCTCACACGGTCTTCACTTTCAAATTCAAGAGAAAATACCAGCGTGAACGGTCTTATCTGGCCCGCGATTTCCAAGATACCTTCGGCATCATAGCGGCCATCGCCGCGCAGCCAGAAAAAATCCGACAAAAAACGCGCTTGCGGAAACGCAGTCACGTTTAAAAAGTCAGCGCTTTTCGCCTGATCTGAAACAGATCCGACCGACAAGCTGGTCATATCAATACGCGCATCGACAAATGCTGATTCGACATCATTGCGATCAAAATTTATCTTCGCATTCCAATTTTTAAACTCGCCTTCCACGGGCGATCCAAGCTGCGTGATTTGAATTTTGAGGACGCTTTCTTCCGGTATAATTTTCCAAAGATGATCGCCGGTCATCTCTTGATCTGTATTGATGGTCAGTGGTTTCAGCTCGGCAATATCAATGGTGTTTTCCTGTTTGGTAAATGCACCAACGGCGCCAACCCACCCGCCTACAACCGCGATGGCCAACAGAGCGGACATCCAGCCTGTTTTATGGCGCAACACGTTTTCACTCAGCGAGAAGTCATCTGACAAACGCCCCGGCACCATGCGCGCCAGTGTCTCGTCTTTGTCGATGAACACATGCTTAAGCGCGCCACCTATGTGCAGTACCAACGATCCAACGATCGTTACCGCCATTGCCCAATGCATCGCGCCAAACACTTTTGATAAGATTTCATCCTTCGGCACAAATGGCAGGTCTTGACCAAATGGCCACCAAATCGGTGCAAAGCCTGTGGTTGCGGCATGGTGCAAAAGTCCGGTGATCGGCGCAGCTAAAATAGCGATGTAAAGCGCCCAGTGGATGGTGCCTGCCGCAAAAGTCTCCAATCGCCGCTCGGGGTGCAGGGGCTTTGGGCGTGGGTTTGAAATAGCCCATGCAACCCTGAAAAGTGCGAGGGCGAGCAAAACGATGCCAACCGTTTTGTGCATAGAATAGGCAAAAACTTTAAGTTCAAGTTCCTCAATCGTTACATCAGGCAATTGAACCATTATCGCCCCGGCTGCGAGCGATCCAAAAATCATGATCGCCATAATCCAATGCACGATTTGCGCTACTTTGCCGTATCGTTCGAGCGTGTTTGATAGTGCCATTCTATTGTTAATCTCCAACCACCAAATTTGAACGCGAAGCATCTAAACTGACCCACGAGGGCAAAGTCGAGGCCATTCGCTTATATGAGTTTCGCGCAACGCGGCACTCTATAAATATATAGACCGATGCTATCCCAGCGCAAGCGTGGTTTGGTTTACGGCCTGTTCGGAAATACGAAACAGCTTTGGTTTAATTAAGTGATTTAAGATACGCGGCAATTGCCTCGCGGTCATCGGCTTTAACCTTGGCGTAGTTTAGGACGACATCTGCCATTGTGCTGCCGAGTGAATCAAATTCAGGTGTGAAGCCACTTTCCAGCGCATAGGCGATTTCCTCTGCGCTCCAGCTGTATAAATCTGCGTCCGCGTTGGTAATTCCAGGTATATTGCCTTTTGCATCAGGTGTTGGTGCGCCTTGAAGCCAGCGGGACATATCCATTCCGCCAGCGAGCGTGCGCGGCGTATGACACTCGCCGCAATGCCCCGGCCCTTCAACCAAATACTGACCGCGAAGCCATTGCGCATCGGACATCTGTGGTTCGGGAGCAATCACATTACTTTGCCTAACATATAGCTTTTTCCAGAGACCAACACCGCGACGAATATTAAAAGGAAAAGCCAGTTCGGTTTCTAAGCTGGCCACCTCGGATTCTGGCAATGTCTGCATGAATGAATATAAATCTGACACGTCAGATAGGGTCATTTTTGCATAGGATGCATAGGGGAAGGCCGGATAATAGTGCTTGCCGCGCGGCGAAACGCCCATCACCATCGCATTGGCGAATTCTTCTAAGCTCCAATTGCCAATCCCAGCTTTTTTGCTGGTCGATATATTAGGGGCGATGAAATCGCCAAACTGAGATTTTAGTACGTGTCCACCGGACAAGAGCAATTTCGCCTCTTCAACCGCTCCATCTGCCGCATGACATGAGGCGCAACCGCCAGCCCAAAACAGATTTTCGCCGTTATTGATACTCGGCACATGATCTTTCAGTTTTGCAAGAGAGGAGGCCCGTTCTATCCGAGCCCCTCGCCCTTTGAATTTACTTTAGCCAATGGCTGATTCATGCATGTGCTCGACATATTCCCAGTTGATCATGTTGTCGATGAATGCCTCAAGATATTTCGGACGCGCATTGCGATAGTCGATATAATAAGAGTGTTCCCAGACATCGACACCTAAAATTGGCGAAGCGCCATGCACGATCGGATTTTCGCCATTTGGCGTTTTCATAATTTCCAGCTTGCCGTCCTTGACCGCAAGCCATGCCCAGCCGGAACCGAACTGACCGACACCAGCGGCTATAAAATCAGCGCGAAATTTATCGTAGCCGCCCAAGTCGCTATCAATTGCCGCCTGCAATTTTCCTGGCAGCTTCGTGCCACCGCCATTTTTTTTCATCCAATTCCAAAAATGGATATGGTTGTAGTGCTGGCCGGCGTTGTTAAACAGCCCGGCGTTGGTTCCGAAAGATCTCTTCATCACTTCTTCAAGCGAGAGACTGCCTATGCCCGCTGCCTCGGCCAACTCATTGCCCTTCACAACATAGGCGTTGTGGTGTTTATCGTGGTGGAACTCTAACGTTTCTGCCGACATGTAGGGCGAAAGTGCATCATAGGCGTAGGGAAGCTCTGGTAATGTAAATGCCATTTTTTGTCCTTTGGGTACTTTTAATAATTTTCTTCCGGCGCGATGCGCTCTACTGGCAACATAGGCGCACAACTCTCGTTCGACAATGTAAGATCGTTTGATGGGCTCATTATTTTATTTTTTAAACGAAGGCATCGCGGTATCATGCGCCCATTCCCAATAAAGTGCGCGTGCTTTTTTAGCGATTGGTCCAACGGGCAGAACTCGGTCCTCAAATTTTGTGATGGGCACAACTTTTGAATGGTTGCCCGTCGAAAAAATCTCATCGGCTTCCATCACATCGGCGACCGTAACAGTCTTTTCCTGTGTCTTAAACCCGTAGCCGAGCAATAAATCCATAATGCGGGCGCGCGTAATGCCCGTCAAAAACGAACCGTTGCCGGCGGGCGTTATCACTTGGCCATTTTTAACCAAGAAAATGTTCGACGTGCCTGTCTCACAAATGTTACCGAGCAAATCGCGTGTCAGGCAATTATCAAAGCCGCGCGACTTCGCCTCCATAATAGCGCGGCCATTGTTGGGGTAGAGACAACCAGCTTTCGCGTCGGTCGGCATGCACTCAATGCTCGGGCGGCGGAAAGGTGAGACCGTAACAGAGAAGCCATCGGACGCTATCATGGGCGATTCGAATAAGCACAACGCGAACCGTGTGCTTTCACCATCGCAGGGCACGCTCATATAACCGCCATGTTCGGCCCAATACATCGGTTTGATATAGACAGCAGTTTTTCCATCGAACTTTTTCAAACCTTCAAAGGTCAAGGCCTCGATCTCTTGTGGTGCCATGGTGGGGTTCAAGCCAAGAGCGCGCGCTGATCGGTTAACGCGCGCGCAGTGCATATCCAAATCCGGCGCGACGCCTTCAAACCAGCGCGCACCATCAAAGACGGAACTGCCAAGCCATGTGGCATGGGTGCGCACGCCCATGATTGGAACATTTCCCTCATGCCAGTCGCCATCCACATATGACCACGTTAGGCTTTGCGCTTTTGTATCGACGGGCATTTTATTCTCCTATAGTTGTTTTGGGTGTCCCGTATTTTTATGATCGCGTCAACGGCGAAGCATGAAAACCTCAACGAACGACAGCATCTAGAATTAAGTAGCCTTGACGTTGGCGGTGTTAGTTTACATGGTTCTTTTCGGAGAAAGAAATAATGACCGTTTCCGCCTATGTATTTGATGCCTACGGCACACTGTTTGATGTGCACTCTGCGGTGCGCAAGCATGCGGATGCTTTGGGCCCTGCTGGCGCACGCATGAGCCTGATGTGGCGTGCCAAGCAGCTCGAATATTCATGGGTGCGCAGCCTTATGGGGTCCTATTCAGATTTTTGGAAGCTGACGGAAGAAGCGTTGGACTATGCGTTGGAAGCCAACGATCTAGGCCGCGGCGATGGGCACTTGCGCTCTGTGTTGCTTGATGCCTATTGGACACTGGATGCCTACCCAGATGTGTTGGACACGCTGACACGGTTGCGCAAGTCTGGCGCCAAAATTGGCATCCTATCCAATGGTTCGCCAGAAATGCTGAGCGCGGCTATCACGTCAGCAAAATTGGACGGATTGGTGGACAGCGTATTTTCAGTTGATGCGGTGAAAATTTTTAAAACGGCACCTGAAGTCTACCAAATGGTTACTGACAGCTGGGAAATGAACCCAGACGATATTTCCTTTCAGTCCGCAAACAGGTGGGACGTGGCTGGTGCGCATAAGTTTGGCTTCCAAACCGTATGGATAAACAGAAATGAGCAGCCGGACGAATATAAAAACCACGTGCCGAACCGTGTGATCGCTACATTGAACGGGCTATAAACCAAAGCAGCGCATTCAACAAAGCGTTGCCTTTGAGACACACAACGAAAACTTTACAACGTTACGATCAGCTTTCTGATGATGTACCTTTTCAACAGCCATATCTTCATCTAGCCATTGTGTTCAGTAACGATGGACTGAAATTATGACTGACTATGACCGCCGCCGCATCTTAAAGTTTGGTGCTCTCTTTCCGCTCGCATTGACTTCGGCATGTACGACGGTGCCACTGGCAAAAGGCAAAAAGCCCGCTGAAGAAAAGCTAGAGCGTTTGCCAAAACGCCTGCCCTTCGGCCCAGAGCCCACATTTCCGCCGTTCGAGGAAATGTATGCGGCGCGCAGCGATGGTGGCTTTCAGATCCCAGCCATTCCCTACCAGAAAATCGACGAGCGCTTTTTGCGGCAGGTTGTGAAAGACCCGACAGGCGAGCGCGCCGGAACAATCGTGGTCAACACGCGCAGCCATCACTTGTATCTCGTGCTCGGCAACGGCAAAGCCGTGCGCTATGGCGTTGGCCTTGGCAAGGCCGGCTTTGAATGGGCAGGTCGCGCCGAAGTCAAGCGCCGCGCATCTTGGCCACGGTGGCACCCACCAGAAGAGATGATTGAGCGCAGACCCGATCTCGAAAAATACCGCACGACCTACGATGCAAAAAAAGACATCTATCTAGGCGGCATGGACGGCGGGCCACAAAACCCGCTTGGTGCGCGCGCGCTTTATTTATATCAAGGCAAAGTCGACACGCTTTACCGTCTGCATGGATCGCCAGAATGGAATTCGATTGGCAAGTCCGTTTCATCGGGCTGTGTGCGCTTGATCAACCAAGACGTGATCGACTTGCATAGCCGCGTGACCGGAAACGCACCCGTATTGGTTAGGTAGGCAAACGCTTACGTTACCGCCCACGGCTTTTCGTGGCGGTTTGGGCAGGCGCATTGATAGATTGAGGTTGACGCACCCTAAGGCGGCGCCGCCTCAAGCGTTTTACGGGTAAAATTTTTCATCGGCACGAAAATCGCACCTGCGCTCAGCGCATCGTGCCTCAATGCATGAACACGCGCGCGCGCAGCGATTTGGCAAGCGATCCGCCGCGCAATACTATGCAGATTATGGAGTGTGCGTTGTAACGCCTTGAGCCGACATATCACGCCATTGATCGTCAACACACGCAGCGTGATGGTTTGGTTTGACCGCGCAAAAAGATGCGCCGCGTTTGCAAATTCTGCCGAATTTTTTCTCTTAAATTGACTTTGATAAAACAGCGCAATCAACAAATAGCCAATGCATTTTTCCGCGGTGACAATTTGCCTGTCCACCCAGCGCGCCAACCGCCGCGGCAAGGGCTTATTCTTATCACCGCACGCATTGAGAGAATAGGCAGCCGCAAGCCAGCAAAAAACCATGCGCAAAAGCGCAATCCGGTTTTTTTCGATGGCGGCAGATATGTGCATGGCACCTCCGTTTTAATTGTGGAGCATTTTACAACAGGTTTTGGAGCGTTCGATAGAATTTGGTGCGTTTCTCGATAAGCTGGCATTTGTGAGATGCTGGTGAAATAAGATTTGGAGCAAATGGGGGTTGGAGCGTGAGGTAGCCAACGTTTGATTAAATATGAGCCACGAGGATGATCTATTTTTGATTAATGGTTGTCTGGGATGAAGTGGATGGAGGTGCCTGCGCGACCTTTCCCCTCCGCAAAAAGGCGCCGTAATATAAAGAAACGATTAGGCTAGAAACTGTTCTGTGGTTCCTGCTAAGTCCAGTGATTTCTGAGGGAACTTTAGGATTTCTCTGATAATTTCCATCCCTTCGGTTATTTCGCCTCCTCAAGAGGCCGAGATTCAGGGTGATGGCTTAGTTTCGTTTTGTCATCATCAAGGAGATACGCCTGAATAATAATGATTTCATCGTCGGCGCGCAGATAGAAATAAGGTTCTGGGAGATTCGAGTGTAAAAAAATCTGTTGTGCTTTTGCGCAATTGGGACTTTCTGATGGATAACATGAGCTGCATTTTCTTTTCCTCTTGGGCGGTATTTGGGAGTTTGTGGCCGGAGATTGTCCGCTCTCCAAAGATGATTAAGTAAAGCGCTTGAGCTTCGTAAATTGGCTATATGCAAACCTCCGATAATGGTTAGGTTGAATACACTGAACACACTTAAGGAATAGGAGCGTCCTTTGCATTTTCAGGCATTGCCTAATCTGAGGGAAATTGCTAAGGGTAAGGAAATGATGTCGGTGTGGCGATCAGTTCTCTTCCCCACCGCCCCTCAACTCACTCCCCAGCTTCATCACCCGCATGCGCGCTTAAAAAATGGAATGTATCACTCATTTCTGAATCTCCAAATGGTTTAACGTCCGTTGAAGGATGAAAAGTGGATGTTAGAAGAAGATGCCTGCGCGACTGCTTTCCACCTCCGCACCAAAAAGGCGCACCGTCAATATAAAGCAAACCGATTAGCGCTAGCAAACTGTTCTCGTCGGTATCCTGCTCAAGTCCCAGCTCGATTTCCCTGAGGGTAACTTTCAAGTTTCTCTCGATAATTTCCATCCCTTCCGGTTCATTTCGAACCTCCTCCAAGAGAGCACGCAGCATTCCAGCAGTGATCGGCTTAGTTTCCGTTTTGTCATCCATCCAAGCCAGATAACGCCTGAATAATAATGATTTCATCGTCCGGGGCAGATAGAAATCAAGGTTCTCAGGAGAGATTCGAGTGTAAAAAAATCTGTTGTGCTTTTGCGAATTGCGGACTTTCTCGATGGATCAACCAGAAGACTGCCATTTTCTTTTCCTCTTCGGGGGTATTGGGAGTTTGTCGAGCCAGGAAGATTGTCCCTCTCCAAAGATGATTAAGTACAAGCGCTTGAGCTTCCGTAAATTGGCTCATATGCAAACCTCCATATAATCGGTTCAGCGTTGAATACACTGAACACACTTAAGGCAATAGCGAGCGTCCTTTGCCATTTTCAGGCATTGCCTCAATCTGAGGGAAATTGCTCAAACGGAAGGATGTCCCGGGGGGATCAGTTTCCTTTCCCCACCCCCCTCAACTCTCCCAGATCATCACCGAAACGACCAAACCCGCGCTTGATTGACCCCAAAATACCGCGCACCAGCGCGCGGCCCAATTGCGACGACACACCCCGCACAACAGATTTCATCGCAGCTTCGGTGGCAGACTGGCGCGTGCTTGCTCTTGCTCTTGGTTTTGCGGTTGAGCGCGTTGACGTGGAACTGCGGCGGCGGTCGCGGTCATAGTCGCGTTCGTCTTTATCTCTATCGTCATCATCGTCGTCGTCATCACCAAAACCGGGTATGCGCCAGGTTGAGCGTGCGCTTTTTTGCGTGTCTTGCTCTTCCTCGCGGCGGCGCTCATCTTCTTCGCGTTTGAGTTCATCGCCTGCGCGTTTTGCCAGCAATTCGGCCGCGCTTTCGCGGTCAATCGCCTCATCATATTGGCCAAAAACGGGGCTTAGCTTGATAAACTGGGCGCGTTCCGCATCGGTCAATGGCCCCAGACGCGATGATGGCGGGCGAATGAGCGTGCGCTGAACCATGCTCGGCACGCCCTTTTCTTCCAAGGTCGAGACCAGCGCCTCGCCAACACCAAGCTGCGTAATGGCCTCAAAACAATCAAAATCAGGATTGGGGCGGAACGTGTCTGCCGCGGTCTTCACCGCTTTTTGCTCACGCGGCGTGTAGGCGCGCAGCGCATGTTGAATGCGATTGCCCAGCTGCGACAACACGCGGTCTGGCACATCAAGCGGGTTTTGCGTGACGAAAAAGACGCTGACCCCTTTTGAGCGGATAAGGCGCACAACCTGTTCCACGCGCTCGATCAAAACGGGCGGTGCTTCGCTGAACAGCAGATGGGCTTCATCGAAAAAGAACACCAAGCGCGGCTTATCGGGATCGCCGATTTCTGGCATTTCTTCAAACAATTCTGACAGCAACCACAACAAAAATACGCCGTATAGGCGCGGGTTCATCATCAGCCTATCGGCCGCCAAAACGCTGATCGCGCCGCGCCCGTCTGGCGTCGTGCGCATGAGGTCAGAAATTCTAAGCGCCGGTTCGCCGAAGAATTTTTCCGCATGCTGCTGCTCAAGCACGAACAACTTGCGCTGGATTGAGCCAATCGATTGCGCGTTCACGGAGCCGTATTGGCGCGAGAGTTCCTTGGCATTTTCACCCATATGAACCAGCATCGCCTGCAAGTCTTTCAAGTCGAGCAGAAGCAAACCTTCTTCGTCGGCCAGCTTAAAGGCGATGTTGATAACGCCCTCTTGGCTGTCGGTTAAATCCATCATGCGCGAAATGAGGAGCGGGCCCATTTCAGAAATCGTCGCACGAATGGGGTGACCCTTTTCGCCAAATAGATCCCAAAAAATCACCGGGAATTCTTTGAACGCGTAATCTTCAAAGCCAATTTTTTCAGCGCGTGCGCGCAAAAATTCCTTGCCTTCGTGCTGGCCCATGGCGGCAATGCCCGAAAGATCGCCTTTCACATCGGCGCAAAATACTGGCACGCCCGCGTTCGAAAATTCTTCGGCCAATATCTGCAATGTCACCGTTTTTCCGGTGCCCGTCGCGCCCGTGATCAAGCCGTGGCGGTTTGCATATTTCAGCGCTAAGAACTCTTTACGATGAATGCTGTCATCGGCTTTTCGGCTTGTTCCAAGGAAAAGACTGTTGTCTGCGCTGCTCATGGCTCTGTCCAATTTGGTTTGTTTGCGTTGGTATAAAGCGGCTTTGCTTTGCAAACAATGTCGCGCGCGATAAAAACATGGCTATGCTGCTGGGATTTGGGCAGGTCTTTTCGCCCAGGGGGGGGGGGGGGGGGGGGGGGGGGGGGGGAGGGGGGGGGATGGGGGGGGGGAGGATGGGGGGGGGGGGGGGGGGGGGGGGGGGTGGGGTGGGGGGTTGGGTTGGGGGGGGGGGGTGGGGGGGGAGGGGGGGTATGGGGGGGGGGGGGATGGGGGGGGGGGGGTTGGGGGGGGGTTGGGGGGGGGGGGTAGGGGGGGTTGTGGGTTGGTTGGGGTGTTGGGGGGAGGGGTGGTTTGGGGGTTTGGGGTTGTTTGGTTGGTTTGTTTTCGGGAGGACTCGCTCGCCTTGCATCAAAAGTAGCTTTTCGACATATAACGTAAACGTCAAAATTTTAAATTCGGAGATTATTCATGGACGAACTTATCGCGCGCATCACCGCAAATGTTGGCATTGACGCCAACGTCGCCACAAAGGCGGTTGGAGCCATATTGGGATTTTTGAAAAAAGAAGCGCCCGCCGACAAAGTGGAGCAGATGATGGCCGCCCTTCCCGGCGCAGAGGCTGCAATCGAGAGCGCTGGCGGCGGCGGTATGCTCTCTGGCATGATGCCGGGCGTGATGGGCCTTGGCTCGCAGCTCATGGGCATGGGACTTGGCATGGGCGAAATCACCGGCGTTGCCAAAGAGACCATCGCGTTTTCAAAAGAAAAAGTGGGCGATGGGCCGGTGGATGAGGTTGTGGCATCCATTCCAGGTCTTGGCCAATTTATTTAGACGTCAGCCTTTGACATAATCTAAGCCGTGCCACACGCGGGTTTTGGCAGGCTTTTCATCCGGCACAGTGCTTGCTGATGAGTGCATATGAACGCAAAACTTCTGACGCGGCGATCTTTTATAACCCAATTTGGCACAGCTTTTGCCGGAGCTCTGACAACGCGTGCTGCATTGGCACAAGGCGCGCCGATCTCGGGATCGGGCGATCAGACGCGGGAAATTCAGCGGCTAATCAACGAGGCTACACGCCGAAACCGGCCAGCGATTTTACCTTCCGGCACATTCGTGGTCTCGAACCTCACCCTGCCTGATGGCTGCGACCTGAGGGGCACTGGCGCGAAAACCATACTGCGTTCAAGCGGCAATGGCCCTGCCATTTCGGCGCGCGATGCTTTTTCGGTTTCGCTCTCCGCCCTCACGGTTTATGCAGGGCGTTTAAACGCAAGCGTTGAAAACACGGGCGCCGTCGACTTTCGCAACGTAGCCGCCGTTGATTTGACCGATATCAGGATTTTAAACAGCAGCAGTGACGGTCTTTACGTAGAGCGGTGCGGCGGCACCATAAGCGGATGTAGCATCCAAAAAGCGGCACGTTTTGGTATTTTTGCCGTCGAAAGCGCAGGGCTGACCGTTGCCGATAATACTGTTTCTGGCTGCGCCAACGGCGGTATCATCGTTCAGCGCTGGTCACCGGCTGCCGATGGCACAAGGGTCTTGCGCAACAAAATAAAGACGATTGGCGCAGGCCGCGGCGGCACAGGCCAATGGGGCAACGGGATCAACGTTTTTCAAGCCCATGGCGTAATGGTCGACAAAAATGCGATTTCAGGTTGCGCATTTAGCGCGATCCGCATGAACAGCGCCCATGACACGATGATCACCAACAACCGGTGCACCGATAGCGGCGAGACGGCAATTTATGCGGAATTCGCCTATCGAAATGTGATCATCACCAACAACGAGATTGATGGGGCAGCCAACGGCATTTCAGCGACAAATTTAAATGATGGCGGGCGCGGCGCGCTGATCCAATTTAACAAAATCAAAAATCTCACCGCACCTGGCCCCTACAAGCCAGAAGCACCATTTTTCGGACATGGCATATCGGTAGAAGCAGACGGTATCGTCACCGACAATATCATCGAAAACGCCAATGGCTACGGCATCAATATCGGCTGGGGGCCCTATCTCGATAACGTCGATGTCGCGCGCAATCTGATTGTGGACGCTGAGATCGGCATCGGCGTTTCAGTGGCTGAGGGCGCTGGGCGGGCGCGCATAACCGATAACAAAATCCGTGCCCGCAATGGCTCTATCCGCACGCATCAATGGGATAAAATCGGGATGGATGATTTGATTACGACATCGGCGCGCTTGCCGAGAAATATTCTGCTTGAACGCAATTTAGCGCTTTAAAGCACCGTCGCTCGCATCTGGCCCGTCAATATTCCATTCCAGTTTCGAAGGTCGCGGTGCGTGAGCGACGAAATTTTTTCGCCAAGCGCCACATCTTCTCCAAGCAATTTTTGCAGCACGCCAGCCAGCATCATTTCTGCGGCACGTTCCGCGCCATCGTCCGCTTTTAAAGCGATCCCCAAACCAAGCTCTGGGATTGCAGCAATATAAACGCCCTCGGCACCAACTTTCGCAAAAATGCGCCCCTGCCCGATCTCCATGACACGGGTGCAAAAGCGGTCCGTGCCCGCCATATACCATGGCTCTGCCATGCAGGCGGTCATTAACCGTTTAGCGGCGCTGGCGCGCGTAAGCTGTAAATTTACGCCCGTGGCAAGGCGCGCATATCCATGGGCAAAGCCTTTGAGGCTTGCGGCAAATGTTGGCGCAGAACAGCCATCAACGCCGCACTGATCGGGCAATAGTTTTTCGCTGACTACGTTTTCGATGGTGCCAACGATATCGCGCTGCAACGCATGGTCGGCGCGCGTGTAACCCGATGTTTTCATACCGCTGTGTTTTGCGCAGCACAAAAAGCCCGTGTGTTTGCCCGAACAATTATTGTGCAGCGCGGTGGGCAAGGCACCAGACTGCGCCAGCTCTAAACGCGTGCGATCGCCGAAAAGTGGCCAATGGGCACCGCACTCTAAATCTGGTTCGTCGAGCCTTGCAGCTCGCAACATCTTTTGCGCCAGCTGCGTATGTCCTGCCTCCGAAGAATGGGATGCGCAGGCGAGTGATAGTTCTTTATTGGCAAACCCGTAAGCATCGGCAGCACCGCTTTCAACCAGCGGAAGCGCTTGAATAAGCTTCATGGCAGAGCGCGCAAAAACAGGCTTTTCGGTTTCACCCAGCGATAGAAGGCTTTTGCCGGAAGCATCGACCACCGCCACCGAACCGCGATGGACGCTCTCGACCATGCCGCCACGCGTTAATTCCACAAGAACTGGATTGTTCATTTCTGCACCCAAAGCTCATTATTTTTGCCATATTATACGCACAGGAATAGCGGCACAAATTCAGAAAGCTAGTCTTATGCGCGGCCTATTCAAATTTATTGCTGTTTTTATTTCGTTGTTTCTTCTGCCTGTCGCTGGATCGGCCGCATGGTGGTCAACCGTCGAGCGGCCATCATCTTGGCGCAATGCCGATTGGGGCGCGTCAGGTCTGTTGACGCAGTTTGTCGACGATAGGCGCAAGAATGCACTGTGTCATGGCGGCGCGCACTGGCGGCTTCAAGGGTGCATTTGCCGTGCACACATGGATATTGACGAAGCGCGCAGCTAGCCAAGACTATGACAGATACGATAAACTCGGCTGGGGCAATCCCGTTCGAAAAAATGCCTATGCGCCCGATGCAAAATGGTATTCTAACGCACCCTATGTGGTGACCAGAATTGTCGGAACGGAAGCCGCTAAGCTTATTCCAAAAGTTGAAGCGGCGATCGCGAACTACCCTTTTTCCACCCGTGGCGATTATCACATTTGGCCAGGGCCAAACTCAAACACCTTTGTGGCTACCGTCCTGCGCGATGTGCCAGAGCTTGGAGCCGTATTGCCGCCGCACGCCGTTGGCCGCAACTATTTAGGAGCCGCTACATGGTATATGCGTGAGGCCGATGGCAGTGATACGCACATCAACCTTCTCGGGCTTATCGGCTTATCGTTTGGAACGAAAACGGGTTTCGAACTGCAATTTATGGGGCAGACGATTGGCATAGACATCAATAAACCTGCCATCAAACTGCCTGCACTTGGACGGTTTGATATATCTTAACGTAAGCGGTAACTAACCATCAAATAGACTGATTATAAGCCCCTACTTCTGCGTTCTCGCGCAGAACTGCATCGACCGCATGGAACATGTCGAGCTTGCGTTGCTCTGACACAGGGCTTTCACCAACGACAACCAATTCGGGCTTGTTGGACGATGCGCGCACCAGACCCCAAGTGCCGTCGTCAGTGACAACGCGAATGCCGTTGACCGTTACAAGATCGACAATGGCGTGACCGGCGATTTTTTCGCCTTTTGCATGCATCGCCTGAAAACGCGCTAT
This sequence comes from Ahrensia sp., assembly GCA_034519905.1. Lineage (GTDB taxonomy): Bacteria > Pseudomonadota > Alphaproteobacteria > Rhizobiales > Rhizobiaceae > Ahrensia. The sequence goes on from JAXHNY010000051.1 coordinate 21,954, forward strand.
CACCTTTTCAACAACGCCGTATTTGGTTTCATCGGCGCAGTGCGGCGACATTGTTGGCGAACCATAGGTCAGCGGCAAATCACGGTAGAGATCGGCCATGGATTTATGTGGATTGCGATCCAGCATTTCACACACCGCGATGCCGGTGACAATGCCATCATCATAGCCACGGCCAATGGGCGGATTGAAAAAGAAGTGCCCAGATTTTTCAAAGCCTGCAATGGCGCCAAGCTCTGCAACACGCCGCTTGATATAGGAATGACCCGTCTTCCAATAATCTGTGGTTGCGCCTTGGGCTTTAAGCACTGGATCGGTCATGAAAAGGCCAGTGGATTTCACATCGACCACGAATTTTTTGTTGTCGTAATGGGCCGAAATATCGCGGGCCAACATAACGCCCACTTTGTCGGCGAAGATTTCATTGCCTTTATTATCAACGACACCGCAGCGGTCGCCGTCGCCGTCAAAACCAAGACCAACATCCGCGCCATGTTCGAGCACCGCATCGCGAATGGCGTGTAGCATCTCCATGTCTTCGGGGTTGGGATTATAACGGGGGAACGTGTGATCAAGTTCTATGTCGAGCGGGATGACTTCGACGCCGATACGCTCGAGCGCTTGCGGCGCGAACGCACCCGCCGTGCCATTTCCGCAAGCGGCAACGACTTTCAGTTTGCGCTTGATCTTTTTACCCAACACCAGATCATCAATATAGCGCTCACGAAAGCCGTTCACATACTCATAGGCACCGCTGGATTTGAGCTCAAAATCGCCGCCCAACACGATGTCGCGCAGCTCGCTCATTTCATCGGGGCCAAATGTCAGTGGGCGCTCGCAGCCCATTTTAACGCCGGTCCAGCCGTTTTCATTATGCGATGCCGTGACCATGGCGACCGAAGGCACATCAAGGGCAAACTGGCCGAAATAAGCCATGGGCGAAAGCGCCAGACCGATGTCTTTGACATGCATGCCGGCTGCCATAAGCCCCTGCACAAGGGCCAGTTTGATGGCCAGCGAATAAGACCTGAAATCATGGCCGACAACAATGCCGCGGTCGATGCCGCGCCGCCCGATCATCGTGCCTATGCCCATGCCGAGCGCCTGAATGCCAATCAGATTGAGTTCCGGCTCGATGGGGGAACCTGGATGCCCAAACCACCACCGCGCGTCATATTCACGAAAGCCTGTTGGCTTAACCAAGGCCGTTGTTTCAAACGCATAGGTATTGGGTTTTAGGCTTGGCACCGGCTTCATATTCTGACCTCAACAATGATGACGCAACCGCGACTTTACCAGCCGTGCAGTGATACCAATATTGCTAAGAAAATATGATGCTGAAAAAGCCTAAGCCCGGATATTTGGCATGGCCACCGCTTCTTTGCCCAGCGCATCGAACACGGTTTTGACGATGCTTGCCGCATCCAAACCCGCCAACTCATAGAGGCGCTCTGGCGAGGCTTGATCAAAGAACCGGTCCGGCATGAAGATCGAGCGGAACTTGACCGAACCATCTAAGTGCCCACGGCTGAGCAAAAGCTGCGCCACATGGCTGCCAAAGCCGCCGATGGAACCTTCTTCGATGGTGATCAAAAGCTCGTGGTTGCGCGCCAAGTTCTCGATCATCGCCTCGTCGATTGGCTTGGCAAAGCGCGCATCGGCAACCGTTGTGGTAAGGCCATAGGTTTCTAAATTTTTGGCCGGCGCCAGAACGCCTGGTCAGACGCGCCAAGCGAAATGATGGCAACCTTTGAGCCTTCGCGCATAATGCGCCCCTTGCCGATTTCCAGCACTTGGCCGCGGTCTGGCATTTCAACGCCCATGCCTTCGCCGCGCGGATAGCGAAACGCCAGCGGGCCTTCGTCATATTCGGCCGCCGTGCGCACCTGCGTGTTTGAGTTCGGCTTCATCGCCGGCCGCCATTACCACCATGTTGGGAATGCAGCTCAGGTAGGCGACATCGAATGAACCCGCATGGGTTGACCCATCGGCACCCACAAAGCCTGCGCGGTCAATCGGAAAGCGCACGGGCAGTTTTTGAATGGCGCAATCATGCACCACTTGGTCATAGGCGCGCTGCAAAAACGTTGAGTAAATCGCGCAAAATGGCTTCATGCCATCGGCGGCCATACCAGCGGCAAAAGTCACCGCGTGCTGCTCTGCAATGCCCACATCATAGGTGCGCGAGGGATGGGCTTTTTCAAAAATGTCAACGCCCGTACCGCCCGGCATCGCCGCTGAAATGGCGACAATACGGTCGTCATAGCCGCCTTCTTGCGCCAGCGCTTGGCCGAAAACCTTGGTGTAGCTTGGCGCATTGGGGATCGATTTTGCCTGCGCGCCCGTAATCACATCAAACTTGTTGACGCCGTGATATTTGTCCTCTGCCTGTTCGGCCGGGCCATAGCCCTTGCCCTTTTGCGTGACCACATGGATAAGGGGCCGACATTGGCATCGCGCGCATTGCGCAGCACGGGCAGCAAATGGTCTAAATTGTGGCCATCAATCGGGCCGATATAAAAGAAGCCCAGCTCTTCAAACAGCGTGCCGCCAGAGAAAAACGTGCGCGTATATTCTTCGGTCTTGCGCGCTTTGTCTTGGAAGAATTTTGGCAAGCGTTTCGACAATTGCTTGGCCGACTCGCGCAGCGAAATATAGGTTTTGCCCGAGACAAGCCGCGCCAAATAAGCGCTCATCGCGCCCGCAGGCGGGGCAATCGACATATCATTATCGTTGAGGATGACGATTTGGTGCGCGTCCATCGCACCGGCATTGTTCATGGCCTCATAGGCCATGCCCGCCGACATGGAACCATCGCCGATCACCGAAATCACCTTGCGCTTGATGCCCTGCAGGCGCGCGGCCTCCACCATGCCAAGGCCAGCGGAAATCGACGTGGATGAGTGCGCCGCGCCAAACGGATCGTATTCGCTCTCGCTGCGCTTGGTAAAGCCGGACAGGCCGCCCTCTTTGCGGATGGTGCGCATTTCATGGCGGCGACCGGTGAGCATTTTGTGCGGATAGCACTGGTGGCCGACATCCCAGATGATGCGGTCGTTGGGCGTATCAAACACGTGGTGAAGCGCCACCGTAAGCTCCACAACGCCGAGGTTTGAGCCCAGATGCCCGCCCGATTGGGAAACGGAATAGATGAGATCCGTGCGCAATTCATCGGCCACTTGCCGCAAGCTGCTGTCGGCCAGAGGCTTCAAATCGGCCGGAGAATTGATGGTGTCGAGCAACGGTGTGTTGGAATTTGCCGAAATTGCGGAATCTGTGGTCATAATTGTCTTACTCCTGGCCGTATTGTTAGACCGTTTTTCTCAAATGTCCACTTTAGTTGACACTTTTGTGACCGTTTTTATTGACACTTTTCAAATTCAAACCGTGCTCAATTTATTGCGGCAACGCGCGATGCGCATCAATTTGGGTTTTTGTGCGGTTCTGCCACGAAATTTTAAACGAATTGTCGTTATTTTGCATCCGGTAAACCATTCGGGGCGACAAAATGACCATAACAACGCGCGTTTTCGCAGCACGGCCTAGCGGCACATCTGCATCCACCTCCACCCTCACCCGCACCCTCGCGCTTTTGATGTTGGTGCTTGCGGCGTTGAGCTTATCGGCCTGCTTTAAGAAAAACCCTATTTATGAGTGGAGCAATAAATACACCATCACCGTGAAAACCCCGAACGGCACAAAGTCCGCCGTGTCTGTGATCGGTCAAAAGCTGCTCGACCGCCGCAACAACCCGCAATTTGGATCAGGCCATGTCTGGGCCATGGCCACCAAGGGCGAAGCGGTGGTGCTGGATTTGGGAAGAACCACAAAAGGGCCGCGCTATTTGTTTGCGCTGGTTTCTAACATCGAATACCTGCCGTTTAACATTGCGCGCAAGGCGCTCGATCTTCCAAAGGCCGAATATGCCTTGCTGGCAAAAAAGTTTGGTGACGTGGCTTGGCCAGTGGAATTGAAAGATAACTATCCCCTGCTTGTCACCTTTGATGACATTAAAGACCCGGCCAGTGTGAAGCGGGTAGACCCGAACGATCTGGCCGCCATTTTTGGTGCGGGCTATCGCCTTGTCTCCATCACGCTGGAAATCACCAACGAGCCCGTGACCGAGGGCAAGGTGGAAAGTGTGCTCGGATGGTTGGAGCCGATTGCCGAAACCACGGCGTTAGGGTGACTCTTCAACACGGACGGTGTCGAACGACGAATGATTCCATTTTGACCTAGTCGGGCGATCTTATCTCACGGCAGCATTTACGAAGGAGCGATAAACTTGGGCAATCTCCAAAGACCTATTTCTCGCCATCTTTGGCAATGGATGCCCACAACCGTGGCTACGGTTCGGGTGTTGGCTGATGGCGTAAGGACTGAAAGATGAGCAGGGAAAAGATCTTGATGGTCTTGGCGAATTGGGGTGAGCTTTGGAAGCGCGCTAGGCGCAAAGCGGACTAGGGAATAATGGTGACGTTTCACTACTGCAAGCTGTGGCCGAAAGCCGCTGGCTTCTACGCGGTGGCCTATGACGTGGCGGCGGGCGCATGGGAAGGCTTTGCCGCCACCGGCAGTAATATCGGATGGGAGGCGGAGGCAGTGTGATGCTTGGCAAATTGGTTGACATTATACTTCGGGGCATCCGTTTGATCATGATACTTATGGGCGCCGTTACGGGCGCCCTTATAGGTGTCCTTTCATTGATGATATTTCTGGGCTCCCTTTATCTTGTGCTGCGCCCAATTCCGCCCGAGGAGCCGTTTGATCGGCAAGACTGTTTCAGCCTGTCATTTGTCCGCTACAAAGTGGCAGGTGCGATTTTTGATGCACCCTATGGAGTGAAATTTGGTGGAGGAATAGTGAGGGGATTAGAGGCCCTTGAAGAGAATTGGTTTCGTGAAGCCCTGCTTCGAATTCCCGACGAAAAGCGCCTAAAAGGCGGTCTTTTCAACTGCCAGAAAAAGACATATGTCCCGATCGAAATGGTGGATGGTACTTTTCCATACATAGTCATAAGTGATTGGCCTCGCAAAGGCGGCGGAACCATTGTCTCCATTCACAAGCCGGGGTTCAGTGGGCGTGGCCTTGTCGATTTGGAAAATGCTTTTGAATTTGAAAAACTGAATGAAGTCGAGTTTGTAAGGCAGATCGACAAAACCTTTCCGGGCGATACTCTTCAAAAACATGACATTGAATTTCGCCTCGGGATGAAATCACAAAAAATTAGTTGCTCCAACACTAGATGTTATAGTATCTACATTATCGCCGATGGCTTGTTGCTTAGTTTGAGACTTCTCCGATCATATCGTCGGAACCGTATTAACGATCCGTATATTTACCTCCCAAACGACGAAATGATGCCAAGCATCGTTCCGATTATCGAGAAAGTGTTGAGCTTTCGCAACAAGGCTGTTGAAGGGCAATACCAATGAGTTTTAAATTCAATGAAGAACAGCTTGCCGAGATCAACCGCTTGGCTGCGGGCGAAGGCGCTGCGCCGTGGCCTATGACGTGGCGGCGGGTGCATGGGAAGGCTTTGCCTTCCCAACCAGAATCAATCGGCTGCGATGCGCGTTGAGCCCCAGACCATCATGTCCTGACGGGCGCGCAATTTGGCGATCAGCGATCCGGTTTTGGGCCGTGCATTATCAAACGTAATCAGCGCGCCTTGCGCAATGTCAGTGAGTGCCGTGCCGCCCTGCAACAGGCCGCAGGGAATGGCGTTTTGCGCGCGCGACTGCAGCGCCGTCATCGTCCACGAGCGGTAGCAATATTCGCCCACGGCATCGAGCGTCTCGCCCGCCTTGATGTTTTTCTTCGCCACCGCGCACACATCGGCCACGGGCTTTGCCAGTGGCACCATGTCCACCTTGCCGTGCAGCATGATGCGCGCGGCGGTGAGCGGCACTTCCAGCGAGGTCAAATGATAGGGCCTATGAAACGTGAAATAAGGCCCTGCCCCCATTTTCAAATCGGCCATACGCTCATGAATGCGCGGGTGCTCGGCCTTGATGACCACAAAAACGCCGGGCGACACGCCCTTACCGATGGAATAGTCCACACAGCCCGGCTTTGACAGCACGCCGCCATCTTCAACGGGTATCAAGGTGGTGGCAAGCTCGCTGACGGTGGCCTTTGGCCCGTGCATGCCCGGCACATCGGGCACAAGGCCCGTGGCATTGGCGATGGCCGCCATCTCGACCATGGTTTTTGACCCGTCCACAAACTCGACCAGCATGCGCACATTCATGTTGCGGCGCTCGGCCTCCTCGCGGTAGTCGTCTGGCACCGCCAGAAAATCGAGCGGGTTGTTTTTGCCCTTGCCAGCGGCGACAACCGAATGGCCCATGGCGGTCACAAATTCGATCAGCTCCATGCACGACGATGGCTCATCGCCCGCGCCCAGCGTATAGATCACGCCTGCCTTATCGGCCTCAGCCTTCAAATAAGGCCCGATGCAAACATCGCATTCCACATTCATCATGATCAGATGCTTGCCAAAACCGATGGTGCGCATGCCGATGTCTGCGCCCGCCTCTGGCACGCCCGTCGCGTCAATGACGACATCTATCAGTTCATGACTTAGACCCAGATCAAGGTCTTGCGTGACGGCGATTTTGCCCGCTTCGATTGCGGCAGACATTTCATCATGGGTCGCCACATTGCGCGTGCGGCCCGCTTCGCCGTAGGCCATCTGCGCGCCGATGGCGGCTTTGCCCGCCGTGCGCTCGACGACTGCGCCGATCTCGATGCCGTTCATCATGGCAATTTGCGTAAAAATGTCGGTGCCCATTTCGCCCGTGCCCACAAGGCCGATGCGGATGGGTTTGCCGTGATCTGCGCGCGCTTTAAGCTCTGCGGCTAAACCGACAAGTTGCACATTTGGTTTTGCTGGAAATAACACGGCGCGGGGTTCCTCAATCTTCGGCGCACTTGTCGCCCTATCGGCGATAAATTGCAAGAATTTAGCTGTGTGTTTTATTTCTGGGGACGAGAATTAGGCTAGGCGCCGAGCGGCTCATCCAGCCAAAACGCCAAGGCACAAAAGACGTGATAAAACGTGCTGGCGGGCATGTCTGGCGCGGACGGCTGACCCGTTTTGTCTATCGCATCATACCAGCCACCGGCGATGGCGCCATTTGTGCCTGATACACTCAAGTATCTCGTGAACAAAAGCCGCATCATTTGGCTGCGCAAATGTGCTGCGGATGCAAGGCCTTCCTGCTCAAAGATGATTGCCGCTTTCAGCGCTTCGGTCTGCGACCAGCACCGCGCATCATTTGACTGGGTTGAACCGTCTTGCGCGATGGTCAGCGCCACAGCGCGTGTCTTGCCATGATGGCCAAACGCATGGGCCGTCGCATAGAGCGTACGTGCCTTTGTGCTGAGGTCTTTTGTGGGGCGCAATTTGTTGTAGCGCATGAGCAGCCACGCCCACTCATAGTGGTGACCCGGCTCTATGTCTGTATTGTGATCAGGATTAACCGACCAGTCATCGTTGAACCGCTCGGTCAGGGTGCCTGTTGGCGCGTCGAAGAAGTGCCTCTCAAACAGCGTGACGATCTTTTGCGCGCGGTTCAGATAATCCTCTTCGCCTGTCGCCTCATACCATCCGAGCATGGCCTCCAAGAAATGCATATGCGGGTTGGCGCGGCGCGGCTTATCCTTGCGGTTGTTCTCAAAATATCCGCCATGGATTGGATCGCTTAGATAAGCATCCATGTAGGCTAGCGTTTTGTCAGCCCAAGCTCGCGCTTCTGGCCAACCTTTAGCGCGGTGCAACCATGCGAGACCTAGTAGGACAAAGCACTGATCATAAGTATCGCGCGTGTCATCTTGCACGGTGCCATCGGGATTATAAAGGTGGATAAACCCGCCTTCGCTTTTATGCCATCCCGTATCAATGAGCGTCGCCAGCAGATGACGCAGCACGTAGTCTGCGCTCGCTTTTTCATCAGGCGATTGCCAGCCCATCATCGACGCGTGGGCATAGCAATAGATTTGGCGTGCCGTCACACGAAGACGTTTTTTGGTGTGGTGCGCGGCAACGCTTCCGTCAAAATTCAGCGCTTCGTGCGCGCCGCCATTTTTAAGGTCGATGCCGTTTGATGCCCATAGTGGCAGTGCCTGCTCAAACAACCATTTTTTGATCGCCGCCTTATCGCCCTTGGCGCAGGCATCGCGCTCGCCATACTGCGCGGCAAATGCCGTCTTGATATCTTTGGTTAGCTGCGCTTTTGCGGTTGGAACAATCAACACCTTGTTGTCTTCGGCAATAACCGTTAGCCCGTCTACGCCGCCAAGCGCGACCAACATGCCATTGTCATCATTGTCGGTGCGCACAAAATTATTGCTTGCCGCAACCAGCACCACATCACCGACGCAGGCGTTACCGCTATTATCCTTTGGCGCGGCATCATAAAGCTGCGGCCAAGAGCCTAGGTCGTCCCAATCAAATTGAGCGGGCACAACGCCAATATTGCCCGCTTTTTCCATGATGGCGTAATCCATCGAGAGCTTCGGCGCGGCGTTAAAATCTGGCGCACTTAAGTGCAACATGAGGCCATCATCGACCGCATTTTCGACAGCGGCTTTCGCGTGCTGCCAGATCAGAGGCTGTAATTTCGAAAATTCATCCGCCATGCGTCCAGCACGAAACAAAAACATGCCGGCATTCCAAACAAATTGACCGCTGGCCACATAGTCGGTCGCGACTTCTAAGCTCGGCTTTTCTTTAAATTTTGAAACAGCAAAGCCATCGCCAAGCACCTGTCCGCGCTCGATATAGCCATATTGCGTTTCTGGCCGTGTTGGCGCAATACCGATGGTCATGATGGCGTCATGGTCTTTTGCCGTTCGCGCCGCCTTCGTAATTGCCTTGCGAAATTCTTCGTGGTCGTCGATGCGTGCATCAGATGGCAACACCAGCAGCAACATATCCGGATCATCACGCACCATGGCTGCGGTGACTGCAGCGATCGCAGCCGCCGTATCACGCACGGATGGTTCCAAAAATATGCGCCCGGTCGGGCTGTCAAAACTCAAGATTTCGTTTTGAAAAGCGGCAACCAAACTCGCACTGCCCAATATGCAATGGGGTCTAAAATGCACCTCGCCAAAGTCGCCTTCTGGCGTCCGCATGACGGTGTTGGCGAGGAGTGATTTTTCGTTGAATAAAGGGTGAAACTGCTTGGGCTTTTCATCACGCGACATGGGCCACAGCCGCGAGCCTGCGCCACCGCATAAAATCACCGGTGTAATATCCAAAAATTCTGGCATCAAATGCGGCGTTGTTTCCGCATTCATTCTAGTTATAGCCTTTTGGATTTTGCGACTGCCAGCGCCACGTATCAACGCACATGTCGACAAGATTTTTTTCCGCTTTCCAACCGATCAACTTCGTCGCCTTTGACGCATCGGCATAGCAAGTGGCAATGTCGCCCGGCCTTCTTGGCGCAATTTCAAAAGCCACTTTTTTGCCGCTTGCCGCTTCAAACGCCTCAATCATTTGTAAAACACTCACACCGTTTCCCGTGCCAAGGTTTATGGCGGTACATTGTGGATTATCCATTAACGCTAATGCGGCCACATGACCTTTGGCCAAATCAACGACATGAATATAGTCACGCACGCCGGTTCCATCGGGCGTATCATAATCATCGCCAAAGACGGATAATTTTTCCCGCCGACCAACAGCCGTCTGACTGATAAAGGGCATAAGATTATTGGGAATATCGGCGGGATCTTCTCCAATCATGCCCGATAAATGCGCGCCGACAGGGTTAAAATAGCGCAAAATGCAAATCGACCATTCGTTATCTGACGCGTAAAGCGCGCGCAGCATCTCTTCGACCATCAATTTTGTCTGGCCATAAACGCTGGCAGTCGAAAGCGGATGATCTTCAGGAATTGGCAAATATTGCGGTTCGCCATAAACGGTTGCTGACGACGAAAAAATAAGATTTTTAACGCCTGCATTTTTCATGGCGCTGAGCAAACGTTCGGTGCCACCGACATTGACTTCATAATATTTCAGCGGCTCGGCCATGCTTTCACCGACGGCCTTATATCCGGCAAAATGGATCACCGCTCCGCATTGGTGATCGATTAGGGTTTTTCTATTGCCGCCGCGTCCCGTATATCACCTTCGATAAAGATCGGGCGGTCTTGAAAGAGCGTTTCCAGCCGATCTAAAACACCGGGCGAAGAGTTTGAAAAATTATCCAAAATGACTGGCTTATATCCAGCTTCCCGAAGCTCGACATAGGTGTGGGAGCCGATATAGCCGGCTCCGCCAGTAACAAGAATTTTTTTAGACATCGTCATCAAATGCAGAAATGACCTGCCGCTCAACAAGCGTTTTTACGATCATATCTGCAGCCTTTTCTGCAGAGAGAACTGTAGTATCGATGATGATATCAGCGCGCTGCGGCTCTTCATAGGCGGAATCAATTCCCGTGAAGTTTTTGATCTGGCCTGCTCGCGCTTTTTTATAGAGACCTTTGACATCGCGTTGTTCAGCCACGGCAAGCGGGGTTTTAACGTAAACTTCAATGAACTCGCCTGCACCCACCATCTCGCGCGCCATGCGGCGTTCGGCCATAAAGGGCGATATAAACGAGACCAGCGTGATAATGCCTGCATCAACCATAAGCGCTGATACTTCTGCAATGCGCCGGATGTTTTCCACGCGGTCGGTGTCCGTAAAGCCGAGGTCCTTATTAAGGCCATGACGTACATTGTCACCGTCAAGCAGCATGGTGTGATGGCCAATTGATACCAGTTTCTTCTCGACAATATTGGCGATCGTTGACTTTCCTGAACCTGACAGACCTGTGAACCAAAGCACCGCTGGTTTTTGGTTTTTATATGGCCGCGCGGCTATTCTTGTTAACGTCCGTTGCCTGCCAATGAACATTCGCAGAGCGGCGCAACGCGAAGTTTATCATGCCCATGCCAACGGTCGCGTTGGACAATTTGTCAATCAGAATAAAACCGCCCGTATCGCGATTGTTTTTATACGGATCAAACGCAATGTTTCGGTCGAGCGACAAATTGCAAAAACCTATTTCATTTAATTGTAAGTTCTTTGCCGCCTCATGCGCCATGGTGTTGACGTCGACTTTATACTTAGGCGTTGCGATGGTGGCCTGCGCCGTGGCGGTACCGCATTTCATCAAATAGGTCCGGCCAGGAAACATTTTCTCGTCGGCCATCCAAAGAATTTGCGCTTCAAATTGGTTTCCAATTTCAGCAGGCATATCCGATTTACAGATGAGGTCGCCGCGCGAAATATCAATTTCATCATTGAGCGTAAGCGTAATGGATTGACCCGCCACGGCAAATTCAAGTTCGCCGTTCATCGTAACGATGGATTTGACCGTGCTTTCTTTGGCCGACGGCATGACTTTAATCTTATCGCCCAGCTTAATAGTACCGCCAGCGATCTGCCCGCAAAAGCCGCGGAAATCCAAATTTGGACGGTTTACCCACTGAACAGGCAGGCGGAAAGGCAACGCTTGGTCAACTTCGTCAATGGCCACATCTTCCAAATGCTGCATCAAAGTTGGGCCAGAGTACCATTTAAGATTGCCGCCGCGTTCGATCGACGTTATCGCCAGCTAATGCGGACAATGGAATTGTCATGATATTAAATTCCGCGCCAAGTTCTTTTGCGAAAGCGCGGTATGCCTCGTCAATATCGTTAAATGTCTTTTGGTCATAATTAACCAAATCCATTTTATTGACTGCGACAATAACGTTTCGGATGCCAACGCTGGATGCAATAAAAGAATGGCGGCGGGTCTGCGTCAGAATTCCTTTTCGAGCATCAATCAGAATGATCGCAAGGTCTGCCGTCGATGCGCCTGTTGCCATGTTGCGCGTGTACTGCTCATGGCCTGGCGTATCCGCGACGATGAATTTCCTGTTTTCAGTGGAAAAGAACCGATAAGCTACATCGATCGTGATGCCTTGTTCGCGCTCGGACGCAAGGCCATCAACCAACAGGGCAAAATCAATTTGATCCCCCCTGCGTGCCAACTTTTTGAAATCCGCTTCCAGTGACGCCAGTTGATCTTCAAAGATCATTTTCGATTCATAGAGAAGCCGTCCAATGAGCGTGGATTTGCCATCGTCGACACTACCGCAGGTAATAAAGCGCAAAAGCGACTTTTCTTCGTGCTTTTTAAGGTAGCTTTCAATATCGGTCGCGATGAGATCAGATTTGTGGGCCATTAGAAGTAACCCTCTTGCTTTTTCTTTTCCATCGAAGCCGACTGATCATGGTCAATCGCCCTGCCCTGACGCTCGGACGTTGTGGTGAGCAGCATTTCTTGTATGATTTCGGGCAACGTCGCCGCCGTACTCTCCACAGCACCGGTCAGCGGGTAGCAACCGAGCGTGCGAAAGCGCACCATCTTTTCTTCAACCTTTAGACCAGCGGTTGGCATACGCTCATCATCGACCATGATCAGCATGCCATTATACTCAACAACCGGGCGTCGCGCTGAAAAATACAGCGGAACGATGTCAATCTTCTCCAGATGTATATACTGCCAGATGTCGAGTTCAGTCCAATTTGAAAGCGGAAATACACGGATTGATTCATCGCCCGACTTTCGTGAGTTATAAATTTTCCAGAGCTCAGGGCGTTGGTTTTTCGGGTCCCAGCGGTGGTCTGCCGTGCGAAACGAGAATATGCGTTCTTTAGCGCGCGATTTTTCCTCATCACGGCGAGCGCCGCCAAAAGCTGCGTCAAATTTGTATTTATTGAGTGCCTGTTTCAGCCCTTGCGTCTTCATAATGTCAGTATGAACCGAAGATCCGTGACTGAAAGGGCCAACGCCCGCATCAATACCTTCTTGGTTCGTATGGACGATAAGCTCCATGCCGGTTTGTTTGGCAACCTTAGCTCGGAAACTATACATGTCTTTAAATTTCCATGTCGTATCAACATGCAACAATGGAAATGGCGGACGCGCCGGATAAAACGCTTTTAGCGCCAAATGCAGCATGACAGCTGAGTCTTTGCCGATGGAATAGAGCATGACGGGATTTTCGACTTCAGCGGCGACCTCCCGCATGATGTGAATACTCTCAGCTTCTAACCGCTGAAGATGTGTCAAGCTCGTCATAAAGTACCTGTAGTTATCGCGCTCTATTTTGCGCAACGTTTAGCAGCATCGGGGCTGCATGCAATGAAATTCGGGTTTCGATATCCAGCCTTACCATAGGCAAAAGGGGTTCGATCAACATTAAGCACCATTCCACCTGCTGCTCGCAACACGGCATCGCCTGCTGCCGTATCCCACTCCATGGTTGGGCCAAACCGAGGATAAATGTCCGCTTCACCGGCAGCCACCACACAAAACTTGAGGGATGAGCCCGCGCTTACGCACTCAGTAATACCGTATTTATCCAGAAACGCTTGGGTCTCCGGCGTGTTATGCGAACGGCTTGCGACAGCTGTTAGAGACGTGTTCACACCTTGACGCACTTTGATGGGTTTTTCGGTTCCTGCCTCATCAATTTCAATAGCCTCACCATTGATATCCGCGAGAAAAAGCCGTCCTAAGGCGGGGGCATAAACGATTCCCGCGATGGGAATACCTGCGTCGATCAACGCTATATTGATGGTGAATTCATCGGTTTTATTGATAAATTCTTTGGTGCCATCGATGGGATCAACAAGGAAAAATTGTTGCCCGAAGGCCTGATCAGTGTGCGACGCGCTGCGCTCTTCTGTAACAATGTGTACCTTGGGAAAAAGTTCCGACAGGGCTTGAAAGAGAATCGCATCAACAGCTTTATCTGCCTCCGTGATGGGTGAAAGATCGTCCTTAATTGCAATTGCAAATTCACGGTCATAAATCGACATTGCAACAGCGCCAGCATGGCGAATAGTGGACATTAACGGGCGTATAGATTTCATTTACTAAGCCTAGGATTGTCCATTGATATTATAATCCCGAGACTTTCATTTCTCTATTCACATTCAACAAAAAAACGCAAAAGATAAAGGTTTAAACTTAGGAATGGCCAAATGGTAGAATTATAAGTAAACCAGAAGAGCACACGTGTTTGAATCAAAACGAATTTACTGCAAATATGTTTAAATTGTCATGGTTGAAAAAAGATGCGCGCGTGTGGTTCAGTAACGAAGATAACCTTGTCGGTTTAAAACGAAATAATGCCCTCCTATCCAGGCAAATATTGAAATGATCCTAAAATCAGTGCGACCTGGGCGGTTAGTTTGAAGCGGATATTTGATTTTGTCACCAGCTTATTCGGTATCATAGCTTTCTCGCCCCTGATGTTAATCATCATGGTTATCATCTGGGCGCAGCGTGATGGGCAAATCATTTTTGCGCAGGTTCGAGTGGGAAAAGATCAAGTCCCGTTTGTATGTTATAAATTTCGTACCATGGTAGTCGGCACACCACAACTTGCCACGCACGAAGTCGGCGTAAATAACATCACGGTATTTGGAGCCAAACTAAGGCGATATAAGCTCGATGAGCTGCCACAGCTTTATAATGTACTAGCGGGCGATATGAGTCTCGTTGGGCCGCGCCCTTGCCTGCCAACCCAGCACGATTTGATCGCAGCACGTGCAGTACGCAATGTGTTTTTGTTACGGCCAGGCATTACAGGGTTAGCGCAGATTAACGGTATCGATATGCGTGATCCAGAAAAACTAGCGAAAATTGATGCTCTTTATTTTTCAGATAATAACATACTGAATGATATTTGGATAATCTTCAAAACGCTTATTAAGCGGAATTAAAACCGCCACAGCCTTTACTTATCTGATGACTTGCAAAGCATCACTAGTACGGTCCAGCGTTCACAAAAATGGCTGGGGTGGAAGGATTCGAACCTTCGGTACACGGTACCAAAAACCGTTGCCTTACCGCTTGGCTACACCCCAAACTAATTGAGCGGCGAATAGCGCTTTTTCACTTGTCCAGCAAGCCCCAAATTAGTTCTTTCTTACAATTGATACATAAGAACTTGTTTCCGTTCGACTGGCGTATTTGATTTTCGGCTCAAGATCGACCATTTTTGTGCGCGTGTTCATAAACCCGCCATGCACCAAACAATTCCCATACTTCTTGCATGATTTTTGCGGTGCAATTTGTTTTACCAAATCTCAAAAAGGTCTTCAAATGTGCCACTTCATAAAAACTCATCGAACACGTTTTTTGTCAGCGCACAATGCCAGCACAATCTCACCTAAAAACGATACCACACCGTACCGCTCGGGGTCCGTGACAAAATACGCGAAAACAGTTGCGCCGGTCGTTTCTGCACGCGCATTTTCACACAACGTGGTCAATCCCTCTCGGTAGCAGATGTTGTCACCCAAAATAAGTCCGACACTATCTGCACCGATAAATTCGCAATCAATGATAAAAGCCTCAGCACGACCATTAGGTTCAGGATGAACCTTATAGGAAAGTGCAATCCCAAATGCACTTCCATCGCCAAGTAGTTGTTTAAATAAGGGCAAATCGCACGGTGTGGAAATGATTGCAATTTGTTGAAGTCCGGCAAGCATAAGCACGCTTAGGGGATAAAAAATCATAGGCTTGTCGTAAACTGGAAGCAGTTGCTTAGAAGTGACCATCGTCAGCGGAAATAACCGTGTTCCGATGCCCCCTACCAGAATTATACCTTCATACGTCGCCCCTGCGATCTCAGTGGTTAAATACTTGGCTATCTTCTTCTGCAGCGCATAGTTGGAACCCGATTTATTGTCTATTCCTAAATAGTGTTGATGTTTAGATGGTAACAATTTTTGCCCAAAAATCTATTCATCACAAAGGAAAAAGGGGGAAAGAAAAGAGGGGGGGGGGGGAAGAGGGGAAAGGGAGAAAAAAAAAAGGGGGGAGGAGCTGGAGGAAGGAGGGGGAAGAGGAGAAGAAAGGAAGAAGGGGAGAAAGAGGGAAAAGGAAAGAAAAAAAAAGGGGAGGAGGAAGGGGAGGGACTATCTGGAGAAAGGGGGAGGAGGGGGGGGAAGGGAAGGAGAGGGAGGGAAAAAGACACAGAAAGGGGAAGATAAGAAGGGGGGGAGGAAGGGGGGATAGGGAATAGAGAAGAGGGGTTTATATTAAGAAAGAAGAAGGAGAGTAAGGAAGAGAAGAGGGGAAAGGGGGGAAGGGATGGGAAGAGACGAGGCGAAGGAGAAAGAGGAGGAGCGGACTTGGCGGAGGTATGCGGGGGTCCGGCCCGGGGGAGATACAGCGGACGCACGGCGCGAACTATTACCGGAGGGGGAGGGGAAGGAAGCGACGGAAGAGGGAAAGAAACGGAGGAAGGAGGAATAAAGAGGCGGCTGAAGGGAGGAAAAGGGAGAAGGATTAATCAGAGGAAAAGGGAGAAAAGGTTTATCGAAAGTCAAGGAGAGGGGAGGTTAAAGAGATGTCCGCGCGGAGGAGAAGAAAAACGAGGGGAGGAAATTACAATTAAACAGCCATACCGGGCCCCACCCAGATTGCTACAGGAAAAGGCAAAAAAAAGAGGGAAAAAAAACGGACCAAGGGGGAAGAGATTATGTTTCAGTTTCACGCTAAACGTGCTTAGCTGTCAAATTAAAGGGTCGTTTTTCGCAAAGCATGTGATAAAGATTGACGAGGGCGCTAGGACTTACACGATGGTCGAATACGATAAAAAAAATTGGTTAAAGGTGTTTGATCACTCTAACCGATTGCGGCTCGTTGTATTGGGAGCACCATAATAGCGACATCCGTTGCGGTGCCTTTGACCTTGATGCTTGGGCATTTTGAAATACCTGTACAACTGCAACTAATGGTCTACTGGGCCATGTTTCCCGTTGTCACCGCTATCGCATTCGCTCGGTTCAAGTTGTACTCCAGTCTCTGGCGTTTTGCCTCGTCCTATGATTTTCTGAATATCGCTTTTGCGGTGACTTTAGTCGCGACACTGATGTTCGCTGTGAAAACGATTTTGGTATATTTCGACCTTGTATTTAATTTCGACAATCGTGCCTTCATTATATTCGCCCTTTTGCTGTCTGTATTTGTCAGCCTCTCTAGGTTGGCCTACCGTTTTTTAAGTGACTGGACATTTGCATCCGTTCGCAGTCAAGATAAAGCGCCGCCTAAGTCTGCCATTTTCGTCGGATCCATCCCCGAGGCCGCCCTGGCAATTCGAGAGTTGCAAGCAAACGACGGCAACGCACCTCGTATTGGTGTTATCATTGCGCCCAACCAAAACGATACCTTGGAACTTATCTTGCCGGTATCATCATTCGGCGCGACTTAAACCAATTGTCGCTTCTCATATCACAGAGCAGAAGCAGTTCGATCCCGTTGACTCATGTGATAATCGGGCGTGGTGGCTTCAAAGATGCGAATGAGCGGATTGAGACTATTCGGCGGGCGCGCGCGTCTGGGTTAAATGTGATGACTTTTCGCGGCGTTGAAAATGCCGATTTAGACGCCACAGGACGTCTACTGCGCGAAGTTGATGTTTTGTCGATGCTTAATCGCGAGCAATATGAGCCTGACGAAAACGTACTTGCCGGTGTTGTTGCACATAAACGAATTCTGGTCACAGGCGGGGCAGGCTCAATCGGAAGCCAACTTGCGCAGCGATGTCTAATGCTTGGTGCAGCTCAAGTTGTCATCGCTGATCGGTCCGAGGCCGGTGTTTTTCATTGGCTGAAGAACCTGCCAGAAGCACTGAAAAAAAATGCCGATGCACGCCTTGTCGATGTTGCTTCGGAAAGTGGTATGACCCGCGTTTTTCGAGAATTTAAACCCGATATAGTTTTTCATGCGGCTGCGCTCAAACATGTTCCGCTGGTTGAGGCCAATTGGGCATCTGCGATCACGACAAATATTCTGGGCACATGGATCTGTGCCCAACTAGCACAAAAATTTCAAGCACAAAGGTTCGTATTTATCTCGACGGATAAGGCCGTGGAGCCAACAACTTTTCTGGGCCTAACGAAACGCTTTGGTGAGCTTATATGCGGGGCGATGAACCAACACCCCCAAACAGGCCAAGCTGATGGTGGTAAAAATACGAGGTTTACTTCCGTAAGATTCGGCAACGTATTCGGCACTGAAGGATCGGTCGTCAATGTCTTCGAAGAGCAAATAAAAGCGGGCGGTGCTTTGACGATTACGCACCCGGAAATGCGGCGTTATTTTATGACGGCAAACGAGGCATCAAGCTTGGTCATTCTCTCGACTGCCATTGATACGCAAGATGCTGCAACATCGTCGCGAATTTATGTCTTAGAAATGGGCGAACAAATTAAAATCATCGATATCGCACGGGCGATGATCCGGCTTGCGGGTAAGAATCCTGATGTCGATGTGGAGA
Source organism: Ahrensia sp. (assembly GCA_034519905.1). Taxonomy (GTDB): domain Bacteria; phylum Pseudomonadota; class Alphaproteobacteria; order Rhizobiales; family Rhizobiaceae; genus Ahrensia. The sequence goes on from JAXHNY010000051.1 coordinate 40,311, forward strand.
TTAAAATTACCGGTGTGCGCCAGTTCGAAAAATTGGAAGAAAAACTGGTCGCCGATGATGAACCGATTGCAAAAACGAATAACAATAATATTTTGATCACACGTTGCCCACAGATCGATCTGGCCTCGATGAAAAAATATGTCGAAACCTTGGTTGCGATCGCAATAAGCGGCGATTTCATTGAAGCGCTTGAAATTATCTCAGCAGCGCAAGCAAGTGGCAACGCGAGAGACGCAACCGGTAAAGTCATCGCGCTGAACCCTAAGCGAGGAATTTAGAAACCTAATTACTGAATTTAGCACATTGTGGAAATTTAGGCGAATTTTTGAGCCTAAGCCCATAATTTCAATGTTAGTTCTTTCTTGACTGGGCGGTCGAATTACCAATTGATCGGGGCTACCCCTAATTAAATTTGACCTTTTCAAAGGACTTCCGAGAAATAAATTGAAATTTGCATCTATCAAGTACAAAGCTCTCAAAAATCTGCTCGACTGGCGCACTCAGCCTTTTGATGCTTATCTCTTATTGCTTGTCCCCATTTCGCTTTTCGCGTTGGTTGAATTCTATTGGTTTGCGCTAACCATTTTTACCGCAATCGGCATCTGGCATATTTTTCGTCGGCACAGATCAACACAAGCATTGGATCGAGCGATTGGATTGCTTACGGTGTTGTTTAGCTTGTATGCGGTACTTCGAATAATCGTCGATGTGATATCACTGGATGATCTGAAAAAAGCTTGCGAACCGTTCCCGATATTTTATTTATCGCTGCAGCCAACGATTATTGGTTTGATCTTTATTAAGAAGCCCCTGCGAGCCGCGATTTTCGGGTGTAGAATGACCATCGTTCTTACCACACTATATGCGCTTTACTTTATAATCAGCAATCCTGACATTCGCCTTGGCTTCGGAACGAACCCTGTCATAGCCGCCTATTGGCTGATGATTTTGGGAAGTGTGTCTCGTATGCAATTTAACCGCGACGAAGCGCCTATAACTGGATGCATGTTCTTTTATCTGAGTGCAATACCGCTGGTCGCTACCGGATCGAAAATTTCCTTGTTCTTTCTGCTTTTGGTTGCAGTATTTGATACTATTAACTTCCTTAGGTTCGCGTTTAAAAACCTGTCGTCTATTAAAACGGCTTCTTTTATATTTATTGCCTGCGTGCTGGTTGCAATCGGTTTTGCCGGCACAACACAACTGGCGATATTCGGACGAATGGAAACACTCATAGGATATGTATCTAGCGGTGGGTTGGTCCAAGATGAAAGTTCTATGTTGAGATTGGCGCTTTGGGATTTAGGGTGGCAACTATTTCTCGACAATCCCATCTTCGGTTATGGTTCCTGTAGCATTGAACAAGTTATTCCCGCATTTATTGAAAATGAGACAGGGCTAGAGCGGAAATATGTTCATCTTCACAATTTGATTGTAGATGAAATTGCTGGCAGGGGTATTGTGGGCTTAACCTTGTTTTTCGGGCTATTTTATTGTATTTTTTCAAAGCTGCTTCAATCTGATAAATTTTCAACGATTGATAAAAACACCATAGGCATTTTACTCGCCGCGATTTTTATCTACAGCTTAACGGGCTCGCACCAGACCGACGGTCGCATGATCAGCTTGACCATTTTTACTTTTGGAATATTGCTCGCGGAGCAAGGTAGACGCGAACAGCCTGAATTGTTCGCAGAAACCGCCTCTTAATCGGGTAGATTATAATTTAGGGCGAACGTTACAATCTGATGCCGCTATACCTAGCCATAAATTTAAAACGTTCCACCGATAGGTGGGAAAGTATTGCAACAAAAAGCGTCAGCTCTTGGAATTGATGTGCAGCGGGTTGAGGCCATTGATGGAAGAACAATTCCGGAGGCCGAGTGGCACGATTTCGATATCAAGAAATTTAGAGCTCGGTGTGGAAGGCACCCGGCCGCCGGAGAATATGGTTGCTATATGAGCCATATAAAGGCGCTTCGCACCTTTATAGATAGCGGCGCTCAGTCTGCTATCATTTTAGAGGATGACGCAGAATTGGAAGGTCAGCTTCTTACGGTGGCGGCGGCACTAGACCATGCTGCCAGTGATCAGGCGTTATTGGTTCGGTTGTGTACGCACCGTCAAGATTTTTTTGAAAAACTTCAGGAATTGTCAACCGGCCATCAACTCGGTCAATGCTGGCATGGTCCAACCGGCAGTGCGAGTGCCTATTGGATAAATCGCGTCAGCGCTCAGAGGCTCTTGGATTTCGCGCTTCCAGGTTCTTTGCCATATGATATTCTATTAGAGCGGGCATGGGGACATGGGGTAAGGGCGTTGGTGATTGGACCAAGTCTATTAAAGCAGCCAAGACCACCCACCTCTACCATCAATCAGTCTTTCACGCTAAAACATCAAAAATTCAAATGGTACAACCGTTGGCGCACCTATCTCTTTCGCACGCAGGAATTTTTTCTACGGATTGCACACTGCGCCGCGAACCGCCAAAAAATTAGGTTCGACTAATTTTTTGGCTATTTATTTTTAAGTCGCCGCCAATATATTCTCTGGCGTCGCGGGGGTTTTGAGTTTTGGGTCTGACTTCGTAGCCGAATAAATCGCGTCTCTGATCGCGAGATAAACCGACACCGCAAGCATCAGCGGCGGTTCACCAACGGCCTTTGAATGAAAGATCGTATCTTCACCATTGGGTGCGTTTTCTAGAAGCGCGACATTGAATATCGGCGGCACATCGCGCGAACCTGGGATCTTATAGGTCGATGGCCCAATTGTGCGCAGGCGCCCTTTGGCATCCCACCATAGTTCTTCGCAGGTCAGCCATCCCATCCCCTGCACAAAGGCGCCTTCGATCTGGCCAAGGTCAATCGCCGGATTGAGCGATGCACCGCAGTCCTGCAATAAATCGGCGCGAAGGCAGCGGCTTTCGCCCGTGATCGTATCGATGGCAACTTCCGCAACCGCCGCCCCATAGGTAAAATAGAAAAATGGCCGTCCTTTGAGACGGGTTGAATCCCAATGGATTTTCGGCGTCGCATAGTGCCCCGCTTCCGAAAGCGATACCCGCGCCGCCCAACTCATTTTGGCCAATTCTTCAAACGATACAGACCGATTGTCCGCATGAATACGGTTCTGGCGAAACTCAATCGCACTGCTATCAACGCCAAAGTGATCAGCGGCGATTTGCGCCATCCGACCTTTTATCGCGTTTGCAGCAACCGCCGCTGCCATGCCGTTTAAATCTGATCCGGTTGAAGCCGCCGTTGCGCTGGTGTTCGGCACTTTTCCCGTCTGTGTCGCAGATATCTTGATCCTATCAATATCGAGCTGAAACACTTCGGCGACAACTTGCGCCACTTTTACAAACAGCCCCTGCCCCATTTCCGTGCCGCCATGGTTCAAATGAACAGAACCATCTTGATAAACATGAACCAGCGCACCCGCCTGATTGAGCGCTGGCAAATTGAACGATATACCGAACTTGACCGGCATCATCGCCAAGCCTTTTCGGATAATTGGATTGGTAGCGTTATGGGCATCAATCGCCTCGCGGCGCGATTGCCAATCGGCGGTGGCCAAAAGTGTCTGCGTTATTTCTTGAAGGTGATTTTGTTCGACCTTCTGATCGTAAGGCGTCTCGTCGCCGGTCTCAGAACCATAATAATTGCGCTCGCGCACGAGGTTTGGCTCAATGGCTAATTCGCGCGCGATTTGATCGATGATCGTCTCAGACGTGATGATGCCCTGCGGGCCACCGAAGCCGCGAAACGCCGTGTTAGACACCGTGTTTGTCTTGCAGGCATGGCCTACGATGCGGGCATGAGGCACAAAATAAGCATTGTCTGTGTGGGTAATTGCCCTTGTTATCACCGGGCCGGTCAAATCAGCCGAATTTCCCGCACGGGCCAGATATTCAACATCCATGCCCAAAATGCGGCCATCTTTATCCACGCCGACGCGCCATTTTGAAACCATATCATGGCGCTTGCCTGTGGCAGTCATATCAACAGAGCGCTTGAGGCGCAGCTTTGTCGGCCTGCCCGTTTTTTGCGCAATCAGTGCCGCCGATGCGGCGATGATCGTCGCTTGGCTTTCCTTGCCGCCAAAGCCACCCCCCATGCGCCGCACTTTCACGTCGATTGCGTTGGCGTAAAGCCCAAGCACATGGGCAACATGGTGCTGCACTTCGGTCGGGTGCTGCGTTGACGAATACACAACCATATCGCCGTCTTCGCCCGGCATGACATAGGCAATTTGTGTCTCCAGGTAAAAGTGATCTTGGCCACCGATTTCCAAGCGACCCTCGATGATATGGTCAGCGCTGCGCAATGCGGCATCGACATCACCCTTAATCAGTTCCTGCTTTGGCAAAACATATTGCTGCTTTTGATGGGCTAATTCGACATCCAAAACCGGCTCAAGTTCTTCAATGTCGAGCTTGACCGCGTGGGCAGCTTTTATCGCCAGCTCCATCGTATTTGCGGCGATACAACCGATGGGCTGACCCAGATATTCCAGCAGTTCGCTGGCAAATAGCTCTTCACCCGCAAGAATTGGCGCAATGTCGTTGTGGCCTTTAATGTCGCTGGCACTCACAAAACATACAACGCCTTCCATCGCCAATGCGACGCTGGCGTCAACGGATTTCAACCGCCCATGGGCAACAGGCGATGTGACCAAAACCGCATGCAGTGTGCCCGGCAATTCGGGCATGTCATCGATATAAACCGCCTCACCCGCCACATGTTTTTTCGCGCTATCATGGGCTATGCCCTTGCCGACGATTGAGCGGACGACAACCTTTGGGGTTGAAGATGGCGCAACGTGCTTGTTCATAGAGACACCAATTCCACGGTCTCGCCGTTCAAATCTGCTTTCAGCCGTTTTAACAGACCAGCGGCCACCTCTGCTCGATAGTGTGACGACCCGCGCCAATCGCTAAGCGGCGAAAACTCACCGTTGATTGCCGCCATCGCCGCACCAATCGACTTGTCCTCAAGCGATGACCCAATCAGCGCCTTTTCAGCGCTTCGTGCCCGCTTTGGCACCGCCGCCATGCCGCCGAAGGCAATGCGGGCATCGGCAATTTTTCCAGCCTTCATCTTTAGCCAAAACGCACCGCAAACGCTTGAAATATCTTGGTCATAGCGTTTTGACACTTTATAAACGCGGAAAACCTCGCTCGGTTTAGGGCGTGGAAGTTGCACCGAAACGATCACGCCATTTTGGGGCAACGCGGTTTTGCGGTAGTCGAGAAAAAACGCCTCCAGCGGCATGGATTTTTGTATCCCACCTTGCATCGCAAAGGTAATGGTCGCACCCAGCGCGATCATGGCCGGCGGGCCATCGCCAATGGGGCTCGCGGTACCGATATTGCCACCGATTGTTCCCATAGAGCGGATCTGTGCGGAACCAAAGCGGCGGATTAAGGTCGCCAGACTTGGCAGCTCATCGGCGATCACATCGCCCATTTCTGCCCATGTCACCGCCGCGCCAAATATCCAAGCATTGTCGCCAACAGTTATTTCACGCAGTTCTGGGACAGACGAAGTTAGAATAATTTCATTCCAGTCGGTATCATAGGCCGCGCGCGCAACACCCAGATCGGTCCCGCCGGCGAGCAGTGTTGCGGCCGGGAATTGGGCTCGTAAGCTTAACAATTCATCGATAGTCGCTGGCAGGTGTACGGTACTTCCTTGCGCGGAAATTGTTGAACGGACATCACCGCAAACCGTAATCTTATCGCTTGATTGTATCTCAAGTGCCGCCTTTTTGGCCGCTTCAACGATTGGGCGATAGCCCGTGCATCGGCAGAGATTTCCCGCAAGAGCGTCGTGGATTTCCGCTTCTGACGGATCACTGTTGTTGCGCAGCAAGCCGGTCAGCGCAATCGCAATGCCCGGTGTGCAAAATCCGCATTGGGTTGAGCCGTTTTGTGCCATGGCGTTTTGCACCGCCGATAACACACCGTTTTGGCGAAGGCCCTCAACAGTCGTAATCTGCGCGCCGTCGATTTGCGCCGCCGTCATAATGCAAGAATTTGCCGCCTTATGCTTGCCGCCATTGATGTTTGGCCGTTGCAACAAAATGGTGCACGCGCCGCAATCGCCTTCGGCGCAGCCCTCTTTTGTTCCCTTAAGGCTCAAATGATTGCGAATGAGATCGAGAACAGTTGTGTCTGGACGCACTGACACGCTGCATGGATTTCCGTTCAACACAAATGAAATAGCGTCAGGCATTATTGCTCCTTGACGACGAGAATGAGCCGATCTGGACCTGATCGTCAATGCGGTATTTTAGGCATTAAAAACACACACGCCGCGCACTTTATTTAAGTTGCGCGGCGCTCGATGAATTGGAGCTCGGTATTACTTACGGTTGATAAGCGCAGCAACAGCCGGAACAATCGCCGAAGCCAAAACTGCTTTGATCAGATCGGTGACGATAAACAAACCAACGCCGTAGGCCATCGCTTTCTCAGCGCCAAACAAATTGACTAAGTGCAAATAGCCAAGCCCGAGAATAACAACTTCGGCAACCAGCATCGCGGCAAACAATTTAAACGCATTATTCGACCAGCCGCGATCGGCAGCACTGCCAATGATAAATGCCGCAATTAAAAAGCCAGCGAGATAACCACCTGTCGGTCCCGCCATATAGGCCAACCCCGAACCAGTTGCAAAAACAGGAAGGCCAAGTGCACCTTGAGCAAGATAGAGCAACAGGGTTGCCACGGCTAAATTTCGCCCATAAGCGGCCGAGATGGCGAAAATCGCCAACGTTTGCAAAGTCGCTGGCACTGGATAAAACGGAACCTTAATCTGCGCTGCCAAAGCTATCAGCAGTGAGCCTGCAAACGCTAAAAGCACATAGCCGACCATCCGCATTGCACTTTCATTTGGCAAGGCGCGATAGACCAGCGCGTTATTGGAGATTGAAGAAGCCATTTCGTATTCCCTTTTTCATTATCTAGTCCTGTCATTTAATAGGACAGGCGGATTGAGTTTGCGCCTTTGTCGGCAGCGCGTTACAGATTATTAGCAACCCAATCACGTATCATCAACACCCCATTTGAATGCAAGCATAAGACCATGAAATCCACACCCAAATTTAAAAAGAGTTTTGATGCTCGCCATGGCGAAGCGGTGGAGGTTGCTCGAAACGTTGTGCGCGTGACCTGTAATAACATGGGGCCTTTTACCTATACCGGCACCAACAGCTATATTATTGGCGCAAAAACACTCGGCGTAATTGATCCAGGCCCAGCTGACGACGCGCATTTTGAGGCGTTATTGACGGCTATTGCAGGGCGCAAAGTTTCCCATATTTTTGTAACCCATACGCATATGGATCATTCGCCGCTTGCAAAAAAGCTTCAAACGAAAACGGGCGCTATTATTGTTGGCGCCGCTCCTCACTTTTCTGCACGGCAATTGCATTTAGGGGAAGTCAATGCGCTCGACGCATCGGCAGACCGAAGCTATGTACCTGAGACGATCTTGCGACACGGTGATATCGTTGAGGGTGATGACTGGGCGATAGAGACGATTGAGACGCCCGGCCACACGGCAAATCATCTCGCATTCTGCCTGTTGAACACGGGTGCAGTTTTCACCGGCGATCATATTATGGCATGGGCAACAACGATTGTGGCGCCGCCAGACGGCTCGATGCGCGCCTATATGGCATCGCTTGATACGATGCTTGGGCGCGATGACAAATTATACTTGCCCGGTCACGGCGGTGACCTTAAAAATCCGAAGTCGTTTGTACGCGGCCTCAAAGCGCACCGGAAAATGCGCGAACGCGCGATCATCGAGAGACTGGAAAAAGGCGACCGGACCATTGCTCAGATGGTCGCCGAAATTTACCGAGATACAGATCCGCGACTCCATGGGGCAGCCGGTTTATCGGTTTATGCACATATTGAAGACCTATACGAAGCCAACCGAGTTCGCTGCGAAGCTGCGCCGTCATTGACTTGTGACTACTGGCTTGCGGAATAATTTTATTCGGCTTTTCCAATAAGAGCAAAATCAAGCTCTGATAAAAAACTGCTGATTAGTTTTGCGTTTGTGCCCAAATCGTGATTCACGAACTCCAATTTGGCACGCATGTCCACAAGTGTTTTATCGTTTTCGTCACGTACCCTAATTACGATTGTTCGGGGTATTGCAAGCAACATGGAGGTTTTCATAAACTCGCCAAAAAGATCATCACTGATACCTACACTTCCGCGCCGTGAGACTAATGTCCATCCGCGCTCGTCGGCTAGCTTTGATATCCGATCAAAGACAAATTCAGGTGTCGCGTCGTAACGACGCCCCGTTATCTCTGGGTACGCATCCACCAATCGCGCAACAATTATTGTCGGGCTTTGTTCGAATTGAATTGCTTCTTGGCGCGTAGCTGGTGGGTCGATTAAATCCGTTGAGACTTCTAATACTTGCGGCAATGATAACCATAATACCCCGCCGTAAAGGTACGGGCCAAGCACGATTGCGACCAAAAAGAGTGCCCATGTTGCTCTGCGTCCACCGCGGGTTCCACGCGTCCAAAGACTGCGGAAAGCGAAAAAAACTAACAACGATGCAACAACTGCAATTACAGCTAACGGTGAACAAAAGCACTAAAAACGATGGCGTGTTAACCGTCCCAGCTCGGTGAGCCAATACCGACATGGTTCCTAAAAATGGGAGCAAATATCGCCACACGCAGCGCCCACTTTGCAGACCGCGAAGGTAATCGTCTTGGTAACGGTTTCATAGTGCATCCAAATCGTGCGCTTGGGTTGGAAGTGGGATACTTCACCCCCAAGATATGTGTAAAGTCCGATTTCGTTTTCTGCCACAACTAAGCCAGATTTGAGCGGCACGCTTTATATGCTTGGGGGTACCAAAGGCAGGTACCGATGAACATCAATCTAAAACCAGTAACAACCGCGCAAAATAAAGTTTCCGCGGATATAAAAATCGTAGAATTTGAACTCTCACTCGGCACACACAATATTGCCGCCGATAGCTTTGAGCGTTGCATCAAAGCCTCAGCTGAAGATACAGGCTTTGTAACCCTCTTCAACTTTCCGATACCGTTTGAGCATGATTTGCAGCGACTGGCTGCATTCGCGGCAGTATCGGAAGGGGCGGCGGTTTTCGTTTTTGTCGGTCTACACCGGGATGGAAACCGCGCAATCTTTCAACCAGACCTTAGCGCGCTGCCGCATATTGCAAAATTCGCAGAAGCGTTTTTTGACCTTATCGCCGACTAATGCGCTTCACGTTCAACTTGAAACATCAGGTAGCACTGAACGTGTAGGCGTTTACGTTTTCAGGATTATGCTTGCTTGCGCCGCAGCCAGCCGCGCCACAGGCACACGGTAGGGCGAGCATGACACATAGTCGAGGCCGAGCTCCTCGCAAAATTTTATTGACGTCGGGTCACCGCCATGTTCGCCGGTAATGCCAAGCACGAGGTTGGCTCTACTCTCGCGCCCTCTTTGGCTGGCAAAACGCATGAGCTCGCCCACACCTTCGATATCCAAATTGATAAACGGGTCGAGGGTAATCACCCCTTCCCTCAGATACGTATTCAGAAACGTGGAAGCATCGTCGCGAGAAATACCAAGAGTGGTTTGCGTGAGATCGTTCGTTCCAAAGGAGAAAAAATCCGCCGTTTCGGCGATCAATTCTGCGCGCAGTGCCGCGCGCGGCAATTCGATGACGCAGCCGACTTTATAGTCGATCTTTTGTTTGCCCTCAGCCATTACCGCCGTTGCAATCGCGTCAATTCGCTTTCGAATATATTTCAGTTCGGCATTGTATGAAACGAGCGGCACCACAATTTCAGGCACGATGGGTTCACCCGTTTTTTTGCCCGCGGCTAAAGCGGCTTCAAAAATGGCGCGTGTTTGCATTTCAGCGATTTCGGGAAAACAAATAGCAAGCCGTACACCGCGATTGCCCAGCATTGGGTTGAGCTCACGAAGCTCTTCAGCGCGGCGCGACACTTGTTCATAACTGATGCCCAGCGCTTGCGCGCAAGCTGTCATACCACCCTCATCTTTAGGCAAAAAGTCATAGAGCGGCGGATCAAAAAGTCGGATAGCGACCGGCTGACCCTGCATAATCTCAAATAGTTCGATAAAATCATCGCGCTGCATGGGAAGCAATCGATCAAGCACCGCACGGCGCGCCTCTTCGGTTTGCGCCATAATCATTTCGCGCATTAAGTTGATTCGATTGCCTTCGGTGAACATATATTCCGTTCGGCACAGACCAATACCATCAGCACCAAAGTGGCGCGCGACCTCTGCCTCGGTGGCAGTATCGGCATTGGTGCGCACCTTCATGCGCCGCTCATCGTCTGCCCACATCATCAGCGTTGCAAAATCGCCGGATAATTTGCTTTCAACCATCGGCAACTGACCCTGCAGCACTTGGCCGGCGCTTCCATCCAAGGTCAACAAATCACCTTCCCGCAAAATCACGTCCCCGACGCTCAACGCCCTGTTGTGTTTGTCGATACGCAGTCCGCCTGCGCCTGTGATACATGGCTTTCCCATACCGCGCGCAACAACGGCCGCGTGACTGGTCATTCCGCCGCGCGATGTCAAAATGCCCACAGCCGCGTTCATTCCATGAATATCATCGGGACTGGTTTCCGGGCGCACTAAGATAACATCTTTGCCCAAAGCCTTGGCTGCAACGGCATCGGCGGAGGAAAACACGATCTGGCCACAGGCAGCGCCCGGCGAAGCAGGAAGGCCTGTCACCAATATCGTCCGTTTTGCCGCTGGATCAATGGACGGGTGCAACAGCTGGTCGAGCGATGAAGCATCAACGCGCATGAGAGCTGTTTGGCGCGAAATAACATCGCTATTTGCCATTTCTACCGCAATACGTATGGCGGCATTGGCCGTTCTTTTGCCGCTGCGGGTCTGGAGCAACCAAACTTTCCCATCTTCCACCGTAAATTCAACATCTTGCATATCGCCAAAATGTTGCTCCAAATCGTCAGCGAGCCGCGTCAAAATATTGTAGGCGTCTGGCATACGCTCTTGCATCGACGCGCCTCGCCTTTCATCGCTTTTACTGATGGGGTCGGGCGTACGAAATCCAGCGACGACATCCTCGCCTTGCGCGTTAACCAAAAATTCGCCGAAGAGCTTATTTTCCCCTGTGGACGGATCGCGGGAAAATACGACGCCAGTTGCAGAATTATCGCCTGAATTGCCAAACACCATCAGCCTGTATCGGTGACCAGCGCCCCTGGTCGTTACGGGAATGTTGAGCAAGGCATGCAGGTAGACAGCACGAGCATTGTGCCAGCTTTTGAAAACAGCTTCGATAGCGCCCCAAAGCTGAGCGTCAAGCGATTGCGGAAAACACTCGTCCATCTCATCCTGAACACCCGCTTTGAATTTTTCGACCAATCCTCGCAATTGGTTAGCGTTCAATTGATTTATCGCGCAAAGCCACTCCCCGGCATACCTTCACGGGCCTCACTGGCGGAACGTGTCTCGAACAGAATATGATCAACGCCCATCACAACCGTTGCGTACATCTGAATAAAGCGCCTATAGGTGTCGTAGGCAAAGCGCGGATCGCCTGTATGCCGCGCCAGCGCTTCAACCGTTTCGTCATTCAAGCCAAGATTCAGAACCGTGTCCATCATACCGGGCATCGAGACGCGCGCACCTGAGCGCACCGATAGAAGCAACGGATTTTCGCTTGCGCCAAATTTTTTGCCACTCATTATTTCGCAATATTTTATTGCGGCGGCAACTTGGTCGCGCAACTGGGGTGCAATGGCGCGATCCTCAAGCGTTTTATTGCAGGCCTCAGTGGTGATGGTAAAGCCAGGCGGCACGGGCAGGCCGATGCGGCTCATCTCAGCCAGATTTGCACCCTTGCCGCCTAAAAGGGCACTGTCAGCGCTTGAGCCTTCCGCCATGCCACCCGCAAATGTGTAGACCCATTTTTTCATCGAGAAGTCACTTTAATCCACTATTGTGTAGCACGATCCCGAAAACTATAGGTAGCAATAGACAGCCACGCTAGTGGTAACTCCAGTAAAGAGCGCACTGTTTACTTTATGTAGACATTATTTTGAGGTGCCATAGCAGTGAAATTAAAATCTACGGATGAAATTTCGTCCGATATTATCAATTTTGCAAAAACCAATAATGCTCACTTGACGACGGGTGAAGCACATAAGATCGCGACGTTATCCCGCGTTGGTTGGCAACTTAAGACGACAAGCGATCAACGTATTCTATCAAAAATGGGTGGAAACCCCTGGTTGCCGAAAAGTTTTAAGTGGCCAATGCGCTCGGCTAATCCACAGGGCATCGAAACGATGGATCAAAACATCGCACGTTTTGCGCAGCCCGGCTCAATGAGTTGGGCAACGCCGGAGCAAATTGAAACCTTCAGACAAGAAGCACTCGCAATGAAGGAATTGTTCAGCGCGCCCTATCCTTTACATTTTCTTGCTCAGATCGACTTTTCAGCCATCACGCTACCGGACGATGAAACAACGGCACGGCTATTACCAACTTCAGGCATGCTCTATTTGTTCTATGATATGTACGATCAGCCGTGGGGCTTTTGATCCATTGGCAAAGGCATGGGTCTGCATGTTTTTATGTTGAAGATATATCGGGCATCGAAGAACGACCACTGCCCGAGAGGTTTGAAAGAAAGGCTCTTTATAATAACGGAAGAACATCACAAGCGCGTCATGTGGTGGCTAACCTTACGCGGTATTTGGCAGACCCTTTCAGCGCCGAGATCACGGCTTTGAAGCTGCCCGATGACATGTGGGAACTATATCAGGAGTTTGCCCAGACAATGGTTGGTGATGAGCCAGATCATCGCCTTATGGGTATTCCCTCACTCGTTCAAAACCCAATGGAAAAGCAGGTAGCGCTAGTGTCAGCTGGTATATTCGCTGGTGACGGCAAAGCCTATTCTGACCCGCAATACGAATCGATCCGCAGAACGTCTGTAGAGTGGACGCTGCTTTTACAAATCGCTTCCGATGATGAAAACAATGTTATGTGGGGGGACTCTGGCTCGCTCTATGTTTGGATCAGAAAAACGGACTTGGCCACGAAACGATTTGATCGATGCTGGGTTATTTTGCAGTCTTATTGAGGCCTTTTAACTTGCCTCGCGCAACTCTTCAGCTTGTTTCAAATCAACCGATACCAGTTGGCTCACGCCCTGTTCGCGCATCGTGACACCAAATAGACGATCCATCCGCGCCATGGTGATTGGGTTATGTGTTATAATCACAAAACGTGTGTCGGTTTCTTTGCTCATTTGATCCATGAGGTCACAGAACCGCTCAACATTGTGATCGTCGAGCGGCGCATCGACCTCGTCCAGCACACAAATTGGCGCAGGATTGGTCAAAAACACTGCAAAAATCAGCGCCATCGCAGTCAATGCCTGCTCACCACCGGAAAGCAGCGTCATCGTCTGCGGCTTTTTACCGGGCGGACGCGCAACGATCTCAAGACCTGCCTCTAGCGGATCGTCGCTTTCGACCAATTGCAGCTCTGCCGTACCGCCATTGAACAAATGCGTAAACAGCTTTTTGAAATGCACTTGCACAGCCTCAAAGGCGACCAGAAGGCGTTCGCGGCCCTCTTTGTTGAGCGAGGAAATCGCAGACCGCAATTCGGAAATCGCCTGCACAACATCTTCGCGCTCGCTTGTGATAAGTCCGAAGCGCTCAGTCAATTCGTTTTGTTCTTCTTCAGCACGCAGGTTTACCGCGCCAAGGCGTTCACGTTCAATTTTAAGGCGCTCAAGGTTTTTCTCGGTTGGGTCAACTTCCGGCAAAGTATCATCGACGCTAAGACCGGTATGTTCGAACGCCTGATATGGTTCGCAGTTGATCGTATCGCGGATACGCCCTTCGATGTCGGTACGGCGTTCTGCTGCGGCCGCTGCTCGCTCTTCGGCGCGGGCGCGCTCTTCACGGCTGCTTGACAGATCTTGGATCATGGTCGTCGCGGCCTTATCAGCCTGCGCGGCACTAGTTTCAGCTTTTGCTAATGTGTCGGCGGCAGCGCGCCGTTTTTCTTCCGCGTCCTCAATCTGCTTAATCAATGCACGGTGTTTTGCTTCAAACTCGTCCGGGCTGTTGGCAATTTCCTCGAGCATCTTGGCCGTCTCAGCTTGGCGGGCGCGCAATGTCTCAATCTGCTCATCCGCATTTTTACGCCGCGTTGCCCAACTTGCCCGCTCCTGCTCTATTGATGCCAAGCGCTGACGCCGCGCTGCACCTTCTCGGGCAAGACCTTGATGTTCTGCGCGTATTTCAGCCAATCCAGCACGATCGGTCGCAACGCTCGCCCCAAGATTTTTCAGCGCTTCATCAAATGAATTTATTTCGGGCTCTGCAACAAGCGCCGCCTCGGCTTCTGCGAAAATCGCGTTCACCTCATCCAAATCAACGCGAATACGTCCGAAGGATTCGTCCAGCACTGCGCGGCGGCGTGCAATATCACCGGATGCGCGTTCTGCAGCGCCCAATTCATCACGCGCTTGGCGCGCTTTATTTTGCGCATCGCGTAAGCTATTGCGTGTGTTGGTTTCCGCAGCTACCGCCTCGCGTGTCGCAGTTTCGGCGGTTTGTAATTGGCCTTCAGCAAGCGATTTAGCTTTCGTCGCAGCAACGATTTGCGCATCCAGCTCCGCGAGCCTGTTCTTTTGTGATAGCCGCTGCGCAGCCGCCGTAGGTGCATCGGCTGCCGCGCGATAACCATCCCAGCGCCATAAAGCGCCTTGCTTTGTGACCAAGCGCTGTCCCGTTTTAAGGCTCCGAGCGAGCGCTTCACCTTGCGCAATATCTTCAACAATACCAATTTGCGCCAAGCGCCGAGTAATCATATCGGACCCGCTGACACGCTTGCCGAGGGGCTCTGCGCCTTGCGGCAACGCCGGATCATCACTTTGAGCCTGTGCCCCCGCAAAATGCACCGCCGCACTGGTATCCGTCGGAACATCAAGGTCATCGCCAAGCGCCGCACCCAGCGCTATTTCGAAACCCTTTTCGACTTTCAACTTGTCAATGATCGCTGGAAACAAATCATTGCCACCCGCATTGAGCAGCTTGGCGATTGTGCGCGCTTCGGCTTCCAGCGCGTTCAACGCCTCACGCGCAGCGCCTAAAGTGGGGCGCAGCGCAGCTTCATTTTCGCGGGCAATTCTCACTGCCACTTCCGCATCAACAACCGTTTTTTCCGCACTTATAATGGCGGCTTCTGCTGCCTCAACCAGCGCTTTTTTCTCTATTGGATCTGGCAGCTTTGCAATTTTGTCGTTGATCGAGCCGAGCTCTGCTTCGACATTTTTCCTCTGCGCTTCTAGGCGCGCGCGCCTGTCACCGGTCTCTGAAATGCGGCGCTGAAGCTGTGTTCGAAGCGCTTGGGCCTCGGCCCGCTCTGCGGTCAGCGCGGCCATCTGTTGCTCGGACGCCTCTGACGCGGCGCGCGCCTTTTCGACTGCAACGCCAAGCGCGGCTTCGCGTTCGGGTGCACCCTTTTCTTGGCCTTTGAGCGTTTCTTCTTCTTGGGCAAGACGTGCTAAAATATCAGCGTTCTCGGCAATCATACGCGCTTCACGCTCGATATCGCCCGACATTTGCGCAATGCGCTGCTCGTATTCGGCTTTTCGTGCGCGCAGACGCGCCGCTTCCGCATCCAGCTGGTCGCGCGCAATGGTCAGTCGTTGCAGTGCCGCCGCCGCCACAGCTTCGGCCTCGCGCAAGGGTGGCAGCGCCTTTTGCGCAATAGCCTGAAGCCTTGCTGCTTCCATTTGCATTTGTGCACGCTCGGCAACATCGCTGGTTGCTTTCGAAAGCGCCGATTGGCTGGTCGCCTCGGCTGCTTTTGCCTGCACCCATTTAAGATGCAGCAGCGTTGCCTCAGCTTGGCGAATATCACGCGACAAAGTGCGGAACCTGTTGGCTTGGCGCGCTTGACGCTTCAGGCTTTCGATCTGACTTTCCAGCTCGGAGGTTACATCGTCCAAGCGCTCAAGATTGGTCTCTGCGCCGCGCAGCCGAAGCTCTGCCTCATGGCGCCGTGAGTGGAGGCCGGAAATACCCGCCGCTTCTTCCAGAAGCGCGCGCCGCGCGGTTGGCTTTGCTTGAATAAGCTCACCGATGCGCCCCTGCCCGACCATGGACGGCGATCGTGCACCTGTCGACTGGTCGGCGAATAGAAGCGTCACGTCTTTGGCGCGGGCATCCTTGCCATTGATGCGGTAGGACGAACCGCTTTCGCGCTCGATGCGGCGCGTCACTTGAAGTAGCTCGCTGTCGTTAAAGGCGGCGGGCGCTGTGCGGTCGTCGTTGTTTAGAAAAAGCGCCACCTCGGCCGTGTTGCGCGCGGGCCGCGTGCCAGAGCCGGAGAAAATCACATCGTCCATGCCCGATGCGCGCATATTTTTGTATGAGCTTTCGCCCATCACCCAGCGCAGCGCCTCAACAAGATTGGATTTGCCGCAGCCGTTGGGGCCAACAACACCGGTAAGGCCGCGCTCGATGACGAATTCAGTGGGTTCTACAAATGATTTAAAGCCAAGCAGGCGGAGCTTGTTAAATTTCATGCAACACCGCCACTGCGCCCGCGCTTTATATCAGCGGGCGCATGATGTGATCGCCTAGAGCAACCCGTCGATGATGGCAGACATCTGGTCAATTGTTAATGCCCCGGCATATTTTGCGCCGTTAATGAAAAAAGTCGGCGTGGCGCTGACATCAAACTCTTCTTGGCCACGCGTCTTTACCGCATTTACATCGTTCAAAAGCTTCTGGTCGGTCAAGCAGGCTTCGAATGACTCCTGTGTAAAACCGGCCAATTTAGCAATATTTTGAAGCGGCACACGCGCATTTTCTGCCCGCGCCCACACTGCCTGCTGTTTGAACAGCACATCGACCATCGGGAAATAGGCATTGTTGGGGGCGCAGCGCGCCAACATAAAGGCTGCTATCGCACGCGGATCAAACGGAAACTCGCGCAAGATCAAGCGCACTTTGCCCGTGTCGATGTATTTTTCTTTGAGCGCTGGATATGTGTTTTTGTGAAATGAGGCGCAGTGACCGCAGGTCATCGACGCATATTCAATAATCGTTACCGGCGCATCGGCTGCACCCTCGGCCATTTCTGGCAGAGCGCCATCGGCCATCAACTTTGTCACATCAACACTGC
Organism: Ahrensia sp.; assembly: GCA_034519905.1. Lineage (GTDB taxonomy): Bacteria > Pseudomonadota > Alphaproteobacteria > Rhizobiales > Rhizobiaceae > Ahrensia. The sequence continues at coordinate 57,538 of JAXHNY010000051.1, forward strand.
CTTCAGAACGCGGCGCGCTTTGCGCCAAGGCTGGCAGATGAGACACGCTCAAAACGGCAGGCGCAATGCCAAGCGCCAAAAGCGCAGAACGGCGGGAGATTAGGTTAAGGTCACTCATGGTTTTAGCCTCTATGATTGTAGTATTGATATAGGAAACAAATTTGGGCGTGACAAAGGCAAAATGCACTTTTGGTGCGCGACCGTTGGTCACGAGTGCGTTATTTATCGATCTATTTATCGTTTAGGGGCAGAAATAAGTGCCCGATGCATCGGCTGGCGCTGGTGAATAGGAGCCATCGGCGTTCAAACAGCTTGGGCCAGCGCTATCACTGCTGTCGCTACCACCGCTACTACCGCTGCTATAATACCTTTCATCATCGCTGCGGCCAATGCCGGCAACAGCCTTGCCGCCGCGATAGACCAGTTTTCCCGCGCCAACTGTGCCTTTAACGGCGGTTTTGGCAACAAACACGGTGGAGCTGACCGCCGCATCGGCCACGGCAATTGCCGCGCAGCCCTGCAAGGCAAAGCTGCTCGCTAACCCCAAAAATACCATCGCAAAAATTCTGTGCCTATTCATACGCCTAAAATGCCATCAAATGTTTTAACTTTGCGTTAGGATTTGAGTTTCGCCATACTGATAAATGCAAATAATCACCAAGGCGCGAGACATATCTTGACCATTCAACTGCATGAAAGCTGGCTTGCGCCCTTAGCGGGCGAATTTGAACAGCCCTATATGGCCGTGCTCAAGCAATTTTTGGCCACTGAACGCGCCGCGGGCAAGGTGATTTATCCGCCCGCGCGGCAGTGGTTTCATGCGCTGGATGCCACGCCGCTGGAGGCCGTGCGGGTCGTGATCTTGGGCCAAGACCCCTACCATGGGCCCGGCCAAGCGCATGGGCTTTCGTTTTCTGTGCCGTTGGGCGTCAAAATTCCGCCCTCGCTGCAAAACATCTATAAAGAGCTGCAAGATGATCTGGGCATACCTGCGCCAAAAACCGGCAATCTGGAAGCGTGGGCGCGCCAAGGCGTGCTGCTGCTCAATGCGGTGCTAACGGTGGAGGCGCACACGGCAGGCGCGCACCAAGGCAAGGGCTGGGAGCGGTTTACCGATGCGATCATACGCCTTGTGAATGCGCAAAATGCGCCGACCGTGTTTATGCTGTGGGGGTCTTACGCGCAGCAAAAGGCGGGTTTTGTCGACACCGCGCGCCATTTGGTGCTCAAATCCGTGCACCCATCGCCGCTGTCCGCCCATCGCGGGTTTTTCGGCACAAAACCGTTTTCAAAGGCAAATCAGTTTTTGGAAGGGCACGGCAGGGGAAGCGTGGATTGGGGTGTGGGTTAGCGTTTCGGGTAGCCAGCTAGAAGTATGAACTCTCCTTCTCCCTTGTGGGAGAAGGTGGCTGAGCGCAGCGAAGTCGGATGAGGGCTGAAACCTCTTCGTTTGTAATTCACCCGCGGTCATCCGTCTGCTCGGAAGGGGGAAGAAGGGAGGGGGGTATTTTCATCAATCTTCGCCAACGCGCTTTTTTGCCGAGCTGGGCGAAACCGAAATACTCGGCGCGCTAGACTCCTCCTGTTTCGGGGAGTGTCTTCGGCGAAGGGGGTTCTTCAAAAAGCAGGAGTTCATTCGAACCAGCTAACTGTGCTGCTTTTGCGGTATGGCAGAAATGTAGAAATTGATGGCTAAACTCAACAATGATAACTGCTCATGATTTAAGCATCCCAAAACAAATCTGCGCTTCGACGTGAGGAGATTGTGCAACATTCCGGCGCACAGCAGGCGGTGAATAAGCCAGGCTCCAACGCAAATCGAAATATGTCGAATGCTGGCGTTGAACGCCGAGCTCTTATAATCAGCAGCTTGGCAACCTTTTTCAAGGGCTTCCAACAGCAACGACATTGCTGCTCTTGTCGATTTCAATTTGTTGGCAAAGATCGTCCGCACCTGCAAGCAAAAAGCGTCAACCCAGAAAATCGCATCGCCGTTTTTGAGAAACTTCAAAGAGGCTTCTGCACCATTGACCATTAGATCGGCACCGGATCATCGGCGTCCTTATTATTAGCCGAACCAAAGCGCAAAAACTTTCAATAGTTGCGGTCGAAAACGTTCTGTTGGGTGCGAGTTGTGATACGCTCGTCCCGATGGTACTGGCGGAATTTAGCTGGCAGCGCGCGGTTACGTTGTTGCGATCACCCGTATCTGGCAATCATGCAGCCTCAGACTGCCAGTTTTTGCGTCATCAGACATTCGTTAACATGTTTGCCATCACCATCTACTTCACGCCGCGAGAGGTTTTCAGCGATAGTGATACGCGCGCATTTGTGCGTGCCGGCCGCGCAATCAACTCGTTCAAAGGTCGAACGGTTTTCGCTAATCGGTAATGCCAACTGAAGATGTCGAATTGCTGTGCTTTAAGTTCATCTGCGATAGCTGTAGGCGGCTTCCCTACCCGATGGATCTAACTTATACGGCGGTGAAGTTAAGCGGCAATGGTCGTAGCTCTGCTGCGGTTTGGGCAGTATAACTAGATCGGTTTGAGTCCGTGACGCGCCTGTGATCCGATAGATTTCTGCTGGCGATATCTTTGTATGGGCAAAGACAGAGAACTCGCTGGCTCTCAACGACTGACCAAGGCGCTCGACAGATCCAGCATGGCAGAAAAAGCAATCACCCTGATTTCCTTAGGGGCTCGCCGCTTCCAGCCTGCAATATCGGCAATGCGCTGCATCACATCGACGGGATCGCCTTGCCAAAATTCATCGGGCTGGTTGGCGACTTCAAAATCGGTTTCACCGGAAAACACCGCATCGTCGCCGCCTTTGAGCACGCCGCGATACCAATCGACGATCAGGCCGAAGGCGGTTGTTTGGGCGAGTTCCGATGCGGCGAAAGCGTTGGAGTTGTGTGGCTGCCCAATCGGGCAAGAGTTCGCCGTTTAAGTCTAGGTTTTGCCTTTCCCAGAGCGGTTGGCGATTGAGCGATTGCGCCGCATCAGGCAGATAAACCCGCCCCAGCCCCAGCACTGCGCGCACTCGAATATTTCTTCCAACGCCGCACAATCAGCCCTCACACCTTTCCACATGGCGGGCGGCGGCGTAGGCGATGGCGGCGACGGCGGAGGGGGCGGCGGCGGCGGCGGCGAAGGCGGCGGAACGGGCGGCGTAGGCGGCGGCGGCAGCAGCGGCGGAACGAACGGCTGCGTAGGCGGCGGAGGCGTAGGCGGAACCAGCGGCGGCGTCGGCGGCGGCGGCGTAGGCGGCGGCGGCTGGACGGGCGGCGGAGCGGCGGAGACGGCGGCGAGCGGCGGAATGGCGGCGGAATTCACATCGTGGGTTGGATATTTGAGCGCAACCCGCGATACGAGGTTTGCTCGCAACACAACACCTATTAAATCAATTCTTTGCTGGTTCGCCTTTTGATCGCGCGCTTCATCCGGCGCAAGCAGTGCCAATGGCATTACGCGTAGCGCGGCACGGCTGGCCAACACACGCGCCCATTCGACGGGCTTATCTTCAAGCCAAGCCTCAAAGCTTTTCTCGTCTTTGATGTCGTCGATGCTTATTTTGTTTGCCATCTTGTGACCTAAGCCCCCATCACTTTTAGCATTTTAGCACGCACACGCCCCCTCTGTCAGCAAAGCTTTCATCTTCCCTTTCCTTCTCCCCTTGTGGGAGAAGGTGGCTGAGCGCAGCGAAGTCGGATGAGGGGTAGGCTCTTGCGTTTTACCCCCCTCTGTCAGCAAAGCTGACATCTCCCCCGCAAAAGGGGGGAGAGTGGTGCCAAGATTGCTAGCAGTGGTTTCAAAAGTGGCGCTGGCCCTACGCTATGGCTTCGGGCGTTCGGCGCTGAAAAAGCCAAATCGTTGGCTTTTTCTTTGCTACGCAAAACGCGTCTCACTGATCCAAGAAGCTGCGCAGCTTGCGGCTGCGGCTTGGGTGCTTGAGCTTGCGCAGCGCCTTTGCCTCGATCTGGCGAATGCGCTCACGCGTCACCGAAAACTGCTGGCCGACTTCTTCCAGCGTGTGATCGGTGTTCATGCCGATGCCAAAGCGCATGCGCAGCACCCGCTCTTCGCGCGGGGTCAGCGATGCCAGCACCCGCGTTGTGGTTTCGCGCAAGTTGGCTTGGATCGCCGCATCGATGGGCAAAATCGCCTGCTTGTCCTCGATAAAGTCGCCCAAGTGCGAATCGTCCTCGTCGCCCACGGGCGTTTCCAGAGAGATCGGCTCTTTGGCGATTTTGAGCACTTTGCGCACTTTTTCCAGCGGCATAGCCAGCTTTTCGGCCAGCTCTTCGGGCGTTGGCTCGCGGCCAATTTCATGCAGCATCTGGCGGCTGGTGCGGACGATCTTGTTGATCGTCTCGATCATGTGCACCGGAATGCGGATCGTGCGCGCTTGGTCGGCAATCGAGCGCGTGATCGCTTGGCGTATCCACCACGTCGCATAGGTGGAGAATTTATAGCCGCGGCGATATTCAAACTTATCAACCGCCTTCATCAGGCCAATGTTGCCCTCTTGGATCAGATCCAAGAATTGCAGGCCGCGGTTGGTGTATTTTTTCGCAATCGAAATCACGAGGCGCAAGTTTGCCTCGACCATTTCTTTTTTCGCAATGCGCGCTTCGCGCTCGCCCTTTTGCACTTGCATCACAATGCGGCGGAACTCAGGGATCGAAATGCCCGTTTCCGTGGCCAGATCTTGAATTTCCGCGCGCAGATCGTCGATCGTGTTCGGCTCTTTTTTGGCAAATTCTTGCCAGGCCTTTGAATCGATGCGGCTGATGGTGCCAACCCAGTTGGGGTCAAGCTCTGAGCCTTGGTAATGCTTGAGGAAGGCATCGCGGCTGACGCCGTAGGTTTCGGCAAGGCGCAGCAGGCGGCCTTCGTTTTGCACAAAGCGGCGGTTGATCGTGTAAAGCTGCTCGACCAGCGCGTCGATACGCTGGTTGTTGAGCGACAGCGATTTGACGAGCGTGATCAGCTCTTCTTGCAAGGTCTTGTAGCGGCGCTTTTGGCTGACGGTCAGGTCGCCCTCATCGGCCAGCGCGCTTTCCACTTGCTGGTCTTGCAGCTTGCGCAGCTTGCCATAAACGCTGGCGATATTGTCGAAGATTTGCATCACTTGCGGGCGCAATTCGCCTTCCATCGCGGCCAGCGACAGGTTTACTTCGTCTTCGTCATAGTCATCTTCTTCGACTGGGCCCTCACCGCCCACATCAGTGATGTCGTCGTCGCGGCGCTTTGGCATGCGCATCAAGCGCTCTTTTTCTTCGCGCTCTTTGCGTGCAGCGTCAATTTCCTCCGGCGTCGGCACCTTGGGCATCGTCTTGGCTTCGGGGCCTGCAAAAGTGGCTTCAAGGTCGATAATATCGCGCAGGAGAATGTTCTCCTCCATCAATTCATCGCGCCAGATGATAATCGCTTGGAATGTCAGCGGGCTTTCGCAAAGCCCCGCGATCATGGTTTCGCGGCCTGCCTCAATGCGCTTGGCAATCGCGATTTCGCCCTCGCGCGACAAAAGCTCGACAAGACCCATCTCGCGCAAATACATGCGCACAGGATCGTCGGTGCGGTCGGTCGGCTCTTTCTTTTTGGCCGTTGATGTGACCGCACTGCCCGTCGCTGTGGCGATCTCGGTGGAGCCTTCAACATCGGCGTCAGAATCAGAGTCAGAATCAGAATCCGCGTCGGCGCTATCATCCTCTTCGACGACATTGATGCCCATTTCGGACAATTGCGCCATCACGTCTTCGATCTGGTCCGGGTCCGTCTGGTCGGATGGAAGAACAGTGTTCAGCTCGTCAACGGTCACAAATCCGCGCTTTTTGGCGACGCGCAGCAGTTTTTTGACATTGTCGTCGTTTAAATCCAGCAGCGCACCATCGGCTGTGGTGGCCTCCACTTGCGGCTCATCACTCGGTTTTACTTTTTCTTTTGTTTTTGATGGTGCCTTGGTTGCCATTCAGTCTTTTCTCCAGCGGCCAGTCCATTTTCAGGCGGCGCGATTTATAAGCGAGCATATGAGCGGATGCCGAATCATCCATCACGCTTGTTTAATGGGTGGTGCTTAAGCTATGATTAACTATATGAGTGTGGTTTCTGCTTGTTTTGCTTGTCCCAAGCATATGGTGCGGCGCTCACGTAATTTCTAGTTCCGCTATAATTATAATCAGATGCACTTTGATTCGCTTTTGAGTCAACTATTTTTGACGATCAATCCCGCGCAAAACCCTTAAAAATTGCGCGACGGGCGCCCCGAAGATATGCCAAAACCTTCCACCAGCGCATCCAAGCCTTGCGTGCGGCGCACTTGGCTCTGAATGTCCTGAAACCGCGCCCAATTGGCCTCGGTGCCATCGTTAGCCAGCGCTTCTTCAGCGGCGCGCAATTCGCTCGCAAGGCCCCGTGCGCGGCGGTAGAGTTGCATCGCCTGATCGAATGCCGCCTGCGCATCGTCATAGGCCGCCTGATCCGTAAACACCCAAAGGCGCGAGCGGCTGACCACCGCGTCAACCCGCGCGATGATCTGACTATGCGCCCGCATCGCCGGATGAGCCATCAGCGTCTCGCGGATGCGCGCGCCAGTTGCCCCATGAGCCTCGATGATTGCACCGCGCAGCGCCGCCAGCTCGCGGTGCTCAAACTCGATGGCCATGAATTCATCAAATGCGTCAAGCATCAGGTCAGGATGATACATCACGGCGCTGATGATCGCCGCCTCGCGCACTGCAATATCTGACGCTTGCATGGTGAGTGCATCGCCATCGCCCTTGGTCATACGCGAATTTGCCAGACGGTTGGTCACGGCGATGCGGCCTTTAGTGCCAATGTTATTGCGATAACTGCTAGCATTATCATTTTTGTAGCCACCGGACTTTGCTTTCGGCGTCGTGCCAAAAAACGCCGCGATGCGCTCGCGCATGTCTTGGCCATAGTGCCGCCGCACAGCCTCGTCGGCAATCTGGTTGGTGATTTCACGCATCGTCTGTTCGAGCTTCGCGCGGCGCTCGGGCGTGTCGAACGTATTGCCGCCGGTTTCGCGCAGCCACAGCATGTCGGCGGCAGATTTTGCTGCGCTGATCACTTTTTCGAACGCTTTTGGCCCGTCAAGCTTGACCAAATCATCGGGGTCTTTGCCATCGGGCAGCATGGCAAAGCGCACGGATTTGCCGGGTTTTAATTGCGACAGCGCCATTTCCAGCCCGCGAAACGCCGCGCGCACGCCTGCCCCGTCGCCATCAAAACAAAGCACAGGCTCATCGGTCGCACGCCACAATTTTGCCAGCTGGTTTTCGGTGAGCGCCGTGCCGAGCGGGGCGACCGCATTTTCAAATCCTGCTTGGTCGAGCGCGATCACGTCCATATAGCCCTCAACGGCAATCAGCGTGCCACCTTGTTTGGCCTGTACGGCGCGCGCGCGCTTGAAATTATAGAGAATATCGCCCTTATGAAACAGCACTGTTTCGGGTGAATTGAGATATTTGGCCGGCACATCGGCGCTCATCGCGCGGCCCCCAAAGGCAATCACCCTGCCCTGCTGGTCTTCGATGGGAAACATAATTCTGTCGCGAAAGCGGTCATAGGAGACCGGAATATCATCGCCAAAAATGACCATGCCGGTGGCTTCAATCTCGTCTTTGGTCGCGCCTTTTGAGGCCAAAAACTCTTTAACCGCCGATCGGCTTGATGGGGCAAAGCCGAGGCGAAATTTTGTGATGGTCGAAGCGCTGAGGCCCCGATCGCGCAAATAGGCGCGCGCCGCCGCACCTTGCTGCAATTGCAGCTGCTCTTCAAAAAACGAGGCTGCCATATCCATATATTCATAGAGCGTCTTGCGCGTTTCTTCGCGCTTTTCGGCCTCAGGGTCTGGCGTTGGCATGGCGACACCGGCCATGCCGGCAATGCGTTCCACGGCTTCCGGAAAGCTTGCGCCGTCCACTTCGGTCAGAAATTTAAAATGATCGCCCGATGCGCCGCAGCCAAAACAATAGTAACGGCCTTTTTTGTCTTCGCAGTGAAAGCTCGGCGATTTTTCGCCATGGATCGGGCAGCACGCCCAATAGTCGCCGCGGTTGGCGTTGGTCTTCTTCTTGTCCCACGCGACATGGCGCACGATGACATCGGAGATCGGAACCCGGTCTTTGATTTCGTCCAGAAATGATTGGCCAAAGCGCATGGGGCGACGTTACCGGTGAAAGTTGAATAAGCTCCATAGCGCAAAACGGCATGGTTGCGCGGGGAAAGGGGGGAAAGGGGGGGGGGAGGAGGAAGGGAAGGGGGAGAAAGAAGGGGAAAGAAAAGAGGAAGGAAGAAAAAAAAGGGGAAATTGCGCCTATTGAACCAAACCTCGGCCGAAAAAGAAGAATATAGCCTATAATAGAGTGGATACGGGTTGCGCCTTGAAAAAAGGCGCGCGCGCGACCGGCGCTCTGGCCGACCGAAGGGGCGGGCTTACGTTCCCGCGACCTATGGGTAAATTTTTTCCCCGCAAGCGGAACTTTCAAACTCCCGATTTTATTCTTGCCTGCCGCCAGGAATTCGGCTGCACAAAACAACCGGAATTGGATTAGATATAAAATTATGGAATTTTGGTTTTAATTTTCTACCGCAGCAGGCTTTTCACAATGCCGGATGCTTTGGCGAAGTCCATTTGGCCGGGATATTGTTCTTTCAGCGCGTTCATGCATTTGCCCATATCGCGCAGGCCCTCGGCGCCGGTTGTCTTCACAATTTTTGCGCAGGCCTGTTTCACGCTGTCTTCGCAAAGCTGTTCGGGCAAAAATTCAGCGATGACCGCGCTTTCGCGGCGCTCTTGTTCAGCCAAGTCAAGGCGGCCACCTTCTTCGTAGATCGCAGCCGATTCGTGGCGTTGTTTCATCATTTTCGCCATGATTTCAGTGATATCAGCGTCCGAAATCGGATCCTTGCCAGCACCGCGCGCGGCAATGTCACGGTCTTTCACCGCCGCGTTGATGAGGCGTAGTGTGCAAACCCGTGTATTATCTTGTGATTTTTGAGCGTCTTTAAGTGCAGCGTTTAGTTCTTCGCGCATTCAGGATACCTTGTTGTGATGGGCAGAACATACTCACGCTTAACATTTTAAGCAAGCATTTCTGTGTCGTCTAAATGATTGTTTTTAAACAATATAATATTTTTAAACCGATTTTATCTTTAACTTACCCTTGGGCAATCATAGAGCGCGCAACTGTGAGTATATGGCGATCAATAGTGCGCTTCTCACATATTATGCCCTGTTGCCTTTGACGCAAATATGGTGTTTGAACGCCAAAATTCCAACTGCTTTTAATTTTGAAAAAATAAGGTCAGCTATGATGCATTCGCATGATGACGCAAAGACGCTTAGCCGCACATCGCCCAAACCGTGGACGGTACAAAAGCCAACGGCGTTGTTGGTTTTAGCCGATGGCACGGTGATTGAAGGCGTTGGATTTGGGGCCAGCGGCGCGATTGAGGCTGAAGTCTGTTTCAATACAGCGCTTACCGGTTACCAAGAAATTTTGACTGACCCATCTTACGCCGGGCAGATCGTCACGTTCACATTTCCGCACATCGGCAATGTGGGTGCCAATGGTGAAGACATTGAAGATTTGAACCCGGCCAATCGTTCCGGTGCCGTTGGGGCGATTTTTAAAGGTGATATAACAGACCCGTCCAACTATCGCATGGTCTCACATTTTAATGATTGGCTTACCGCACGCGGCATCATCGCGCTTGCGGGCATCGATACGCGCGCGCTGACCGCCTATATCCGCGAAAATGGCGTGCCCAATGCAGTTATCGCCCATGCGCCCGATGGTAATTTCGATATTCCAGCTTTGCAAAAACGGGCAGCGGACTGGTCTGGCCTCGTGGATCTGGATCTGGCAAAAGACGTCACATCTGGCCAAAGCGGTACTTGGACACAAGCACCATGGGTCTGGCGCGAAGGCTACAGCGAAAATATGAACGACGCGCTGCATATCGTAGCGCTAGACTTTGGCGTGAAGCGCAACATTTTGCGGCTTATCGCTGGTCTTGGCGCTAAGATCACGATTGTGCCTGCGCATACGAGCGCGGACGATGTGCTCGCGCTGAAACCCGACGGTATTTTTCTATCAAATGGTCCCGGAGATCCTGCGGCAACGGGTGCCTATGCGGTGCCAACAATTAAACAGTTGATCGGCAGTGGCATTCCAATTTTCGGCATTTGTCTTGGTCATCAAATGCTGGCGCTGGCGCTTGGCGGCAAGACCGTCAAAATGCATCAGGGTCATCATGGCGCAAACCATCCGGTGAAAGATCACACGACTGGGAAAGTGGAAATTGTGTCCATGAACCACGGATTTGCGGTGGATGGCTCCTCGCTGCCTGCAGGCGTGACGCAGACGCATATTTCGCTGTTTGACGGTACAAACTGTGGCCTTGCGCTCGATGGCAAGCCGGTATTCTCGGTGCAACATCACCCTGAGGCATCGCCAGGGCCGCAGGACAGCCACTATCTGTTCCAGCGGTTCTTCAATTTGATCCGTGAGAAAAATGGCCAATCGCTCGTGGATGAGCGCGCCTAGAACGTTTCGCGTTAAGAAAATCGGAATCGATATCCCATATCGACACCGCGAAGTGATTATGAAGGCACCCGTGGGAGTAAAAATCGAGGAATGATTGTTCGATAACACTAAAACAACCGTAAAAATTGCTTCACGTTCTCCAGAAGTCCCTTTTTGTATGGCTGCAGAAGCAGAGGAACTTTCTGCGAACGAATGAGCCGCTCAGTATCTCTTAGTCTCTGAAGCGAACGATCGTTCCCGTTGATCAAAGCAGATCTTTTATACCGTTCAATAATCATCTCTGGATCTATCTCTTCGGCATCATATGCTGCATCGGCAAGCGCCTCGTAGAATTGACTTTGTTGGCTTAGGCCAAGAATTGCAGCTTTAAGATTTGTCTCAAATTCAGTTTCTTGGCCTTCTTTTGTATTCGATCCATTCAGATCGAACAAAATCGCTCGGAACCGACTGGCGACCGCCCGATAGGATAAAAATAACCGGCTTGCCTATGGCCAAACAATAGCCGATTTCAAAAAAGATATTTCCCAACGTTTTTTTTTTTTTTTTTTTTTTTTTTTTTTTTTTTTTTTTTTTTTTTTTTTTTTTTTTTTTTTTTTTTTTTTTTTTTTTTTTTTTTTTTTTTTTTTTTTTTTTTTTTTTTTTTTTTTTTTTTTTTTTTTTTTTTTTTTTTTTTTTTTTTTTTTTGCTGGAGTTTCAGATGAAAAAAATAGCAATACCAAACCCACATCCAAGCATTAGTTTAGTAATCTTGTGAAGGTAATCACCTGTTCGACTCAAATCCACCGCTGTTTTTGCGCTATAGTTGGCTTCTTTTAGCGCATTCTGAACTTGCTCGTGCATATATCGCTCAGTTGCGGAAATACTTCCCCCACTTTGAAGCATAAGAAAGCCTGTTTTAGGAAAGAGCTCGAATGGTTCTTTCCATTCGTCACCGCTGAGCGGTGAATAAATCTGCGGCACTAACTGGCCTTTTTATTTTCTAAAGTACGAACACCTTTAAACTGGCCGCCGCTTGTTTTAACATCAACAATTTTTCCAGTTTTGGTGTCGATTTTGACCCATCGTTTGGTCAACGGATTTTGCACTTGTACCCGCTCTTTAACAGCGCCATTGCGAAAGGATTTTCCAGAATTCGTTGCCATACTTCTCTCCTTGAAACGATCTAGCAAATTTCGGGCCTGCTTTCAATATATCGATTGGCATTAAATATCGCCGTTAAAGGTATCGCACGCTTCCAGTTGTCCGGTTTTGAACCCGCGATAGAACCAGTCGCGGCGCTGCTTGGATGTTCCGTGGTTAAAGCTTTCTGGCACGATGAAGCCTTGCGTACGCTTCTGGATGGTATCATCGCCAATTTGCGTTGCTGCGTTCAATGCCTCTTCAATGTCACCCTCTTCGAGTATGCCTTTTTGCTGCTGGTAATAGCCCCACACTCCGGCAAAACAATCGGCTTGCAACTCAACGCGAATGGACATGGCGTTGGCATCTTCTTGGCTCATGCGGCGGCGCATTTCATTAAACCGCGGCAGAACCCCGATCACATTTTGCACATGGTGGCCAATTTCGTGGGCGACAACATAAGCTTGCGCGAAATCACCACCGGCGCCAAATTTGCGTTCCAGTTCGTCAAAAAAGCTCAAGTCAATATATAACTTACTGTCACCCGGGCAATAGAATGGGCCAGAGGCAGCACTTGCATTGCCACAGGCAGAGCGCACAGCGCCGGAAAATAAAACCAATGTCGGTTTAGGATATTGCCCGCCATTGGCTTGGAATATGCCGTCCCAAATATCTTCGGTTTGCGCTAAGACCTGACTAACAAATTCAGTCTGCTTATCTGTGGCCGCGGTTGACCTCGGCGCTGATTGTGTTTGCGTTTGTGTTTGTGGCACCATCTGGTCAAAGATGCTGCCGCCTGCACCACCAGCGCCGCCGCCTGCCAAAATTTGCAACGGGTCGATGCCGCAAGAGCGCAGGACGAAAAACAAAATCACCAACATGATTATGCCGGAAAGGCCGCCACCAGAAGAACGTACCGCACGCCCGCCCTGCGGGATGCGCACACGGCCGCCTCCCCCCGTTGGGAAACCGAAGCCGCCGCCGCCAATACCACCGCTTGTGCGTTGTGCGCGCACATCTTCAACATTTGAACTTCTACGCCGACCGTCTAAACGCATGGCTAACTCCTCAAGTCATGCAAGTGTTGTGGTTTGTGGTTGTGCATCAAAAGTGGGCCGCGTTCAAGCGCGCTTTAAATCCTAGGCCGATTAGTCTGCTTTGCCGCAAATAATTTCAGATAACCCAAAGCCCGACCAAAAGCTATTCCAACTATTGCACCAGAAATAGTTGCTATCCCAGCGATAAACACACTTCCACTGGCAATTGAAGGCGCTGCGCCGCCCACTATGCCTGCGATAAAACGACTGCTGAACATGATACAAATGAGCAAAATAGTTATCCATTCACCAGGCACAGAGAGTCTATTGTCTGCGTTTATGAGTGCGCCAGACCGTTCAGCGATTTTTAAACCAAGCGGTGTTAATAGCATAGCAGCCAAAACGATTGCGCCGAAAGAGATGAAGGGCTGCGCCGAAAAATATATGGAAATCAGAGCAGTTATTGTAAATGTGATAGGCAATATAAAAATGCGTGGCTTAGGTAGAGAATAGTTGCGCGTATGCATGAAACCAACAAACAAAAGTGCAATCAGTAAAGGCCATACCCAGATTGGCGTTTTTGTCATTATCTCGGCTATCATCGAGGTTTTATCTGTATCGATTTGCATATCGGCTGCGGGTCTCAGAAATATGTCATTCATCAAACGCCCTGGAAGAAACGTGAATAAGCCGGGTATGATAAGCCCTCAAAATAAAGCCATTTAATCGTGCGCCTATGCCTTATGATATCGCCGCGCCGCGCGGCCAAAATCGCCCAGACAACGGAAACTAAAACCAAAATTGATAGCACGTGTAGCGGACTAAATTGCCCGATGATTTTGATCTCATTGATCCAAAAGGAACTTGCCGCGACAATAACCATAGCCGTGGCCCACACCCGACCGAGCAATTTATGGCGGCCCGTACCCTTGCGCATCCGCAAGATGATCGCACCTAAAACTAAAGCAAAAAGTGCTGATATGGTGTGATATTGTATAACTGTGGTTGTTTCGAAAAATGGAATTAAGTTCATTGTGCGTGCCCTCTGTTGTTGCTAGCTAATTACTAAAACTTGGGCATCTTCAGCGCAAAGCAGACTACGTGAACCACCAACAAAAATACGTAAATGGAGACCTTTTGCAGTTCACGCTTCGTGAAATGCAACGGTTTGCTTCCAGCACTAAGTTTTGGATAATAATAATTTCAGCTACTGTTATTTTGAGTATTTCAGGCCCGTTTTCAACTCTGGAACGACTGCCCGCTGTTCCACGCGCTGCCTATTGGGGCGCAATATGCGTTATCTCATTTTTTGCAAACTTGATCGTTGCACTTCCAGCCATTGGGTGGCTGCGTAACCGTAATGCCGCGCGCGTGGTCGAAGTTATTGTACCGAGCGTTTTGGGAAGTGGGCCCGTTGCCGCTGTTGTTTGGTTTATCAATAGTTTTTTAGCTAGCACTTCCGATCCCACGATAGCGGCATTCTTTGATATTTGGATCAAGTGCGCACCCATCGCGGTTTCTATTACAATTTCTTATTTGCTCTTCCAAGGCAGTCACGACAGGGAAACACAATTAACTCCTGCAGCTTCTTCAGAAGCGAAATTCTTCGCGCGTTTGCCGATGACCCTTGGCAAGAACCTATATGCGTTACAGGCTCAAGATCACTATGTGCGTGTGAGACGGAGCGTGGTCATCACATGGTCTTGCTAAGGCTTGAAGATGCTATTGTTGAACTTCAAGGGATAGAAGGCATGCGCGTGCATCGCTCTTGGTGGGTGGCGCGCAGTGCTGTAAAAAATATCGTCTATGATGACGGCAAAATGACATTGTTGCTCAAATCTGGCACCATGATTCCCGTAAGTCGCACGCACTTAAAAATCACTCGCGAGCAGTTTGGAAAAATGTGACCTCAGAGCGTCACAAGATTCCATGTTGAAAGGCTGTTTGTTGCGCGCTTTTGGGGTTACATCGCCGCCCGTTATGCCTATAAGGCAGCCTTAGCCAGAAATTATAGCGTGTGCCGGTTGCTTTTCTGCAGCGGGCACTTTCGCGCAAGCTAAAACGGATAAGCACATGCCAAAACGTCAAGATATCGACACGGTTCTCATCATCGGTGCGGGGCCGATCGTCATCGGGCAAGCCTGCGAATTTGATTATTCCGGCACACAGGCCTGCAAGGCGCTGCGCGAAGAGGGTTACCGCGTTGTTTTGGTCAACTCCAATCCCGCAACGATTATGACCGATCCGGAACTGGCCGATGCGACTTATGTGGAACCGATCACCCCTGAAGTGCTTGAGAAGATAATCGCCAAAGAGCGCACCGAAAATCCAAACGATAAAATGGTGGTGCTGCCGACGATGGGTGGGCAAACAGCGCTGAATACGGCCCTATCGCTCAAAGCCATGGGCGTGCTCGACAAATGGGATGTTGAGATGATTGGTGCAACGCCCGAAGCCATCGACAAAGCCGAAGATCGATCGCTGTTTCGCCAAGCAATGGAGCGTATCGGCCTCGAATCGCCGCGCTCGATGTTGGTCAATGCAACGGTGGTCAAGGACGAAGACCGCACTGCGCATGAAGCAAAAAAGTCAGCCCTTATTGCTGAGCACTCAGGCGCCGCGCTGACAGCGGCGCTCGATGCCCTAGAGATTGAATGGCGTCACGGCACCACTAAGCGCAAGCAGCGCTATATGAGCCATGCGATGGCGCAGGCCGCCACAGCGCTCGATGAAATTGGTTTGCCCGCGGTTATCCGTCCCTCATTTACCCTCGGTGGCACAGGCGGTGGCATTGCCTATAACCGTTCAGAATTTATGGATCTGGTCGAAAGCGGCCTCGATGCATCGCCGACAACGGAAGTGCTGATCGACGAAAGCATCGTTGGCTGGAAAGAATATGAAATGGAGGTCGTGCGCGACAAGGCCGACAACTGCATCATCATATGCTCGATTGAAAATCTGGATCCGATGGGCGTTCACACGGGCGATTCCATCACGGTTGCTCCTGCCCTGACGCTCACCGACAAAGAATATCAAATCATGCGCAACGCGTCGATTGCGGTACTGCGCGAGATCGGTGTTGAGACCGGTGGCTCTAACGTGCAGTTTGCCGTTAACCCAGCCGATGGTCGTTTGGTGGTAATCGAGATGAACCCGCGCGTATCGCGGTCATCTGCGCTCGCATCTAAAGCAACAGGCTTTCCGATTGCCAAAGTGGCTGCAAAACTTGCGGTTGGCTACACGCTCGATGAGCTCGATAATGATATCACTGGCGGCGCGACGCCAGCCTCATTTGAGCCAAGCATCGACTATGTTGTCACAAAAATCCCTCGGTTTGCTTTCGAAAAATTTCCCGGTGCAAAACCACATTTGACCACAGCCATGAAGTCCGTCGGTGAAGTGATGGCGATTGGCCGCACGTTCGCCGAGAGCTTGCAAAAGGCACTGCGCGGGCTTGAAACAGGCCTTACCGGCCTTGATGAAATCGAAATTCCTGGACTTGGTGAAGGCGACGACAAAAATGCCATTCGCGCGGCAATCGGCACACCAACGCCAGACCGTTTGCGCATGGTGGCGCAGTCTATGCGCCTTGGCTTTTCAAATGAAGATATTCACGCCGGCTGCAAAATCGATCCGTGGTTTCTTGAGCAAATCAAGAACATTATTGACATGGAAAATCGGATCAAGGCGCATGGCCTGCCAGACGATGCAACCAATTTGCGGATGCTTAAAGCCATGGGCTTTTCTGATCAACGCTTGGCAACACTGGTCGGCAAGCGCGAAGCTGATATCAAAGCTGCGCGCCGCGCACTCGATGTCCATCCCGCCTACAAGCGTATCGATACTTGCGCAGCAGAATTTGCCTCGCCGACCGCCTATATGTATTCCACCTATGAAACGCCCTTTATGGGCAACGTAGCCAACGAAGCGCAGATTTCTGATCGCGATAAGGTGGTTATCTTAGGCGGCGGTCCGAACCGAATTGGCCAAGGTATCGAGTTTGATTATTGTTGCTGTCATGCGGCTTTTGCGCTGCGCGATGCGGGCTATGAAGCCATCATGATCAATTGCAACCCGGAAACCGTGTCGACCGACTATGATACATCTGACCGGCTTTATTTCGAGCCGCTGACTGAGGAGGATGTCCTTGAAATTTTGGAGATGGAACAAAAGTCGGGCAATCTTAAGGGCGTGATTGTCCAATTTGGCGGTCAGACACCGCTGAAGCTTGCCAATGCGCTCGAGCGCGCGGGTATCCCAATCTTGGGCACAACGCCCGATGCCATTGACCTCGCCGAAGACCGAGACCGCTTCCAGAAACTCCTTTTCAAACTTGATCTTCTTCAACCCAAAAACGGTATCGCCCATTCGGTTGAACAAGCGCGCTTAATTGCCATGGGTCTTGGATTTCCCCTCGTGGTGCGCCCGTCCTATGTGCTGGGTGGCCGCGCGATGCAGATCGTGCGAGATGAGGCCTCGCTTTCGATGTATCTGCTCGACACCGTTCCAGAACTTATCCCTGAGGATATTAAGGCGCGTTATCCGAACGACAAAACCGGTCAGATCAACACGCTGCTTGGCACTAATCCGCTTCTGTTTGACACCTATTTGCAGGGCGCTATTGAAGTTGATGTGGATTGCCTCTGCGATGGCACAGACGTCTATGTGTCTGGCATTATGGAACACATCGAAGAAGCGGGCATTCATTCCGGCGATTCTGCCTGCTCGCTACCGGTTAATACACTATCGTCGCAAATCGTTGACAAGCTGCATATTCAAACAGCGGCGATGGCAAAAGCGCTTAATGTCGGCGGCCTGATGAATGTGCAATATGCCATCAAAGACGATGATATTTATGTGCTCGAGGTTAATCCGCGGGCGTCACGCACCGTGCCTTTTGTGGCAAAAACGATTGGCTTGCCGATTGCCAAAATTGCTGCACGCATCATGGCAGGCGAAACGTTAGAAGCAGCGATTGCCCATTATGGTTCACGCAAACATGCGAGCGATATCAAGCATATTGCCGTGAAAGAAGCCGTGTTTCCGTTCTCAAAGTTTCCCGGCGTGGACACACTGCTTGGGCCAGAAATGCGATCAACAGGCGAGGTCATAGGCCTTGATATGAGCTTTCCGATGGCGTTTGCCAAAGCGCAGCTTGGTGCTGGTGTTGTGCTCCCCAAAGATGGCAACGTGTTTATATCCGTCAAAAGCGATGACAAACAGGCTGCACTGGCAGCGGCAAAAACTTTAGCAGGCCTCGGATTTGGCATCATAGCGACAGGTGGCACGCAGCGCTATTTGGCCGAAAACGGTGTCGAAGCGCGCCGGATCAACAAAGTGCTTGAAGGCCGCCCTCACATTGAGGACGCTATTCGTAACCGCGAAGTGCAGCTCGTCATCAATACGACCGAGGGCAAAAAAGCTTTGTCTGATCTGAAGTCGCTGCGCCGTGCCGCGCTTGAAAATAAAGTGCCATATTTTACGACCATGGCGGGCGCAACTGCGTGCGCGCAAGCCATTGAAGCATTGTCGCGCGGCGACATGGAAGTGCGACCTTTGCAAAGTTATTTTTAAGTCGGCCAATAGCAACCAAAAGGAATGCACATAATGAAGTACAAAGCAGTACCATTTTTATTGGCCGCGTTAATTCTAGGTGGCTGCACATCGACGTTGCCGCCGGACGATCCGCGGCAGGCCGAGCTCATTGCCAGCGAATGCGGTTTGTATTTTGCCGCAGAATCGCAACTCATTGCTGCAGGACGAACGGAGGGCAGGAACATGAGTGAGGGATGCCCCGAAAGCGCGCGCGCGGCGGTCGTCGACATAAGTGCGATTGAGCCTCCACATCAGTTTACATCCAGTTATGCAGAAACCCTTTACCGGCGCATGATCGCTCGAGGCATGCCAAAAGACATAGCATTGCAGGTCAGCAAATCAGCTGCGTTTAAAAATGTGGTTGATTTGCGCGATACGATATATGCCAGCTAGAGGCTCACAACAATTCAGCTTGAATGAACTCTAACTTAGACTACACTCGAACATACAACGCGGTTCTGGGGCGCACACTCTGGAACCGTTTTATTTTTTGGACACGCATCATGCGGCACGAAAGGATCGGTCATGGTTGAGAAGGTTCCTATGACACGCAAAGGCTTTGATGCGCTCAACGAAGAAATTCGCTGGCGCCAGCAAGAAGAACGCCCGCGCATCATTGAAGCGATTTCGGAAGCGCGCGCCCATGGCGACCTATCGGAAAATGCCGAATATCATGCGGCCAAAGAGGCGCAATCGCACAATGAAGGTCGCATCACCCAACTCGAAGGCTTTATCGGCCGTGCAGAGGTGATCGATATTGCGACCATGACGGGCACTATTATAAAATTTGGCGCGACCGTTACCTTGACCGACGATGAAACGGGCGACGAAGTGATTTATCAGATCGTTGGTGACCAAGAGGCAGACCCTAAACAAGGCCGGATTTCCATTTCGTCCCCAATTTCACGCGCTTTGATCGGTAAAACAATTGGCGACAGCATCGAAGTTAAAGCACCCAAGGGCGACCGCGGTTATGAAGTTGAAGCCGTGAAGTATGTTTGATGGGTTTGGGAATTCGCGATGGCAGTTTTTCGCAATTTTGACGAACTAGAAGTCATTGCCCCCAATTTTAAGCGCCGGCTATCCGGCGTTACGTCGACCATAATTCAGTTGATTCCTGCGCAGCGTGCCGCAGGTCTAGAGATTGCGGTTCTCGGCGAAGGTTTGCCTGATACGCTCCCGAAAATACGTTATCGCGATCTCTGGCGATTATTGAAGCGCCCTTTGTCGGGCAAAAAACGTGTTTGGCATGCACGGCGCAACGTCGAAATGCTGTGCGGCATCATCCTGCGAGATATGTTACGAATGCCGCTGAAACTGGTCTTCACGTCCGCATCGCAACGTAAACATAAGGCCTATACTAAGTGGTTGATCACAAAAATGGATTCCGTAATTGCCACAAGTGCAAAAACGGCAACCTATTTAAGTGTGCCAAATACAATTATCATGCACGGTATTGATGCGGATCGTTTTTCGCCAGTCGATGATAAAATGGCTGCCAAACAAGCCGTTGGTCTCCCAACGGATAAAAAAATTGTCGGCTGTTTTGGTAGGATCCGTGCGCAAAAGGGCTCGGATCTTTTTATAGACGCTATGATTTTGGCTTTGCAAAGTAATCCGTCTTGGATTGCAATTCTTGCAGGGCGCGCAACGCTCGAACACGCTGCATTCCAAAAAGATATGGAAGCGCGGATCGCGAATGCAGGAATGGTCGATCGCATCATATTTGTGGGAGAACACACGGACATCGAACGGTGGTACCAAGCACTTGATTTGTTTATTGCACCGCAACGTTGGGAAGGTTTCGGTTTAACACCGCTGGAAGCGATGTCTTGCGGTGTGCCTGTCATTGCCACCAATGTTGGTGCTTTTGACGAGTTGATTATTGAGGGTTCGACGGGTTACATTTTAGAAAATTTCGAGGCTTCCATCATGGCTGAACAAGCAATAATAATGATGCGCGACGACACTTTGCGGCAGAAGATGAGCCTTGGCTGCCGCCAACATATAGTTTCAAAATTTTCCCTTTCTCGAGAAGTAGAACAGCTCAATAGTGTTTATCGACAGGTCTTACAGGGGGCCAACTAAGGTGCGGTTTGCTTTGTTAAACACAAAAAATAATGCGTCATTGATCAAAGCGCTGGGAGCTGATTGCGACGCAATCGCTGACCATGGTGCAGGCGACAATTCTTTATTGTTACCAGAGACAAAAGCAAAAATCGCTGAAATCACCGAACGAAATGTAAAGAGACGGCAGATTCGGTTTCCTAAGGTTTTTAATCAGGCACCTATCGCCGCCCTGTATCGGACCTATTATAAACGTCAATCAACAAAAACGTTCCGGTTCTTTCGCGAACAACTTGAACCGGACAAAAGCCGCGTGGTTTTGGTTTTTAATGGCTACTTGGCTCCCAATGCGCTGCTTGATTTAGCCGCACAACATTTGGGCATGAAATGCCTCTATATAGAAAATGGCTTTTTTCCAAAAACCATGCAAGCGGATCCTTCCGGCATCAATGCGCTGAGCACCCTGCCCCGTGACGCAGCGTTTTACGATGCTCTAACCGCAGAGCAACTTGGCGATGCGTGGCCAGATGAATTGGTGACGCGTCGATCAAAATTACCTGCTGACAATCGTCAAACCGGCCTGCCTGAAAAATATATATTTGTGCCATTTCAAGTGCCAAGCGACATGCAAATTCTGGCGCTATCGCCATGGATAAAAGACATGGTGCACCTCTACAATGAAGTGCTCAGCCTTGCGGCAAAATTTGAGAGTCGACATTTTGTCATCAAAGAACATCCAAGCTTTCCCCTATCTATCCAAGGCAAAGTAAAGCGCCACCCTCGTATCGCTTTTTGCAATCAAGGTGTAACCCGCGAACTCATCGCGGGCAGCGACGCTGTGCTCACTATCAACTCGACTGTTGGTCTAGAGGCCGTTACACTTGGTAAGAAAGTAATTACACTTGGTGACGCACACTATGCAATTGATGGCATTACGTTAAAGGCAAAAAACGCCGATGAGTTGCAAAGGGTGTTCGCAACGCTTGATGAATGGGATCAGAATCATCAACGTTGCGAAAACTATGTAAGATTCGTCTACAATCATTTCTTGTTGCCGCTGGACCGGGAAAACGCGGGCGAGAATACGTCGAGGTTATTGACGGGAAGAGCGACAAAAACCGATCAATACTCGAAAACATCTAGCTGCTGAGATTTGCGCATATGAAAGCTTGGTTTATCAATCTTGATCGATCGCCAGAGCGCCTCGCGCACATGAAAAGTGTGCTGGGCAAACTCGATATTGCGTTTGAGCGGATCAAAGCCGTCGATGGGCGCGACCTCACCGAAGCGCAAATAAATGAAGTGCATATGTTAAAAAATCCAATGTTCAGCAACTTGATCGCGGATCGATTGCCGTTTTTATGAGCCAACGTAAAGCATGGCAGGCAATCGTTGCCAGCGGCGATCGCCATGGGATCGTGTTTGAAGATGACATTTTGTTTGGTCGCGACTCCGCTGAGATTTTCGCTGACTTTTCTTGGATGCCGCAAGACATACACCTCCTACGGTTGGAGACTGTTTTACGGCACACGGTACACGATGCTAAACCTATCACGACGATTTTAAATCGAGATATCGTTCGCTTGCGGCACGTTTTGCTTGGCGCCGGTGCTTATATTATCTCCGCACATGCAGCAGCGCATTTGTTAGAAATAACAGCAAAATTTACGTATGCTTGCGACTATGTTTTATTTGATCCTACATGCGATGATTTCTGTTGTTTTGATGTTTTCCAAATGGTGCCTGCCATATGCATTCAAAGTGCAGTAGCAAAGAAACCTGACCTGCCCAGCATATTAGGCCCCATGCGAAAAGAGATGTTCTATAAAGGGCGCGTACGCTTTATACAAAACTTAAGCGTGAATTAGAAAAGCGCAAACTGCCGGCCGTTGGACCGGGCAATGTTGACGGACCGTAAGCGTTGACCGGAAGACGGGGAGAATTCCGTTTGGATAGAGCTGACCTGAGCCCTTAAAACTCCTCCAATTTTGAGTAGAATTCGTCCCAACAAACTGGAGACGAATAATGAAACGTTC
This sequence comes from Ahrensia sp., assembly GCA_034519905.1. Classification (GTDB taxonomy): domain Bacteria; phylum Pseudomonadota; class Alphaproteobacteria; order Rhizobiales; family Rhizobiaceae; genus Ahrensia. Next base: position 79,971 of record JAXHNY010000051.1, read on the forward strand.
AAGATTTACCGAGGAGCAGATCATTGCGATGATCAAAGAGCAGGAAGCGGGTTCACCGACGGCTGTTGTGTGCCGCAAGTATGGCATTAGCTCGGCGAGTTTTTACAAATACAAAGCCAAGTTTGGCGGGATGGATGTCTCGGATGCCCGCAAGCTGAGGGCTTTGGAAGAGGAGAACGCAAAGCTGAAGAAGCTGCTGGCAGAACAGATGCTGGACAACGCCATGCTGAAAGACATTAATTCAAAAAGTGGTGACGCCCGAGGCCAAGCGGGATGCGGTCACTCATCTTTGTGCAGAACATGGGGTGAGTGAGCGTCGGGCGTGTGAAGTGTTGAAGGTAGATCGGTCGAGTGTTCGTTACAAAAGTATTCGGCCCGATGATACCAGTTTGCGCGAAGCCATCAAGAAGGTGGCGGCTGAGCGAAGGCGGTTTGGTTATAGGCGAATTCACGTCATGCTTGAACGTCAGGGGCTTTATATGAACCAGAAGAAGTTGAGACGGCTTTACAGCGAAGAGAAGCTGCAGGTGCGCAAACGCGGCGGTCGCAAGCGTGCATTGGGCACCAGACGACCGATGCTGCTGCCAAGCCGAGCAAATGAGCGATGGAGCCTGACTTTGTGTCGGATGCGTTCACGGATGGACGCCGGTTCCGTGTTCTGGCTGTGGTTGATGATTACAGCCGCGAATGCCTGACACTTGTCGCCGACACCTCATTATCCGGATTGCGGGTGACGCGGGAACTGGACAGCCTGATCCGGCAACGAGGGAAACCGACAACCATAGTCAGCGACAATGGCACCGAACTAACCAGTATGGCCGTGCTCGAATGGTGTCAGGAAACAGGTGTAGAATGGCATTACATCCAGCCAGGAAAACCGATGCAAAATGGTTTTATCGAAAGTTTCAACGGCAGCTTCAGGGACGAGTGCTTAAACGAGACATTGTTCTCGTCGCTCGGCCAGGCACGCAAGCAAATAACCGAATGGAAGGAGGGGATTACAACTTAAACAGACCACATTCATCACTGGGCAATCTTACGCCCACCGAATTTGTTATGAAAAATGGCATTGCAAAAAACAGGCCGCATGAGGTCAAAAACAAACCGACGAATTCTCCAATAAGCTGGAGGAAAGATTGGTCTCAGGTCAGAGCGTTTCTCGGTAATCAATATCTCTCTGCGAGTATTTTACGCAAGCTTTCTCCAACGGTGCCAAGGTTGTTAAAATAGGTGAAATTATCAACATTTAATATGTTCGAGATCGGGCAGACTAATCGGCGGCCACACTATAGGTGATATATCCCGCCGGCCAATTGCACGCGCATAATCCTCAAATTTGAAATTATCTCCGACAACTTTATCGCTAATCTTTAAACGCCAATTTGGAATGTGAAAACAATCGGCAGCGATCAAACCGTGAAGGGAAGTGATACCACTTTTTCACACGATTTAATTTTATAGAGTGTTTCTATGGGATCATCCCGCACTGAAATAACGGTCGCATTGGGTATAGCTTCCACCAATGCACGGATCATCGGATCGGCCAAATCATGATAGTGAGGAATGATACCCCACTCATATTCTTTCGCAACGGGCTTAGCCGCGAGTTCGGCGAGCAAAATTCCGGGATCGCCGAATATCGGCTGATCCAGTTTTTCGATCAGAGCCGCAGTGCTCGGCCCTCTGACTGCGAGAAATTCAAAATCACTGGCACGAATGGCTGTATGTGGCTGAATGAAACCACTACCCCAAACTGTAATTTTTCGCCCAAAGGCTGTGAATAATCGCTTGCGCCGATGTTTAACAAGCCGCTGCAAGATCGAGCCTAGTGCCGCTAAGTCGCAGCGCGTAGGATGTGCCCATTCAACTGGCCTGCCGGTCACCATTTCCACAATTTTTGGCGACAGATCATCACCAAAGTTTATCAATCCATTAGCGCGAAAATAGTAAAGTTTTATCGGTGATCGACAGGCCATATTGCTCAGTATTTTACGATGAAGTCTAATTTTCAAGCACCGCCAGCACCCACCAAATTACTAATAATCGCGATGTCACGTTTTTCGCCACCATCGTTAAACAACTTATAGGCGGGGTCAAGTTTTTGGAACTGCGCTAGCCACCACTCTTTGGGCTGAATGGTCAAATGACTGTGTTTGTCATCATAACAAGCAATCACGTGAAAATTTATCTCTGCGCTTTCATGCAGTTTCTGAATTAAATTCGGCACGTCATCTGGCTTAAAATGCTCGAGTACATCGCCCGAGCAGGCAACATCAACCTTCGGAAAGTCCGCTTTTAACGCATCTGACTGAACAAATATTACATTTTCAAAACTATCGTCGAATAGGTTGCTGCGCGCCCAATCTAATCCATAAACCATTTTCGCAGATTGAGACGCTACTTTTGTAAATCGCCCGTTTCCACAACCTAGCTCCATGACCGTTTTTCCGGCAATAAGTCTCATTAAAATTGGCTGGTCTAACAACCAATTATTAGTTTGGTACGCCGCATTATTATCATGTAAGCCCTGATAATAGGCCCATTCAGGCCGGTCCGTGGATCAATTGACTGCTTTTTGACACCGTCATCTTTGCCTAAGAAAACCCGATTGATAAAACGCGTTAGACCCATGTTATTTCCAATCTGTTGGCCATGCAAACACCACTTGTCATCATTTAAATACGTGAAAAGAAAGTGGAAAGGTAGAATAATTCCTATGCCGCCGAAAGCGACAATCCTAAATTCGGGTATGCTAAATTGAAAAATAATTTTTGAGTGGTGAATACTTCGTCGTCAAATAACACGACATATTTCTGTTTTCTATTTCACTTATAATTTGGAAAATTGTAATTTTCACTATTTTGGGAAGATTAGTGCATAACTATTGCAAACAGGCTTTTGAATAGCGATATTCGACTTAACAAACATTCTTAAAAGTGATTGATATCATGTCAAAATACAAATCCATCCATACTGAAATGCTCATCATTGGCTCCGGCCCTGCTGGTTATACAGCGGCCATTTATGCGGCGCGGGCGATGCTCAAGCCTGTCATGGTTGCTGGCCTGCAGCAGGGCGGGCAATTGATGATCACGTCTGATGTTGAAAATTATCCCGGCTACGCCAACGCCGTTGAAGGGCCCTGGATGATGGACCAAATGCGCCAGCAGGCGGAAAATGTCGGCACGCAGATTGAACAAGACATCATCACCGAAGTTGATCTGGAGAGCAGGCCATTCAGGGCTATCGGCGATAGTGGTACGGTCTACACAGGCGACACGCTGGTCATTTGTACGGGTGCGCAAGCCAAATGGCTGGGCATTGAAAGCGAGCAAAAATATATGGGCTTCGGCGTTTCGGCGTGTGCCACCTGCGACGGCTTTTTCTACCGCGGCAAAGATGTTGTGGTGGTAGGCGGCGGCAATACGGCTGTTGAAGAAGCGCTCTATTTATCCAACCTTGCAGCAAAGGTGACGGTTGTGCACCGCCGCGACACATTCCGCGCCGAGAAAATTTTGCAAGATCGCCTTATGAAAAAACCCAATGTGGAAATTATTTGGGATAGCGAAATCGCTGAAATCGTCGGCGAGAAATCAAATCCGGCGTTACCTGCGGCGGTAACCGGCGTGAAGCTAAAAAACCGCATCACGAATGAAATAACAGATATTCCAACGCATGGCGTATTCGTCGCTATCGGTCACGCGCCTGCCGTGTCTTTGTTTGAAGGCAAATTGAAGCAAAAATCGAATAGCTATCTTTGGACTGCACCCGACAGCACTGTGACATCTGTGCCCGGCGTTTTTGCGGCGGGCGACGTGACGGACGACATTTACCGACAGGCAGTGACGGCGGCCGGAATGGGGTGTATGGCAGCGCTTGAAGCAGAAAAATATCTTGCCGCGCTCGAACCGCAACTGGCTGCCGCTGAATAGGAAACTAGATTGTGCCGTTAGATTGGGATAAATTGCGCGTCTTTCACGCGGCGGCACAGGCAGGATCTTTCACCCATGCGGGCGAAGTGTTGCACATTTCCCAGTCAGCCGTGAGCCGACAAATATCAGCGCTTGAATATGAAGTGGGAACACCACTGTTTAACCGCCATGCCCGCGGCCTTGTGCTGACCGAACAAGGCGAGATGCTGTATTCAACTGCCCACGACGTGTTCCTAAAACTCGAATCCGTCAAAGCGCAGATGAGCGAGACAAAAGACCGCCCATCGGGGAAACTGCGCGTGACCACCACTGTTGGCTTTGGCGCCGGGTGGTTGACCTACCGCGTGCAAGAATTTTTGGACCTTTACCCCGATATTCAAATTCAATTGATGCTGTCGAATGAAGAGCTTGATTTGAACATGCGCGAGGCCGACTGCGCGATCCGTTTGCGTCAACCGCAGCAACCTGATCTCATTCAGCGCAAATTATTTACCGTGCACCTTCATGCTTACGCAGCGCCCGAATATCTCAACCGGTTTGGCGCGCCGAAAGTGCTAAAAGATTTAGAGAACCATCGGATCGTCAGTTTCGGTGAGCCGGCACCGAGCTATCTGTTCGATCTCAATGCCCTTTTGACTTTAGAGCGCGGCGACGAAGCCCCGCTTAAACCCATCCTCGAAATCAATTCGATCATGTCGGTCAAGCGCGCTGTGCAGAGCGGTGTTGGGCTTGCCCTGCTTCCAGACTATGCGATCCTTCCGGACTCAGGGCTGGTTCGTATCTTGGAAGACGTAAAACTGCCGTCGTTCGATACCTATTTCGCCTATGCCGAAACGATGCGCAATGCCGCAAAGCTTCAAGCGTTCAGAGATTTCCTCTTTGCCAAAGCGCGCAGCTGGACGTACTAGATTTTTCTTTTTTGGAATAGATCATAATGAACCTATGCGTTTAGTGCATAGCAGCAATGCGTTATGTTGCATTGCACAAAAAACGCTTCAAGAGTATTCCTAATCCAACAACGGCGCACTTTTCCTCCCAGATCGCGTCGTTGCACTAAGGCCAAACATTCTCCTCCCAGTTTGCGGCCTTACAAATACAGACCGGATTGCTCCTCCCAGCGATCCGGTCTATTTGTTTGTGCACCCCTTACCGCGTCAAACGTTTATAGGTCACGCGGCGCGGGTTCACAGCATCAGGGCCGAGGCGGCGGATTTTGTCGGCCTCGTAGTCCTCAAAGTTGCCCTCAAACCATTCCACGTGGCTATCGCCTTCGAATGCCAGAATGTGCGTGGCCAAACGGTCGAGGAACATCCGGTCGTGGCTGATGACAACGGCGCAGCCCGCATAGTTCTCCAGCGCCTCTTCCAGTGCCGAGAGCGTCTCGGTGTCGAGATCGTTGGTTGGCTCATCGAGCAGCAACACATTGCCGCCGGACTTGACCATCTTGGCCAGATGCACGCGGTTGCGCTGACCGCCGGACAAAGTGCCGACCGGCTGCTGCTGATCGCCGCCCTTAAAATTGAACGCGCCGCAATAGGCGCGGCTGTTCATCTCATGGGGCCCGAGCTTGATGATATCGTTGCCGCCGGAAATTTCCTGCCAGACCGTTGCCTTGGCATCGAGCGCATCGCGGCTCTGGTCCACATAGGCTAGGTGTACGGTTTCGCCGATCGTGATCTCGCCGCTGTCCGGCTTCTCTTGGCCGGTGATCATACGGAACAGCGTTGACTTGCCAGCGCCGTTTGGCCCGATGACGCCGACGATACCGCCGGGCGGTAGTTTGAAATGCAGATTGTCGATCAGCAGGCGGTCGCCGTAAGATTTGCTGACGCCCGCCACGTCGATGACCACATTGCCGAGGCGCTCGCCCGCCGGGATGATGATTTGCGCGTCGCCCGGCTTGCGGGCTGCGGCGCTCTCAACGAGATCATCATAGGCGCGTATGCGAGCCTTCGATTTTGCCTGACGCGCCTTTGGCGATGAGGCGATCCACTCTTGCTCGCGGGCAAGCGCCTTCTGCTTGGCATCGTCCTCGCGACCCTCTTGCTGCATGCGCTTGGCCTTGGCTTGCAAGCTAAGCAGAATAGTTGCCCTCGTAAGGAATACCCGGCCGCGGTCGAGTTCGAGAATCCAGCCCGCCACGTTGTCGAGGAAGTAACGGTCGTGCGTGACCATCGACGACTGCGCCCGTATATTCACGTAGGTAAGCGCTTCAACCACGCAATCGATTCGGCGTCCAGATGGTTGGTCGGTTCGTCGAGCAGCAGCATATCGGGCTGGCTGAGCAGAAGCTGAGCACAGCGCAATACGGCTGCTCTTCGCCGCCCGAAAGATTATTCAGCCGTCCCTGCACCGGTGCCGGGGCAACGCAGCGCATCCATTGCCTGTTCGACTTGGCTTTCCAGATCCCACAAATTGCCCGCGTCGATCTGGTCTTGGAGCTTGGCGCCCTCGTCGGCGGTCTCGTCCGAGTAGTTCATCATCAGCTCGTTGTAGCGATCAAGAATGGCCTTCTTGTCGGCAACGCCCAGCATCACATTTTCCATGACGGTCAGCTTCGGGTCGAGCAGCGGCTCTTGCGGCAGGTAGCCGCGCGTTGCGCCCTCGGCAATCCACGCCTCGCCCGTATATTCCTTGTCGAGGCCCGCCATGATGCGCATGACCGTGGACTTGCCCGCGCCGTTTGGCCCCAAAATGCCAATTTTGGCATCGCCATAAAATTGCAAGTGGATGTTTTCCAAAATCTTTTTGGTGCCATAGGTTTTGTGAAGGCCGGACATGTGATAGATATATTGGCGTGCCATTTTAGTGGGGCTCCGAGCATGGGTGTTGGTTGGCCGTGGTCTATGGCAAAATCAAATTGTGAGCAACGTCTATTCGCTTGAAAGTTCCGCGCGCTGTATTACTTTGCATGTCACAACGAGGAGAGACCCCATGAACACTCTACGCATTGCGCTTCTAGCTGCCGCCACCACGACCCTTACCCTTTTGTCGCCTGTCACATCGTTTGCCGCCGGATCCGAACCCGCGCCCGCCGCCAAGGTTGAAGACTGCAAGAAGGGCGAAGTCTTTGACAAGAAGACCAAGAAGTGCGTCAAAGAACAAAAATCCTCCATGAACGATGCCGACCTTTTGGACAATGGCCGCGCGCTGGCCTATGCGGGACGCTTTGATGAGGCGGTCGTCGTCCTCAACAAAATCAGCGAGCGCCAACCGCAACACGCCCGAAGTGCTCAACTATCTGGGCTATGCAACGCGCAACGCCGGCGACATCGAGGGCGGCCTTGCCTATTACCGCGCCGCCATCGCGCTCGACCCCAACTACACGCTCGCCCGCTCTTATATGGGCCAAGCGCTGTTGCTGAAAGGCGACCGCCGCGGGGCGCAAGTGCAGCTCAGCGAGATCGAAAGCCGCGTCGGGGTTGAAGCGCGCGAATATAAGTTGCTGGCAGTCGCAATGCTCAAAAAATCACTCAAGGGCAACGCGACCTATTAAGTTTTAAGATAGGCGTGCGGAAATATCGCCGCCTTCGGGTTTCATAAGGCAACGGGAACAGTATTAGGTTTGCGCGTGATTATGCTTCACGGCGGCGCGCGCAGTTTGATCATAGGCCGACATAAAAATAGGCGCACAATTCGCAAAAATTGGTTGCAAAGCGCATGAACGCGCGGCGCAGCCTTGCGCGCCACGGTTAGGCACTGCCCTTTTACGATGTTGCTCGCGCTTTCAGCCAAATACGCGGCACGGAGGCTTGTACTCATTTTTGATTTTGATTTTGGCCGCGCCATGCGCTGCAAAGCCCGCCGCATGGCTTTCAGCCGTTTGACGATGTCGGCCATCGATAATTGACCGCCAACGTCAAAAAAATGCGGATCGGCGAGGCTGCGCGCCGCCAATTCTAAAAAATACGCATCGCCCGCGATTGGCGGCGCTCGGACTTAAGCGATGCCGCGCCCACATGCTGCGCTGCCAAGAGCAAATGGCCGATGGCCGCCTCGCATTTGCGCAAACCTTCGTTGACAAAGCGGCTGATGCGCGGCGGCAGATGCGTGCGCGCGCACCGATAGGCAATCGCCGCCAGCAGCCAGCAAGTAACCCAGCGCAAAAGCACTTTCCGGTTTTTCTCGATGGCGGCGGCGATGTTCATATCTGTTCCTTGGTCTTGGCCTTGGGCTTGGTCTTGGTCTTGGTGGCAGGCCATCCATGATTATGCGCGCGTTCGACAAACGTTCGATAGAATTGGTGCTAAAGCCCGCAAAACGTCAGGAGCGCACGATTATTTATCGAATGGGAATGGCGTGGGGGGCTGCGGGTTGATGTGCGAGCAAGACATAAATTTTGATAAAACAACTGCGGCCGCCACTACGCGTCATCCTCGTCCTCGGGCTTGACCCGGGGATCAACCCGAGGATCCAGATTTGAGGGCTTGGCCATTATGACAACGACCAGATGCCTTGGTGATGACACGGTATTACGATTACTCGGAACATCGCATTCTGGATCCTCGGGTCAAGCCCGAGGATGACGAGGGAGGAGGCGATGACGATGACGGCCTGTAGAGTGCATCCGCGTGAGTCGCAAATATTACAGAATAACATCGAAACATACCGCCACGCGCTATCTAATTGCTTTAATACTAACCGCCGCGTCATCCTCGGGCTTGACCCGAGGATCCAGATTTCAGGGCATCGTGATTTTTACCACAAAACTTTGACACTCGAATTAAATAAAAAATATCACTTTTGTGAAACACTGCCCACCAACAAACCAAAGTAGCAACTCACTACCACCTTATTCCATTACCCACGAGGCCCGTTGATATGACCGAAACAACCAACAACAAAGTTTCAACACAATAGGAAATGCAGCATGAGCAATGAAGTCTGGGTGTCGAGCATCATGAGTGACTCCTCCTATGGGAAGCAGGGTGCAAGGGAGAAATATTTCAATCGACCTTGGGCACCTGCGTCTGACATGTATGAATCATGGCAAGATGCGGACTTTAGTATTACACATCAATACAAAAAAGGGATTAATGTGGGCCGCGAAAACCTGACTGAAGCGATGTTTGTTTTTGACAAGAAAAAATGGTCCAGAATAAAAGATTTTTTCTATGCGGGTAATTTCATGGCAGTCAAAGGCCGTCTTGCGGAAGTGCTTCACCAATTTGATTTGGGTGATGGGGCGCTGTATGAATTTCCCGTTTATGAAGCCGACCAAAAGACACTGGCCGAGGGTGGGCCATACTATGTGCTCAGCTTCGGGTGTATTAAGGATACGGTTGATATTTCCCAATCCAAAAATCTCAGAAAAGTATTTGATTCAAAATATGACCGGTATGACAAGTGGAGTGACTATGGCGATCTTAAAGACGGAGAGATGGCAGTGTACACCCGCATCACTTGAGGGGCCAGATCTGTGGTTCGAAGAAAAGATTCACAATCGATTTTTCATGAGCGGGCGGCTGCATGACGCCATTGAAGCTGCAAAAACCCGCGTGGATTTCCGCTTCGCCAGAGCGCGGATCGTCGAGTGAGGCGGGGCTGAATTGTCAGTGTCCGCCCTACCGACTTTTTGAGGATAATGGGAGGCATTGGTAGACCGATTTGGATGATTGTATCCGTATTGTCCCCTGGGTGCGGGGTGAGGGGGGATGTGGCTTAGGGTCAATAAACAAACAAGAATTGCCGCTTTATAATACTGGACAGGGCATATCGACTTTTGCTACGCCCCCGCCCATGAACCAATTCGACGCGCAATTTGTGATAGAAAGCCCCACCGGTACCGATACCGGTACCGGTACTGGTGCGGCGCTGAACACCTATTATAAAGCGCCGATGGGCAGCAAAGGGCGCAGCCGCGGCATCGTGCATATCAACCACGGCCTTGCCGAGCACGCGGCGCGCTATGCCACATTTGCCAGCGTGCTCAGCGAAAGCGGGTTCCACATCTATGCCCATGACCACCGCGGCCATGGCCACACAAAGGTGGCCGGTGGCGACGCGCCGCAGGGCGTGTTTTCGCTTTCCGGCGATGGCGGAAACAAAAATGGAATGCAAAAAGTGCTTCGCGACTGCGCCGCCGTGCAGGACTTTGCGCTGGCGCGGCATAGCAACGGAGACGGGGAAAAACCCCTGCCCGTGATCATGTTTGGCCACTCGATGGGCGGGCTAATCACCATGAACTATGCGCTGGCCCATGGCGACCGATTGGCCGGCGCTGCCGTGTGGAATGCCAATTTTGATGGCGGGGCGCTGGGCCGGCTTGCGCAGGCAATCCTCAAATTTGAGCGCTTTCGCCTTGGCTCTGATGTGCCCTCGCGCCTGCTGCCCAAGCTGACATTTGAGGCCTGGGGTGCCCAAATCAAAAACCGCCGCACGGCGTTTGACTGGCTGTCTCACATTGAAGGCCAAGTGGATGCTTATATTGCCGATCCGCTGTGCGGGTGGGATGCATCGGTTGGTATGTGGCTGACGATATTTGAGATGGTTTTTGCGGGCGGCAAATTGGGCATTGATCAGGCAACTGACGCGGCCAAAAAGCTGCCGTTTAGTTTTGTGGGCGGTGGCCAAGACCCCGCGACCAACAAAGGCGCATCGGTGCGCGCACAGGCCGCGCGGCTGCAAGCGGCGGGGTTTTCGCAAGTGGCGCTGACGATTTTTGACAAGGCGCGCCATGAGACGCTGAACGATCATGATGCGGCGGCGGCGACCGCGCTGTTCGACACCTTTGCCCGCGCATGTGCAAAGGCTCATCAAAAGGCGTGACGCGGGTTAACGCTTCTGTTAGAGCGTGAAAAAGATTACCCCCCGAGAGCGCCCTAAATGGATATTCTTGCTTCACTGTTCACAATCGACAATCTGATCACGTTTATGATTTTGACGGCGCTGGAAACCGTGCTCGGCTTCGACAATTTGCTTTATATTTCGCTTGAGGCCAAAAAAGTCGGCGCGCAGCATGAAGCGCGCGTGCGCAAAATCGGCATTATTTTGGCGATCGGCCTGCGCATCGTGCTGCTGTTTGTCGTGCTGCAGTTGATCAAGTTTTTCGAAGCGCCATTCTACACATTTAATTTGGAAGGAATCGTGGAAGGCGCAGTCAGCGGCCATGCGGTCATCGTGCTGCTCGGCGGTGTGTTTCTGATGTACACAGCGATCAAAGAGATTACGCATATGCTGGCGGTGCACGATGTGGGCCACGAAGTGGGCACCCGCGCCATGTCATCGGTGGGCAAAGCGCTGTTCTGGATTCTCGTGATGAACATTGTGTTTTCGTTTGACACGGTGCTTTCGGCCGTTGCGCTCACTGACCATTTTATCGTGATGGTTGCCGCGATTATCGTGTCCGGCGTGCTGATGGTGGTGATGGCCGACACGGTGGCCAACTTCCTCAACAAGAACCGGATGTATGAGGTGATTGGCCTGTTCGTGCTGTTGCTGGTCGGCATTTTGCTGACGACCGAAGGCGGGCACTTGGCGCATCTCAAATTCTTTGGATACTCCGTCGAAGCGATGAGCAAGGCAACGTTCTACTTCGTGCTTGTGACGATGATATTGGTCGAAATCGTGCAAGGGCGTTATCAGCGCAAGCTGATGGCCGAGAAGCAAAATTCCAAGCACTGAGCACATGGTCGGCCCGCTTGACGGTATCCGCGTCATCGAGTTGGCGCGGGTGCTGGCGGGGCCGTGGGCGGGGCAATTGCTCGCCGATATGGGCGCCGATGTGATCAAGATTGAGAACCCAGAGGGCGGCGACGAAACCCGCCACTGGGGGCCTCCCTATATGTTCGACGATCAGGGCAACAATTTATCGGCGGCGTATTTCCATTGTTGCAATCGCGGCAAGCGGTCTGCGGCCTTTGATCTGAAAAACGCCGATGATTTGGCCGCCGTGCGCAAACTCATCGCCAGCGCCGATGTGGTGATCGAGAATTACAAAGTGGGAGCCTTGCAGAAATACGGGCTCGATTATGCGGCGATGGCGGCGGTCAATCCGCGCCTCGTCTATTGCTCGATTACGGGCTTCGGGCAGACTGGCCCCTATGCGCATCGTGCAGGCTATGATTTTATCATCCAAGGCATGAGCGGGTTTATGTCTGTGACGGGCGAGCCGGACGGCCAGCCGATGAAGGCGGGCGTTGCAATCACCGATATTTTGAGCGGGCTTTATGCGGTGAGTGCCATCAATGCGGGGCTCATCAAAGCGCTCAAAACGGGGCGCGGCAGCCACATCGATATTGCGCTGATGGAGGTGATGTCGGCGGCGCTGGCCAACCAAAATATGAACTATCTCGCCACAGGAAATGCGCCGGAGCGCCTTGGCAATGCGCACCCAAACATTGCGCCCTATCAGGTGATTGAAGTAGCCGATGGGCACATCATTTTGGCGGTGGGCAATGACGGGCAATTTGCGCGGCTCTGCGCGATTTTAGGCGCTGATGCTTTGGCCAGTGATGCGCGATTTGCGACCAACCATGCGCGCGTTGAAAACCGCGATGCGCTGACTGGCTTGCTCGGTGATAAAACCCGTACATGGAAGCGCGACGATCTGATTGCGGCATGCGAAAAAACGGCCGTGCCAGTGGGTGCGATCAATACGATTGAGCAAATGTTCGCCGATCCGCAGATCATCGCGCGGGAACTTCAGATCTTCACGGATGGCGGAGTAGCCGGTGTGCGCAGTCCGATTTTTATCGATGGTGTAGCGGCGGCAAACAAGCGCTCATCGCCGCGCCTCGGCGAGCATACGGGAGAGGTGCTTCAGGAACTGAGGCACCTGAGCGTTAAACCGTAGAGGCTATCCAACACGCGCAGCCCAGCCGCCGTTACCATGCGAGATGTCAGCTACGCCACGTGGCGCGCGAGGGCGCATTGGCTCCATAGGTTGCTGAGCGAGTTTGCCAGATGCGCAATGTCTGCTGCGGTGTGGAACGGTGTTGGCGTAAAGCGCAGGCGCTCTTTGCCAACCGGAACCGTCGGGTAGTTGATCGGCTGCACATAGATGCCATAGGTCTCAAGCAAGATATCCGATATCCATTTGCATTTGGCCGCATTGCCCACCATCACTGGCACGATGTGGCTGTCGTTTTTCATATAGGGAATGCCTTTTGCGTCGAGCGCTGCTCGCACTTGGCGCACGGCCTCTTGGTGCTGATGACGCTCAACCTGCGAGCTCTTCAAATGCGCGATCGATGCCGCCGCCCCCGCCGCCACCGCTGGCGGAAGCGCTGTCGAGAAGATGAAGCCCGATGCGAATGACCGCACGAAATCAACCAGATTTTTCGAGCCCGTAATATAGCCGCCCATCACACCAAAGGCCTTGCCCAGTGTGCCCTCAATCACGTCGATGCGGTGCATCAAGTTCTCGCGCTCGGCAACACCGCCGCCGCGCGGACCATACATGCCAACGGCGTGCACTTCGTCAATGTATGTGAACGCGCCGAACTTATCGGCCACGTCGCAGATCGCCTCAATCGGCGCGATGTCGCCGTCCATCGAATAGACGCTCTCAAACGCCACCAGCTTGGGTGCACTTGGATCATCCAGCGCCATCAGGCGCTCTAGGTCTTTGGGATCATTGTGCTTGAAAATGCGCTTTTCGCAGCGCGAATGGCGAATGCCCTCAATCATCGATGCGTGGTTGAGCGCATCGGTATAGCAAATGATGCCCGGAATTTTGCCCAATAGCGTGCCAAGCGCCGCCCAGTTCGACACATAGCCAGACGTGAATATCAGTGCTGCTTCCTTGCCATGCAGATCGGCAAGCTCAGCTTCCAGCGCCACATGGTAATGGTTTGTGCCAGAGATATTGCGCGTGCCGCCTGCCCCCGTGCCGCATTTGTCAATCGCCGCATGCATCGCCGAGGTCACCTTCGGATGTTGCCCCATGCCCAGATAATCGTTCGAGCACCACACCGTCACATCGTGGGTTGACCCATCCTCGCGGTAGCGCACCGCGCGCGGAAACGCGCCCGCCTTGCGCTCCAAATCCGCAAATACGCGGTAATTCCCAGCCTCGTGGAGCTTGCCAAGTTCCTTCTCAAAAAACGCGTTCATGTCCATGAGATTTTTCCCCTTTGTAGTGGCTTCGCAAGTTTATCAATACGAGGCTTATTTATGTTATCGTTTACGTTAAATTCATCGGCCATAGAAGTGGCCACGACTGCGATCTTTTCGCGCGCCGTTTTTTTTGTAGGCAAAAACCAAGCCCATAAATCGGCATCGCGGATCGGCAATACCAAAAATAAATGTTCGATCACCGCTAGCGCCGCAAAACTTCCTAGCAGCACCAGACCAACAAGCGCGCTATCTTGGGTCGCATTCATCGCAGCGCCGACAAGCCCAAAAAATAAGGCCGCTGTGAACGTCATAGAATACCAGAAGAATGGCGATATGCGGTTCGTGCAAAAATAGCTCGTCAAATAAGAAAGCCGCTTTGGCAATATCTCACTGACCGCATTTGGCGCACCTAAAAATACATTCAGTTTCGTCGACAGACGCATAATCCACATCAATGCAAAGGTCAGCAATCCCATATGGTTTTGGCTGCCTGTGAGCACCAAAACCAAGATAAACAACGTCACAAAAAGCGAGAACTCATGATCGCGTATTGTTTCATAGGCTTGCTTGAACCGCGTTAGCCCTGAGGCACCTTCTGATAGCGCAATCTTGCGCGGACCAGTAACGACGCCCAGTAAAAACGCAGCCTCATGCCAAGCCCACACCGCGAGCGCGGAGGCAAAGGCATGATATACTCCCATCACAGAATTATCCGAAGCCGACTGATAAAGACCGAACAAACCAGCAGCACCGACAAATGACATCAACGTCATCGACACCAATTCGTGTTTTTGACCCCACCGCGCGACAAGGATGATTGCCCCGGTGGCAAACCACCAGGACATTATCGCTGCCAAAATTGCTGTTAAGGTCAAAGACATAGGTTCAAGAACTCTCTACCAAACTGGCTGAAGGCGACTTGTTACAGGGATTTGGTTAGACTTTGTCGGGATGGCGTACACTTTTAGAAAGTTATACGCGGCCGCAGCCGTCAAACCAGTTTTGCGAATTTTTCCACCGATGCCGCCGTCGGCTTCCGCTTTGGCCATCCGGATGGAAATTTCGTTAAGCTTGCGGAAGCCCGCAATCATCTTAGGATTGTCCAAGTCGAGTGTAAGAGGGAAGCACTGTTTTGAAATTTCAGACGTAAGGTGAAACACCTTCATATCATACTCTTCAATGTTCACGTTCAGCGCCTTGTGAAAGGCCGGACGCATATGATCGCGCACATACATCGTTGAAAAGACCGCGAGCAAAAAGAACTTAATCCAATATTTGTTCATGCCTTGCAGCAATTTAGGGTCAGCACGCATAATCAGCGAAAACGCTTCACCATGGCTAAACTCATCATTGCACCATTCTTCAAACCATTTGAAAATCGGGTGAAAGCGGCTTTCAGGATGCTTTTCCAAATGACGGAAAATCGTGATATACCGAGCGTAGCCAATTTTTTCTGACAAATATGTGGCGTAATAAATGAACTTCGGGCGGAAATACGTATATTTCTTCGCCTTAGCCAAAAAGCCCATATTCACGCCGATATCGAAATCTTTCAGCGCATCATTGATGAATCCCGCATGACGACTTTCATCGCGGCTCATGTAACCAAATAACTCGCAGACATCTTTGTTGGTGCCGCGGCGCTTCATCTCTTTGTAAAGCACACAGCCCGAAAACTCAGCGGTCAAGGACGAAACAAGAAAATCCACGAGCTCTTTGCGCAGCTCAGGGTCCATATTATCAAGATCAGGCACGACCCAATCGGCATTTTTCTTAAAATGGCCTTTGTTCGGATCGGACTTCATTTGGGCAATCAATACATCCCATTCGGCGCGAACAGTGGAAACATCAATTCTGTCCATTTCCTCAAAATCCGTCGTATAAAAACGCGGATTAAGCATGGTTGTCTCTGTCGCCATTTTGGTGGTTTCGCTCTGCTGTTCAAGCGGCGCACCTTTAATCGAGCTGTCAGCATATGCTGGTTCATAATGTTGCCTCCTCAGAGAACGAAAATTCGCACAATTCCATGAATTCAAAGTCGCCGGTCGCGCGTGTCCAAGCCCGCTCAAGCAGGCTAGCGCGCGTGATCGTGGCTTTGCGATCAAATGTTTGACGGTTGCCATAGGGAACAGAAATCGGTGCCCCATGAACCAAAACTTCATCACCCGGATGCACAATTTCGCCGCCATTAAAACGGACATGGGCACCGAGTTCTTCAAACACATTACTTATTTCAACTGTGCAATTGACACTTTCTTTGGTGCGGAAAATTAGTGATAAAATATTCATTCGCCGTCCCTCCTATTTATTGTTTCAGTTTGTTTTCGCAGCATTCGCTGTCGGTTTATCTGTCGTGTTGTTCGTATTCAGCAGCTGTGAGAAAACTGCCGTATTATCTTTACCAAACGCATTCAAATTCAGTCGTTGTCCACTTAGCGTATCGGTCAATGATACGATGCCACTGCGCCACATTTCCAACCGGTAAGGCGTTGTTTCTGCCGCTTTGGATGCGGGCGCCATACGGTCAAGAGCTCGTTTTGCAACAAGGACAAATTCGCCCTCAGCATCGGTATAAGACGCGATCTTGGCGCCTGTTTGCAAGTCGTTGATTTGAATAACGTTGGCTTCATCTATGACGAAAACGATGTCCCGCGTATCCAACGGAATTGCCATCGGGGCCTTTACAACACCCATATTATTTCGCTGTCCAAAAACGACCAAAGCGATGGTCGTGACGATTAGACCAACGATAGCAAAGAGCGGAAGTTTAGAAGGCTTAGCTCGCGCAGGTCTATTCGGGATTTTATTCATTGTTTCGCGATCTAATGTGAATGCCATTTCAAAATGCTCCTATTCAGCCGCTACGATTATCGGACGCGGCGAAACTGCCGAAACGCTTTGATTAACCACTGAAGTCGTCGATCCACTGTGCTTTCGAGCCAAATGTGAGTGCATTTGAAGGGATAGCATTTCAGCGGCACCCCCAACATTGGGAAGTCCAATCATCTGCGGCACGGTCATCTTCATTTGAACGCCCCGAACGTGCGGCCAGAACACCAGCCACGACATTTGATTGCCCTTCTTCAACGTCAACGCGATATCGCCAAAATCATTTCCTCGCTCGCGCATATCGACAGCTGCAATTTGATCGTATGGCAAATTGAAGGTCGCAGAAAGCGCAACACCAATGCGAAACACGAGACGCTTGTTTGTCATGGTGTAAAGCGTTGTCTTGTGAACACCCCAAGCAAACAATTCCAACAAACCGATCACGACCGCCGCTAAAATTGTAAGCATTGCGATGGAGATGAGTGTGTTTCCAAAAGCGCGCCCTTCATGAACGCCCACAATAAGTGCCCAAACTGCCAAAACGACAAAATAGCCAGCAATCCAACGGGTTTTTAGCACCTTGCGGCCGACCAATCGCGCATCCGGACGTCCTTGCCAGACGATGTGTTCACCTTCTGGCAAATGGGCAGGCAGGCCATTGACGGGTTCAAAGTCGTGCTCTGGCCCGCCATTTGTGTGAGAACGAGCTGTCATATGACTGACTCGCGGCGACGTTCATTGGCATACATCAATCCGGAACCAAAGTAGGCCATGATCTTATCTTCTTCCAAGAATGTTACTTCACGACGCTTGCGTGTCGCTGGAACGCTCGCAAACTGTTCTCCAGAAATTGCATGAACGTAGAAGACTTGTTCGCGGTCACGTGGTGTTTGCAAAGTACAAAAGTTGATTGGCACAAGCACATTGCGCGGTGTGGCTCCAACTTCCGTTTCAATCTCCAGATAGCGAATAACCTGCTCGGACTTATCAACCCAAACATCGGTGATCCGGCCCGCAACAACTGAATCATAACCCACAACGCGTTTGCCACGTGGATCGACGTCACCTTTCGCAATCGAAAAACCGGCAGCTGTCGCCATAGGCACAATCTTAGCGTCACCCTCATGGGTCAAGTCAGGACGATCTGCCCGCTCTGCCCAAGAACCTGGTCCTATTGAATCAAGCATTGGGTTTGCACTTGTCGGTTCATATGGGGCACCGCTAAACGCAGCAATTTTCGTTCCTGGCACCGGGCGCATATCCCGGTCATTGGCATGGGGGAAGCTCACTTCACCATGACCATGGGGAAGCAAAAATGTCTTTGGCGTGGGCAAAAATAGCCAGCTGTCTTTGTCGTAATGACCGCCAAGATCTGACTCTGGTGGATAGCCTTCACGGCGTCCCTCTTGCTGTATATGCCAGATCAAGAGGGCAAAAAATAGCCAAAACACGTAGAGCGTGATCTGAGCCACATCGATATATTCAGTAATTGCACCGTTTTCCATTATAAAGCCTCCAAGGCTAGTTTTGTTTAAGTGTATTATCCCGGTAATTCGACGAGGCCGAACTTCCGAGGGTGTTGAGTTTTAGTATCAAGTTTGCGACCGACAAGCGGCCCCAAAGCGATGAGGCTGGCGAATAAAAGTCCGATTTCGATGTGATAGACCACGCTGTACCCGCCTGCAGGGCTGCTGAGTGCTGAACTTAAATCGCTTGCAGTAGGTAGGAAATAATTGACGGCGTCACGAATGAACCCGCCCGCTGCAAGCGCCAAACCAATGCTTGTTGCTTGCACGGCACTCCATGCGCCGATGGCAATTCCGGCATCAGAACTTTCCGAAATTTCCATCGCTGCCAACATGGTGCTGACCGCGAAAATGCCGCCACCAAGACCGATTAAAAAAGTCCCTGCCCTAAACAGATGAACCATATGCAACGGCTCTGCAAAAATAACTGCAGAGAACGCAAAGACGCCGATCAACGCGCCCATCGCTGCGGTGCGATGCATATCGCGGCCAAGCGATAACATGCGTGCTGCAAAACCGAGGCCGATCAGTGTCCCCAGAGACCAAAGAGCTGTTAGCATCGTTGTTTGCGAAACAGACAGGCCCAGCACTTCGCCGCCATAAGGTTCAAGCAAAACATCCTGCATTGCAAAAGCTGCGGAACCAAGACCCACTGCGATCAACAAGCGCGCGGTGCGCTTATCAGCCGTGTAACGCCGAAAGGCTTGGGTAAACGGCATTAATTCTCTATTGGGATCCGTCACTTCGCGGTTGCGCGGTTCTTGTTTCCAGAGCGCGACAACATTGACAACCAAAGTCACTACCGCAGCGCCTTGTATAACTTGTATCAAGCGAATGGCGGAAAAATCTGTTAGCAACAGCCCGAACGCGCCCGCTGAAAGCATCATACCAACAAGCAGCATGACATAGGCAAGTGCCACAACACGCGGACGATTTTCTTCCGCCGCAAGATCCGTGGCCAGCGCTAGGCCTGCCGTTTGTGCCATATGCATGCCAATCCCGGTGAGCAAAAATGCCACTGCGACACCAACTGCACCAGCCCATTCGGGGCCAACTGTTTGCGAATTCATGAGCAATAAGCCAAATGGCATTATTGCCAGACCGCCAAACTGAAGCAAAGTGCCAAGCCAAACATAAGGCACACGCCGCCAACCAAGCAACGATTTATGATTATCGGAACGATGGCCAATAAGTATACGAAACGGTGCGGCGAGCACGGGAATAGCCACCATTAACGCAACGATGCTGGTGGGAATACCAAGCTCAACAATCATCACGCGGTTAAGTGTGCCGGTCAGTAAAACCGCCGCCATGCCGATGGATATTTGAAACATCGTCAGGCGCAAAAGACGCCCCAATGGCAGATCTGCAGTCGCAACGTCGGCGAACGGCAAATAACGCGTGCCTACCGTTTTCCAAAATTCAACCATTCGGCTTTGGCGTTTTAAAGCGATCATAATTTCACAAGCTCCACGGCTTCGGACTTGTAGAAGGCCGTTGAAACGCGGTGCGAACGCCCAGCGTGCCAGCCCGCCATCGACGGTTTTAGCCCTAAAGCAGATATCAACGCATCCCGCTTGATTGGCTCGATCGCCGGCGAACGGTCGCCGCGCGGCAAGGCTTTTCCAATCATCCATAGTGCCGTTAGCGCAGCGGTTTTCGGCGCGATGGTAAAGACCATGTGCTGCGAGGTGCGTGAGGCCAATTCTTCGACAGCATTGGCCACATCATGGCGGTTATAGTGAATGAGTGAATCCATGCTGACAACCGCATCAAACTTGCCCAAATCGCGCGAAAGCATATCGCCGCTAACAAAAGTAAGACGGCCAGCACCTTCGATTTTCGGCGCATGTTCGGTCGCAAATTTGATCATCTCAGGCGATAAATCAACGCCCGTCACATCGGCACCGCGCTTGGCGAGTTCAATCGACAAGGAGCCACCACCGCAGCCCGCATCTAATATGCGGCAGCCGGTCAGGTCTTCTTCAAAATAGGATAGAATTGTGTTGCGCATCTGGTCGCGCCCAGCACGCACGGTGGCGCGGATACGGCTGACTTTTTCATCTTTGGAGACAAGTTTTTTCCAACCGTCAACGGCTGTGCGGTCAAAATAGATCTCTAAGCTATCGCGTCGTTTATCGTATGTATTGGTGGACATAATACTCACTCGTACCCAAGGAAATCAAAGATATCGCGGTCTACCATCGGCTCTGCACCAGACGGTTCAACGCCCGCAATCAGCCGTTCTGCCAGTTGCAAATACTCGTTTTGGATGTGAACGATCTCAGGATCGTTACCCATTTCAAACAAGGTTGCCTTATTGAGACGGCTGCGGCGAATGGCATCCGAATCTGGAATATGCGCCAAGCGCTCTAGCCCGACAGCGGCGTTAAAACGGTCAATCTGATCGGTTTCGCGCGAACGGTTGGCGATGACGCCGCCAAGACGCACTTCGTAGTTTTTCGATTTTGCTTTAATCGCCGCAATAATGCGGTTCATCGCAAAAATACTGTCAAAGTCGTTGGCCGCAACGATCATCGCGCGTTCAGCGTGTTGCAGCGGCGAGGCAAAGCCACCACACACCACATCTCCCAGAACGTCAAAGATGACCACATCTGTATCTTCAAGAAGATGATGCTCTTTGAGCAACTTCACGGTCTGACCAACCACGTAGCCGCCGCATCCGGTGCCCGCTGGTGGTCCGCCCGCTTCAACGCATTTGACGCCATTATAGCCTTCGAACACGAAGTCTTCAGCGCGCAGCTCTTCGGAGTGAAAATCCACTTCCGCCAAGATATCGATAACTGTCGGGATGAGGCTTTTGGTCAGCGTAAATGTACTGTCGTGTTTTGGATCACAGCCGATTTGCAAAACCCGCTTGCCCAGTTTTGAAAACGCCACCGATAGGTTCGACGATGTTGTCGATTTGCCGATGCCGCCTTTGCCGTAAATCGCGAACACTTTTGCGCCATCGATTTCCATCGTCGGATCAAGGTGCACTTGAACGCTACCATCACCGTCATGACCTCGCTCGATCAGCTTTTGCGCTAAGCGCACATCGCGCTCTGCGGTTTTCGGGTGTGTGAAAATGTTCATTCTGCAGCCTCCAAGCTGATATCTGTTATGCCTTCAACTCTGTCTTCGAGTTGTTCTGCGGCATCCAGCAGTGCATTCAATGTATCTTCGTCTGGCGTCCAATAATTGCGGTCTTTTGCTTCGATCAGCCGGTTGACCATTCTGAGCGATGACGAGGGATTGAGATCGCCAAGGCGCTTGCGCATTGCTTCATCGAGCACGAATGTCTCTGTGATTTTTTGGTATACCCACGGCTGCACTTCGTTGGTTGTCGCCGACCAGCCAAACGTATTGCTGACTTGGCTTTCGATCTGGCGCACGCCTTCAAAGCCGTGTTGCAGCATGCCTTCAAACCATTTTGGATTAAGCGAACGCGTCCGCGTTTCCAGCTCAACTTGCTCGCCGAGCGAGCGCACTTTGCCCTCACCCGAAGTTTGGTCTGAGATAAAGATCGGCATATTCGCGCCGCCCTTGGCCTTTGACACGGCCTTAGAAATACCGCCCAGCGTATCAAAATAATGGTCAATCGTGGTAACGCCCAGCTCAACAGACTCAAGGTTTTGATAGGCAAAATCTACTTTGGAAAACACATCGTTGAGCACATGCACTTGGTGTGAAGTCTTGCCCTTGCGGTTGATCGCAAAACCTTTGCGATTGGTATAGGTATTGGCAATCTCATCATCGTCTGTCCACTCGGATGAACCGATCAGGAAGTTGACGTTCGAACCATAGACGCCCTCGGCATTTGAAAACACGCGGTAGGCCGCTGCTTCAATGTTGACATTATTTTCTGCCGCATAGACCAAGGTATGTTTGCGGATAAAATTCATATCTTCTGGCTCGTCAGCAGTCGCTGCCAAATAGGAAGCCTCAGCCAGCATCGCCGCTTGCATAGGAAGTAAGTCGCGGAAAATACCCGACAATGTCATCACTGCGTCAATACGCGGGCGTTTCAATTCATTGAGCGGTATAAGCTCAGCGCCACATACGCGGTTATAAGCATCATGGCGCGGCCGCGCGCCCATAAGAGCTAGGGCTTGAGCCATCGGTCCGCCCGCAGATTTCAAATTATCCGTACCCCAAAGCACAATCGCGATTGTCTCCGGCAACTTATTCTCGGTCTCAAGATAGCGTTCGAGCACTTTAGCTGCTTGGCGTTCGCCATCTTTCATCGCAAAAGTGCTTGGGATAGAGAACGGATCAAAGCCGTGGATATTGCGGCCCGTCGGCAACATTTCCGGCGTGCGGATCAAGTCACCGCTTGGCGACGGCTTGACAAATTTGCCGTCCAGCGCGGTCACAATACCGTCAAGCTCAAAGTTGACCGAAAGGTTTTCATTGGCCAAAACGAGCTTGTCAAACAGCGCCAAAGCCCCATCCTGCAAACCGGTGCGCCCTGTCGAAATCGCCAGCGCATCCATATCCACAATGGCTGCGATGATATGATCATCTAAGTGCGCAGTATCGTCAGACTTTGCGATCTGCGCGATCATTTCGCGGCGCTCTTCAAGGTTCATCGGCTTGCCAGCCACGTGAAGACCGTGAGGGATCAACGCATATTCAAGTTCAAGCAGCGCAACATTAAGCTGGTCGAGATATTGGGCGTCAGTGCTAGCGATTACCTGCTTACCTAAATCAAGCGCATCTGCCTGCAATCGCACCAGTTCAAGCAAATCAGTGCTTTCATCGCCCGAAGCAACACCGATAATCCGCAAGCGATCAAGCGAGGATTTAAGTTCGCTTAGCCCCTTATAAAGCCCAGCATTGGTAACCGGCGGTGTCAAATAGGAAATCAAAGTCGCCGCAGAACGGCGCTTGGCAATAGTGCCTTCTGAAGGATTGTTTGCCGCATACAGATAAAAATTCGGCAACGAACCAATCAACCGATCAGGCCAGCAATCACCAGAAAGACCAACCTGTTTGCCTGGCATAAATTCAAGCGCGCCATGGGTGCCGAAATGCAAAACAGCATCGGCTTCAAAGTCATTTTTCAAATAGTTGTAATAATTCGAAAACGCATGCGTGGGCGCAAAGCCTTTTTCAAACAACAGGCGCATGGGGTCGCCCTCATAGCCAAAGCCTGGCTGCACGCCGACAAACACATTGCCAAACCGCTTGCCTAAAACAAACAGGCCGATGCCATTAGTCCAAATACGGCCCGGCGCAGGGCCCCACGCCGCTTCAATTTCGGCAAGGTGCTTTTCGCGGCGCACGTGGGTGTCCGTTTTGGTGATGGCTTCGACATTGGCCAGAGCGCCATATTCTTCGGCGTTGCCGATTAAAATCGCATCTTGGATGTCTTTTGCCGTTTCTGGCACATCAACTGTGTAGCCCTCAGCTTTCATTTTTGTCAGCGTCGCATGCAACGACTCAAACACCGCCAAAAACGCTGCCGTACCCATATTGCCCGCATTGGGCGGGAAGTTGAAAATCGTGATCGCAATCTTGCGTTCGCTGCGCACTTTGGCGCGAAGCGCAATCATTTTTTCTGCGCGGCTCACCAGCGTTTCGATACGCTCATTATGCGGGCGCATGCAGCTGCGGCCCGACGGGCAAACGCCAAGATTGCGCGAACATTCACATTTTTGTGCGGCACCGTTTACGCCTGAACTGCGGCCACCATAAACTTGCGAGCCGATAGCGCCATCCAGCTCTGGGATCGCGACCATAATGGTCGTCTCCAGCGGCAACAGTCCTGTGTCTGAACTCTGCCATTTTTCCAAATTTTGGAATTCTGTGACATGCGCTGCTATGTAAGGAACATCTAACTTGCCAAGCGTCTCGGAAGCAGCGGCTGCATCGCTAAAAGCTGGCCCGCCGACAAGAGAAAATCCTGTCAATGAAACCAACAAATCGATCTTTGCACCATTGGTGCCGCCCGATAAAAATGCGTCGATTGCGCCGCGATTGTCGAGACCTGCTGCAAATACTGGCACCACATTAATGCCATGCGCTGTAAATGTGCGGATCACGCCATCATAATGACCCGTGTCGCCCGACAACAGATAAGAGCGAAGCAACAACAGACCAACCGTGCCTTTGGCATCTTTTATCCAAGGCAATTCGGAAAAATTGGTGGTTACTTTTTTATCGAGATCAGGGTGATAAATACCCGTATCCGGATATTCGACAGGCGCTTCTATCTTAAACTTGCCGCGCATTTGCTTGCGCTCGCCATCGGCATATTTATCGGTGAGCAACCGCACAAGATTCGCGATATTGACGTCTGAAGCCGACAAGCGATACTGCATAGCCAAGAAGTAATTGCGCAAGTCTTGCGCCGTGCCGGGAATATATTTCAACAGTTTCGGTAGGCGGCGCAACATCGCCAATTGGCGCTCACCGGCCGTCTTGCCATTTTCGCCAGACTGTTTTTTCGATTTATCGCCGCGCAGCTTTTTCAAAAGCGCCATGGGACCGGTTTGTTTTCCATCCATAGAAAACTTGCCCATGGTCGTGCATTTCATCACTTCGCCCGATGACATGCAGCACACCATGGCATCGCAATGGTCTTTGCGGGCCCTTAAATCGTCCGCGATGGCTTTGACGTGGTCTTCAACAAAAAGCATCGATGCAACGATGATATCACCGGATGCGATGGCGTCTTTGCAGGCCTGCAAAGACGCAGGGTTTTCATCCCAATCCGTCGCTGCGAACACCGACATATTCAGGTTCGGCATTTCTGGCTTGAGGATAACGCGCGCATCGTCAACCGCCGCCGACATATGATTGTCGAGCGTGATCAACACCACATTAATTGGAGCAGCCTTAACGGCTGAAGTGTGCTTTTGCATCATAAAGCGTCTCCACAGTTATAGGGTTGCGACCGTTTTCGTTGGCAAAAGTCTCCGTATTGCGCTTGGCTTTGCCGCGCACAAAAAACGGAATTTTTTTCAGCTCTTTTTCTGCGTCCGCTGTCCAAGAAATATCATCATTGGCAGCTGCAATCGTTTGCACTGGTGTCTCAGTGTCATTTTCTGGCTCGCCGACGGCCTCTGTTTTAGAAGCACCTTTACCGCCGCCAATGGCCGCCAAATGAGAAGCCTGCGCATCATCATTAAACTCAAAGTCTTCGCGGAACATACCGAGCAAATGCTCTTCGAGACCCATCATCAGCGGATGAACCCAGCTGTCGAAAATCACGTTTGCGCCTTCAAAACCCATCTGCGGCGAATAACGCGCAGGAAAATCCTGCACATGAACCGGCGCAGAAATCACCGCGCAAGGAATGCGCATGCGTTTTGCGACATGGCGCTCCATTTGCGTGCCGAGCACCAGTTCTGGCGCAGCGGCGGCGATAGCATCTTCAACTTCCATGTGGTCGTCGGTGATCAGAGCCTCAAGGCCATATTCTTTCGCCGCTTTGCGCACATCGCGCGCAAATTCGCGGGCATAAGTGCCAAGGCCGCAAACTTCAAACCCAAGCTC
>JAXHNY010000059.1:0-30084 GCA_034519905.1 Ahrensia sp.
TCAAGCTACGTATTGCTGCTGAAACGCACTGCATGTTAAGCGCTGCTGGGCCAGATGTGGTAAACGAGTATAGCTCTTGCCTTGACGCCGTCATGCCGTTTTGGGCACGCGAGGTTGTCTATATAGGCTATGATAGTATTGTCGACGGCAACGCTTGGGCCAGAGAATTTTTCGAGACAGGGCTAACAGTTGCGCTACCGATCGATTGGGAAACCGTGAGGCACAAGTTTGCTTCGCACTATGTTTTGCCAGAAGCGCTGCTGCACTTTGACCACGGCAAATGGCCGGATTGTGCAAATGTTATAAATGACAAGATTGTTTTACATAAAAGAGCATTGGCAGGGGACATGCCGACCGATGACGAATGGGATGAGTGCATTTCAGGGTCACACGAGGCGGCATGGTTGGCGCGAGCGGCATGGGCCAAACAAGCGGCAGCGGCGGCAGGTGATAGATCCGCGGCAGCGGCGGCGTTGGCGGCACAAGCGGCATTGGTGACGGATGAGTCTGGCGCAGCGTGGGCAGCGTGGGCGGCAGGTCGGGCATGGAAAGTAGAGGCAACGAGCATCGGCGTGGCTGCGGCTTGTTAAAGGCTTTACGGCGTGCATCAAAAGTTAGTTCGAGGTTGATATGACGGTAGAAAAAGGCATCGCATTTTTGTTAACATGAAAAACTGCGCGCCTGCGCCTGTATTCACATTTTATGAAAAAAGGAATAATTAAATGAGTAATATATTTTTGGCAATAACCATAGCTGGTTACTTGATCAGCTTAAAAATGGCGCTTCACGGAGTGCTTGATGAGCCTTGCGCGAAAAAGCAGCGAATTAGGACCGCTGGCGTTGGTGCGCTTGCAGTGTTGAGCCTGATTCTCGGCTTGCAATTGGATGCAATTTTATGACGCGGGTTGAGCTTCGTTTTATTGATCAGCGCGGCGTTGCGCACACTAGTATCGAGGCGGCAGTCGCGCGCGATTTGGCTCACAAGATTGCCGGGCCCAGATTGGCGTTGCTTGCAGCCGATCCAATCGCGCTATGGATCATAGAAAACCGAGCGGATGTTGAAAGCAGCTACGCTAATATCGATTTTTTACGAAAGGAATATATGAATGATTGATGGTATTTATTTCAATATGCCATTTCACGAATATCTAAGCATAAATCGCCTAAGCAACACTGCGCTGCAAAAGCTGATGATTTCTCCGGCAACATTTTGGGCCTCAAGCTGGCTCAATCCAAACAAGCCGAGTCCCGATGATACAAAGGCCCAAATCCTTGGCCGCGCTTATCATGCTGCGCGTTTTGAGCCAAAGGCATTTCATGATCAATTTACGCGCGCGCTTGAAAAGGCTGATTATGATGGCATCGATGGCGCTTTATTCAATGGTGCGGAAATAGGTGAGGCGCTTTTTTTGCGCGGTGAATCAAAGAAAAAAGCCGGTGAGACTGTGCTTGAGCAATCGCAGCGCTTGCAGGCAACGGGCTATGACGGCCCAATCTGGCCGATCAAGCAAGCCGCATGGGCTGAAAGCATCGGCGCGCGTATCCCGATTCCGGCCGATCATTGGAATAACATTCTTGCGGATATGAAGCGCATTGACGCCATTCCAGAAATTAGCAAATTGATGCGCGGCGGAGCGGCCGAGGTGACAGTGCTCTGGACCGAAAAAGGCGTTCCGTTCAAGGCCCGTTTTGACAAACTGAAACCAAAGCTTTTTCTTGATTTTAAGACATTTGAAAACAGTCAAGGCAAGAATCTTGACCATTGCATCAGTGACGCGATCAGATTCAATCGTTACTATATTCAAATAGCTTTCTATTATCACGTTACAGAATTGATCCGCAAAGGCGCGCTTGAGGTCATTGGTGATGCATCACCTGATGAACGGGCGCTGATTGAAGCAGTGCGCGGCAACCCAGACGACCTTGAAGCATGGCTCGTATTTCAAGAAAAAAGAGGCGTTCCAAATATCGTTGCCCGCAAAGTGCAATTATTTACGACTCCACTTTCAAATCGCGTGAACGGCGCAGGATTGAGTGATGAGGTCAATCGCAAAGTTGATCGGATGACGCGGCATAAATCGGCGCTGCTTACAAAAGCGGAATGGGAAATCAATCGGGCAGTTACCGACTTTGTCAATTATTCAGAAATATACGAGCCGGGGCAAGAGTGGGTTCCTTTTAACCCGATTGGCGAAACAACCGACGAGGATTTTCCACAATATTGGTTTGAATGAAAGGGCTTTTAATGACTGACCAACTTCCAACAACTCAAGAGCAATCCGGCAACGCTTTGGCAAAGGCCGATGGGCAAGCGGCTTTAATGTTAGCTTCGGTGATCAGTGCTTCACGCGATCCATCCGTTGACTGTAACAAAATGGTTGCGATGGCCAATCTTGCGATGCAACTGCAAGATCGCGAACGGGAAAGCGCATTTAATCAAGCAAAAATGGCAGCGATCATGGAAATGCCTGCAATCAGCAAGCGCGGATCAATTCTCAATAAATCTGGCGGTGTGCAATCCCGTTATTCCAAATACGAAGATATTCACAAAGCCGTCATGCCAATTTTGCACAAGCATGGGCTGGCGATCAGCTTTAACGTTGGCAATGCCGGTCAAATGGTGACCGTGCAACCGATCCTTTCACACGCTTCTGGCTATACAGAAAAAGGTGAAGCGATGGCCTTGCCAATTGACACAACCGGCTCAAAAAACGGAACGCAAGGCGCTGGGTCAGCGGCTTCCTACGGCAAGCGTCACACGATCAAGGCCATGCTTAACATTATTGAGGCCGGAGAGGATGATGATGGGCAGCGCGCGGGGGGCAGCCCACTTGACCGGCTCAATACGCAAGAGCGTGAATTGGTTGCGCTTGGCAACGCCGCCGCTCAGAAAGGCGCGCAGGCCTATGCCGAATGGTTTGGCTCACTAAGCCCGGCGGAAAGGGGCTGGCTCGCCTATAATGGGCGTCATGATGAACTAAAACAAGCTTCAGGCGCTTAAATCTAATCACCCGCGACTGCGGTGATGGCGTTACGGGGCCGCCAATCATGCCCCTAAATTCAAGGAAAAAATGATGAAAACCTACATTGTTACACATAAAAATGGCGGCGAGCGGCGGCTAGTTGAGGCCAAGGGGCCGGGAAGTGCGCGTGCTTATGTCGTTAAGGACGCTTTTGATGTCCGTGAGGTTAGCGGTCGGGATCTGATTGAAGCTTCTCGCGATTTGGATTTAGAGGCAGCAGGTGATGAACCTGCAAAGGATAACGCCGAAAACTGAAAACTTCAAAGCGGCGGGCGCTTAGTAACGCTAACGCCTGCCGCACCTTTGAAAAGGAAAGTAATGCCAATTAGCCCAGAAAATAAAGCACGCTATCCTGCCAACTGGAAATCAATCAGCACTCGCATTCGATTTGATCGTGCGCAAGGTCGCTGCGAATTTATCGATTCGGTAACTGGCAAGCGTTGCGAGGCTCGCCATGGTGAGGCTCATCCGGTCACTAAATCAAAGGTATTTTTGACTACTGCGCACCTTGATCACGCGCCAGAAAACTGTGATGATGACAATCTCAAGGCTGGCTGCCAGCGGTGTCACCTTCGATATGATGCCGTTCATCACGCAAAAAGTCGCAAGGCGCGTCAAGATAAAAAGCGCGCGCGCGTTCTAATGGTCGCAAGGCAGCTTGCTTTTGCGATTGAGTGCGCAACTGGCAAAAAAGTTGGCCGATGATGGTATTTACGGAGGTAGTCAAGTGCGCAATGAATCTGGCGGTTGCTTAGGAAAACACGGATACTTGGACAAAGGCACGGCATTAATGGTTTTGCGTGAAAGAGAGAACCGAAACCGCTTTAAGGCGACAAAAAAAGGCGCGCGCGTGTCAGTCTATTACTGTGATCAGTGCAAAAAGTGGCATCATGGGACCGATGCGCGCGCGCAAATAAAAAAGCAAATCAAATCGGCGCGTAAACAAAAAGCAAAGTCTTTTTGTTAGTTTTATGCATCACTCCGCGCAATGGCCGCCATTCTGCGAACAGTGGCGTTTGCGCTTGGGGTGACTTGACCTTGGATGCGTTCCATCCTGTCACGATACGCTTCAAGAGCGGACGCTTGGCGATCACTGGAATCGCTGGCATCACGAAATGCGCGTGATATACGACTGATTTTAATAATTAACACTAACCATGTAATAAATGATACGACAACAAACGAAACAATAAAAAATTCCATCATAATTTCCTTCGCATATTTTGTATTTTATCCATATCAAATATATGTCACGCCCGCGCTTGTAAAATAAAATTACCTATCAATTCCGGTATTTGTGGAACTACGGCGTTTCCAAGAGAATTGAGGCAACCCATGAAATCGGAAAACCCATCACCTTTTCGTAAAGAATAACTGTCTGGTGCCTGTCCCATCCTAGCATGATAGGCCGGTAACAAAGATGTTCTTGCTTTGCGCGCTTCATGACGTTGCGAACGGCTTTCTTTGAAAACTTCGCCTGTAAGTCTGATTTCAGAGGGGTAGGCAACAATCCATATTCTTTGCCTTCCGTGAGGCAATCCAACGTGCCACGCCGGTATATTTCGCCATTCCGCATCATACCCGCATTCGGCCAAGTCGCAGAGTATTCTGCTAAACCATCGGCCTGGTTGTTTACTAGGGCCAGCAAGCAAGTTTGCGACGTTTTCAAAGATCGCGAATTTAGGTCGTAGCTCGCCAACAAGTCGGATGCATTCAGACCAAAACCCGCTCCTTGTGCCTTCGCCAATGCCAGCGTGCTTTCCAGCGACGCTAATGTCTTGGCACGGGAAGCCTCCAGTGATAACATCAATGGCAATTCCATCGGCAGCAAGCCTTCTGGCAGTAAGTTGTCGCACGTCGCCATAAATAGGAACCTCCGGCCAATGCTTAGCCAATATTTTGCAGGGGAACGGCTCAATTTCACAAAATGCTACTGTTTCAAATCCACCCGTGCGCTCTAGGCCGATTGAAAAGCCGCCTATGCCAGAAAAAAGGTCAAGAACCTTTAGCTTGCTCACCCTTGCACACGCGCCGCTGCAATTGTGACGTTTAGTTTGCTTGCATCCAATGCTCCTTCGGTTACCGCTTCAGCTTTCAAAGCCAGTTCCGGCGTCCAGTTACCACGATCTAACAATTGAGTGATTCGCGCAGGTGAAACACCAATCGCCGCCGCAAGTTTGCTTTTTTTTAAGGCGCTGCATAGCCTCGTCAAAATCAAAATCATATTTCACGGGGCCATCGAGTTTGCGATTATCTGTCATGCAATCAATTCCTTTAGAAATGCATCGGTCGTTGCATTGCGCCTATAATCCGCCAAAGCCATGAAGCCTAGGTTTAAATCTGATGATGCTCTAACATCATCGGCGTCTGTGGAGCTTAGCGCCCCACATTGTCGTTATAACTGATCTTGTTAAATATTGTTGCCATCTGCCAAAAATGGCCAGTAGTTGCGACAGCTAACAGCACGCCGTAAATGCTGGCAAAAAAGCCAAAAGCCGACAAGGGCTTTGAGGGAAACGCTTTGGACATAACGGCCAGCAATAGCGCGATTACTAAAACGGTAGTGAAATGAAAGAAGCTGGCAATCACTTTCATGAAGAAGGAATTATCTTTACCCTTTTGTCGGATAGCTTCCAAAAAGCGTCCTGTTGAAAAGGCTAACATAATGGCCATACCACCAAGTGCAAAACCTAGCAAACTTGGCACGACATCCAGTGTCGTTGACACCCATTCTGGATCGCCAGACGCCCTGAATTTTGACCAATATGGGTAAGTCAAAAATTGTTATAACAACGGCAAGCCAAAAATACGTTGAGCGTAGCAGGCTGGGGAGGCCGCCATAAACAGCCCAATACCCTTGAAAAGAGCCTTTACCCATCACGAAACCGTCGCCCTTCTTACTTTCTCCACCGAAATCAGCATGAAGCTTCCCGCGCTTCGTGTAAATGCGTTCATGTGTTTCGTTTTTTATATGGGCCGCGTTTCGCTGGATTCGCTTCCGCTTATTCCACCAGCATTGCAATGTCGGCGTTCTGGCAAAAGTAACTTGGCTCGTGCGGGACCGCCTACGATACCGGCCTTCTGACCCTCTACCCAGCGGTTTCAAATCTTGCCGCAATCAAAATCAGCCCCTTGCGCATTAAACCACTGGCACAATCGAAAACCGCTGGCCGATACACCGTCACCCCATGATTCAATGTCAGCGTTGTATTTTTCTGCCGCATGCGCATCGGTAACAATAGCGTCAGTCGGTTGCGGCTTTGGCTTTGTCAGCTCCGCCATTTCGGCAGGCGTCGGGAAGGCTGGCTTCACCACGACCTGCTTTCCGCAGCCGCTCACACCCAAGAGCAACACCGGCAGGGCTAGGCCTAGAATTTTCAGCTTTGTTAATTGCATCATATGCTTTGTCCTTTTTTGCTTGAATATGTGCGGTATCGATCCGGCGCTGCGTTTCAGCCGCTTCATTTGCCCGTGTGGTGGCGTTTACGGCCTCAATCGATGCCTGCTCTATGATTTGCCGCTCTTTATCGCGTCCGGCGCTGTAAATGGCCTTATATGCCCAAAATAAAGCCATTGCGATCACGATAGCCACCGCGCCATAAATTTTTATTTTGGCCGGTATTTTAAGAAACATTAAAATAAAGCGCATCATTTGTTCCGATTCCGCCAGCCATACTGATAGAGATACCCGCCGGTCAACAAAAGCAATCCGACGGCAAACGATCCGTTGCCGATAAAATATATCCACCGATATTGTTCAAAAAATGTAGTCGGTGCTAACAATTCCAACGACAAATAGAACGAAAAAAAACCGAACAGGCTAAGGCTGTGTGTGTGCCAGCTATAATTTTTGCGCATTCGCGGGATGAAAAAAAAGTTAATAAGAAAGCACCCAATCATGCAAATAGATGAAAGCATCCAGATGATTAAATTTGTCATTTATCAATACTCGATTTTTCTTTTTTTCTGATCATGGAAATAATGAACGGTGTCGAAAATGCCACTGCCGCCATTTTTGTCGCAGTCGGTATTTCGAAAGGGATCAAGTGAGGGCTTGTTGCTATGAAAAGCGCGGACATAAATGCGAATGCATAGCCCATCCAAAACCCTAGCCCGGATTTTTCTTTCCAAATTTGCAAGGCCGATGATGTAGCAAGGGGCCACTAATGCGAGGCCAACCGCAATGACCAATGGATCGTCCTTTATGCCGAGCGCGACGATAACCGGAGCCAATGCAAAACCAAAAGCAAATATTTTTGGCGAAAAAATCATTCTACCTCGGCTCCATTTAGATCCAACGTCGGCAATGGATTGCCAGATATGGCCCTAACGGCCTCCCCCATTTTTGATAAACAAGCCGCAAATGCAGTCAAAAGCGCTGCAACCATAGCCGAAGCCTCGCCGCTTTCGTTATTACTGCCAAGCGCCAGCCATAACATCCATCCAGTGAGCGCAAGCAATAAAGCCGCCAGAAACCCGTAAAGAAAAATCGCGGTTTTCATGCTTCATTCCTCGATAAGCCGCCCCTCGCCGCCAATTTGTAAGCCTTTACGCTTGCCGGGGCAGAATTATATTCGGGGCGGCGGATCGCGATGCACCGGGCCTTTTCAACGCGCGTGATTGTCACCGCGTTTGATTGATTGCCACCCAAAACATGATAAGCGGTGCCGTCTTCGCCAATATACCAACCAACATGACCACCGCCATTTCGCACAAAAACAAGACAGTCGCCAAGGCTGGCTACCTTACCGGCCTCAAATTGAAGTTTCGGAATGGCTGTAGTTCCCACGTTATAAGCGATCATTTGTCCAAAATTAGCCCAATTGCGCGCCCATAAGGGATTTTCAACAACTTCTTTGCCAGCGCGGAAAGCAACAATTGCTGCAAATAAACCGCACCAAGCAATGTCATCATCCCCATAGCCCACGATTTTTTTGGCAAGCGGATTTACCCCGGCTGCGGCGTTCAATTCATCGCGCCATTCCATGATAGTGCGGTTGCTGCCACGCCCCACAATCTCGCGTGTGCCAAACAGCTTTAGGCCTTCAACAATCGTTCGTGGAAGGCCTGCGGTATTGTTCAGCCATTCATATCCTTTTGGCGTTGCCATATCACATATTCCTCTGATGATTTTTTTCACAAAATAATAAATCAAACGTCAAAAGCGGGCTGCTTGAAAGTGCATCCAATCATAATTGCGCTCGCGGCCAATGCTTATCCAGCCCTCATCTTCGAAAGCTTTTACAAACATTTCGCAATCGATTGATGCCATCGCAGCGCGATCCTGCCCCCAGCGCAATTTATTTGCCCCCGGATTTATGTCGATTGCACACGCATATGCGTGAGTGCTAAGGGCTTTTCCGCCGCGCATTGCGCGATTTGCGTAGCAGTCGCCAATCAGGTCAAGGCCAAGCTGCCGGATTCTTTCATATCCATAATATTCAAGCACTCGGCCAAAAATTAGGCCAGCGCTTTGTGCGCATTTGCCATGGATGTTAATGCTTTCGATTATGTGCGATTTGTTCCAAGCGCAGCGCATTGGATATGGCAAGTCAAGCTGCACGTGCCCAGAACCCGGCTTGCCATAAAAATCGCGCATATCGGCTTGTCTGGGCCAAATGCGCTTGAGGTGAGCGATTTCTTCGGTCGTTGGCGTAAAGTCGCGCTGATAATTTTGCCATTGTTCATACGCAAAAAGGGTTGAGGGGCTGATTAGGCCGTCGGCATTGCCAACCTCAATGCCGACGGATTTCATCGCCCATTGCTCCCAAGCCACGCGCGTGCGGCTTAACGGCCAATTGTCCGCATCGACGCCGATGGATCGCAATGCTTGATCAGCAGCGTTCCATGAATCGGCTCCAAAAACTCCATCAATGGGGCCGGAATAAAATTCAGCCGCTTTCAGCGCAGCTTGTAATTGACGGTCAAGAAACATCATTTCCTCCATAATTTGCGCCGACATTAGCAGACTTTTTGACCTTAGTTCAACGCACTGATTTCAACCCCATGCGCCATTCATAAAATCATCGACTTGATTTCGGTAATGCATTTGTTTTTCCAAATCAAAGGCCGCCTTGCGCAATTCTTGATCGATGGCTTCACGCAATGAAAATTTAGGCGTGATCAGCGCGGGTGCGATAATGATTTCGTGAGCGTCAGTGATAATAAACCGGCCTTCGCTGTCTTTTGCTACGGCATCATCATCATCCAACAAGGCAAGGCTAAGGCTCAAGGTCATTTGCGACGGAGCAAGATCAGCCTCGCCGTTTACCGGTGCGCGCGCGGCAATCTCGGCCGCGCGAATAATGCGCGCGCGGAATCTAGTGCCGGTTGGCGTCACAAAAGCGCGATCAGTGACTGGCTCGCCGCTAAGGCTGATTTCTTCGAGTGAGGCAACAGCGGGGCGCGGCTCGTCCGTTTTTTGCTGATAGGCATGGCCATCTTCGATGTTCGTTATGTCTGTCATATTTTATCGGTGCTTATAAACTGGATTGTGAGTGAATATAACCCGTCCCGGCTGATCGCCAGCGGCATAGATCGCCTGATGTGCTTCAATTTTGGCAACGGGTCGGCTGCCTATATAATTTACCTCGGTTATTAATTCAAAACGAAAACCGTCATTATCCATGACCGGCAAGCGAAGACCGCGCGCGTTTGCGGCTACGTCCCATCCTTGCTTCGAAACGACCGGCGTATTTGCCGCGAGCGTAAGAGTAATTCCGGTTTCACTTATCAACGTAACGCATAAATTTTCGGCAATTTTGTTTTTTTCAACATCAATGTCATCAACGCGCCATTGATCACCATCGTTGACTGTGATTTTTATTTTGTCACCGGCCTTTATATCGCGGCCTTTACGGTTTGTTCCATCGGCCAGCATCACAAATGCCTCCGCGTCAACGCAATCTTGGCTGCCACCGCTGCCGCCGCCGCCGCTAGCAGAAGCGGCGGCGCGCGTAGTCCAATAACCTAAATAAACCTTATCCAAGCCAAGCACGTCGGCCATGTTGGTGGAATATCCGTAGCTGCTACCGCCATCCAAATTGGGATCCACGCGCCAGACATAAATACGCGTGGCGTAAGGAACCCCGATAATAGATCCCGATGGGTAAGAAACAACCATGCCATCATCAAGTGTTCGATTTGAAGCAGCAATATTGACGGTGACCGAAGGTCCTGCCGCGCTATCAGAAATAGAAAAATCTGACGCAATCGCCTTAATGCCAACGCTCCAGCTTGTTGGAAGGACGCGCCCCGTTGACGCGCGACCAGTCGATCCATTCAAATATTGAACGCGGTTACTCATATTTGCAGTGCTAATTCCGTTAAATGTTGCCCATTCGGAAGCATTTACAAAAGTGCCCGCGACTTGCTGCCCGGTTGTGACGGGACCGAGCACCCTGCGCGCGCTGATTACGCCGCGCACAACGTATGAAACCGCGACATCATATGATGAAGCGGCTGCAACGCTTGTAATTTCTTTGCGCTTTGTTGCTGCGTCATCGGTTCCACCGCCGCGCCAATCCGAATCAGATCCGCCCGCCGGACGATATTCAAATATGACGTTTTCGGCATTAGGATTGTCTGTTGCGCCGGTGATAATAATCGCTGGCGATTGCACTCCAGCGTTTACAAGCTGCCCGCCAACCGCTGCCCATGAGCCTGATGTAGGGGCCGGGACGTTGCTAAGGTCAAGCGGGACAAGATTTACGCCGGGCGGCGGTGTGCCAGTTGCCGCAAGCGCAAGCGGATGCTTATTGTCGTCTTCAGTGCGAAACGTGAGAATGACAACGCGGTCCGCTGCATCCTCTTGCCGGTCAATAACCACGCATTTTACATTCATGAGGCCAAAAGCTGGCAAATTGAGCGTTAGACAAGATCCGGGGCCGTAGCCTTTCCACTGCGGCTTTAATGCAAGAACAATGCCATTTCTCTCACGGCTATCCGCAATTTGATAAAGAGCAAGTTGCGCGGCCTGCTTGGCCGATGGAACAAGGCGATAAGGCTGCCCCTGTGTGCGCCATTCACCGCGATCTTGAGTGCGCCAAGCTTCCACGCCGATGGGCGCGGCATCCCGCCATCTCCCACACCATGCGCTTCGCTTAAATATTTGGGTATTATTCTATTCATTCTTTGCTGAAATGGCGGGCTTGTTGGAATAGATACAGGGCCGATCAAATCCGATTGAGTAATGATTTCGGCG
Organism: Ahrensia sp.; assembly: GCA_034519905.1. Lineage (GTDB taxonomy): Bacteria > Pseudomonadota > Alphaproteobacteria > Rhizobiales > Rhizobiaceae > Ahrensia. The sequence goes on from JAXHNY010000059.1 coordinate 11,227, forward strand.
GATACCTTTGGCGAATTTACAAATGCGCTAATTTTGCCGCCAAGTTTTATTGGCTCACCGCCGCCAGAAAGCGCAATTGTCTTTGCAATAGCCCATTTTTCTTCGTTTGAATAAACAACGCCGCTGATTTTCCAACCGTTTGCGTCCGCAACGTTGGCCGCATAGACGTAGCTAGGCAGATCGAGTGCCTGCGCGGGCATTCCGACGCCCAAAAAAAGAATGGACCCGGCGAAGGCGGATCCAGCCTGATTAAGCGCATTTGCGGACCTTCGGCCGATTTCCCACGTCAATTCGTGGAGCCACGGATTATCTGAATATTGCCACGTCGCTTCATTGCCGATGCGATGCGCACCGGAGCCGCCGGGATAGGTGCTATCTTTGCGCGGGTCATAAACCTTAACCATCCGCGCAATCCAACCGCGTTTCGGAATGCCACCTGCGTATTTTTTGCCGTTTTTGATATCGGCTTTTAACACCCACATATCCGCGGCAAAGCCGCTCAATTTGCTCGCTGCGGTCCAGCCCGGAAAGGCTCCGGTTGCCGCTGGCGCGGTAAGTGCAGTCGCCTGAATCTTGTCACCAATCTGCGTTTTGCACCACATATATCCGGAATACGACCCGCTTGCCGCGCCATCGGCGCCAAGCGTTTGCACCTGATTATCTATAATAAACGATTCAAATGCATCAATCGGACCGCCGCCAGTGATAACGTTCACAAAACCCTGATATTGATTATCTTTGCCCCAAGTATCGCGATGCACCGGTCGGCCCGCAACAAACGTTCGGCCCATTGCGTATGGAATCGGACTGTTTGGATCTAACGTAAAATCAGTCGTTGACCCGCGTTGTTTTGGCTTTTGCGCGGTAAGTGTTGAAACGACACCGGCCACTGTTGCAACTGCGGTCGCCACGCCAGCAATCACCCCGCCAATCGGGCCCAAGAAAGGCGCAACAACCGCAACCGCTGATGCAACCGCTCCGATTACGCGCGCTACTGAATTTATTGCTCGTGCCATTCTATCCGCCATGCCGCCAAAAATTGATCGATTGCGATAACCGTAAAGCCGTCGGCCTCTTGATGCAATGAAAGCCACTGATTTGGGCCGATGCATACGCAAAGACAACCCATAGAATGCGTTGCTTCAATCGCAGCAATATCACCCGCAATCGCCTGCGCACCATTGATTCTGACGTGACCCATTTTGTCAATAACATCCACAAGATCACCGCAACCCATTCGCCGAACCGCCGCGCTCGCTGATGCCGCCGTTTTCCAAGCGCCAGCCTTGGCTATTTTGGGCCGATGACCCATATTTCGCAAATGATCGAGAGTCATTTTGGCGCAATCCGCTGCGCCCCACGAAAACGGCTGATTGAGCCATTTGTCTACGGTGGCTTGCGTTGCATCGCGTCGGTCGGTTAAATTTATCATATCCACGACATAGCGCAAAAATGCTGATTGTCATTATCTTGTGAAAAAGTTTTCGTTAGAACGGCCGCGATAGTCTGCTGCCCCAGTGCTTGATGTTTCGTAAGTTATGTTGTTTGGCCGATCACCCGGCCCCCAAATAATTGACCGCTGTATTCCTGTCACGTAAGCGAAACCAGTTTCGGTCGGATAAAGTGATTTATGAAATCCGTCGCTGAGCGCGATGCCTTCTTGTGTTAGAAAATACAGTTCGGCCCACGTAATGCACTGCAATTCAATGCTGATTGAATTTAGATCACCTTCAATCATGGCAAAATCAAGTAAGCCATCGAATCGCAAGCTTGTGCCGAAAACTGCATTGGTTGCGGGATTTAACACGCCAGTCCAAACGCGAACGCGAGAACCCTGATTTGCAAGATCGCTTAGCGCTAATGTCGCTGCGTCGGTTGCCGGTTGAATCGAAAATGTAAAGGCCGGAGCATTATCGCCGAAGCCCTCTTTGATGGCATCGGCCGCGCTTAGAACGCCATAAACCGGATCGCTGCCTTTGAAAGTCTGAACAACGCCATCGACTGAAAAGCTGACAAATCCGGCGCCATCCAAAAGTCGGATCGTTTTTGCCGGCAACACGACCTCAACCGCGTAAAAATCATGAATAACGCTTTTCCGGTAAGCCGCATCAAGAGGGGCTGAAAAGTCACTCATCTTTTTTCGACGATCATAAAACTGATGCCGACGCGCCGCAATCGGTCAATCGTCCACTCATTTGCATCGCCTGAAATCTTGCCTTGGATCATCGGCGTTGCGGCATCAATCAATGCATTGTCGTCCGGGCTGATGCGCAGCAATGGAAAAATAGGCATTGCATTGGCCACGCCGCTTGCCGATGCCGCTCCATTACTCGTCCAATGATGCAAATATCGGTTGCCGCCATGAATAATATTAAAATATTGACCATCCCGCCAAGCCCAATTTGCGGCAAAGCCGTCCGCATTTAAGAACGTGCCACCTTGCCCTGCGCCATTTACGCGCGGAGTTCCTGAATTTGCAATATTTAGGCCCGGTTGCGGAAATCGAAACAGTGCCTCATCGGCCATGGCTTGATTGAGTTTGCTAATCCACGTCATCGCCCCCGCCGCGCCGATTTGCTCATAAAGCCGTGGCGACAATTCAACATCAAGCGAAAAACGCGAACCGGCCCGATTGATTTGTTGCTCTTCGCCGCCCAGAATCGGCTGATGCTTGGTTGCAAAATGCACAAAACGCGGCGTTGCTTGGACAAATGGGCTGGTGGGCAAAGTGATGGGCATTATCCGGGAATCCTGCGGGTTGAGTTGCGTCGGCTTTCTTTTACAGTCATAGCATGGCCGCCTAGCGCGCCTTGCTGCGCAGCTTGACTAATGCCGGGTCGCGTAATTTTTGTTACCCGGCCATCAAAATATTCGGACGCTTCAACTGCAATGCTGACTTGCACCGGGCCGCCATTATTATTGCTGCCGCTTAGTATTTTTTGCGTATCGAATGCATTGTAAATGCGTCCGCCAGATTTGCCCGTGCGCAATATTTCCGGTCCGTTTTCACCAACCAAAAACGTCCCAAACGGCGAAACGTTGCCGCCGGTTGCGCGGGCCGGTAGGTTTTCAATTGGCGACCCAATGCCACCGAATCCGCTTTTTATTGAACCGATTGCGCCGATCACCGAGGCAATTGAGTTGGCGATACCCGTTATAACGCCAACAATATCACGATCCCGAATGGCAGTTGTTAAATCAGACAATGATGTTGACACATTTCTAACCATTTCTTCTATGCCATTTGCTACACGTTGCGCAGCCTGTTCAAAAGGCTCCGCGATATTGTCGTTCGCTGCATCACCGGCCTGTTGCATTTTGACCTTCAATTCGTCCAATTGCTGATCGAGGCGAATGCGCACTTGTTCCCAAGTATCCGGATCAATAAGCCCCGCCGCAAAAGCCTGATCGATTTTCGCAATTTCATCGGTAATTTTTCGAAATTCGGCTTGATCCGGTAACACGCGATCAATTATTGATCCAGCTTCACGGCCTAGCCGCGCTTCGGGCGTATTTTCGGCAACTTGAGCGGCTGCCTGCTTTGCGCGTTCGGCTAAGGCCGCTGCCTCGGCGTCAAGGCGAGCGCGTGCTGCGGCCCATTCCTCGGGCGTAATCAGGCGCTTGGCAAGTCCAGCGTCTAATTCGGCGTAATCGTTTTGCAGTTTTCGAATAGCAGCTTCTTCAGGAAAAAGACGGTCAAGCAATCCCGCGAGATTTTGCTGCAATTTAGCAATAGCCGGGTCAAGCCCGTTGCCAACGGCTTCGGACAGATTTTGCATAGCAGCTTGCACTGCCGGCGACCCTGATTCTATGCCAATGGCCAAGCCCTCGGTTACAAAGCCGCCGATTTCCATGAAAAGTTTCGATGGCGAATTTATACCAAGAAACTCTCTGACGCGATCAACACCGCTCAAAACCACTGATCTAAGCGCGTTCCAAACGGCCTGAGGCGCGGCGGAAATACCTTGGGCCAGTCCCTCAATGATATTGCGGCCCCAGCCAATCATTCGGCTTGTTAGGTCGCCAAACCACGTTGCGAACCCGGTCACCAACGACCGAATCGCGGCTATAGCATTCGGCGCAAGCGCCCCAATGATTGCGATTGCTGCATTAATTGCCGTTGCAACAAAATTTTTAGCGGCTGCCCACGCGCCCTTAAAATCACCATTGATCAATGCCGCAACCAACTTGATCACATTTTCAATCTGCGCACCAAAATAGTCACGAAAAAAATCTGCGACGGAACGGACAATTTCCATCACGAGATCAAAAGTCGGCTTGAGATTTGCGTTCCACCATTCCGATATTGCGCTGCCAACACGGTCAATAATGACTGTAATTTCGTCCCAATATACCCAAGCCGCAACAACTGCCGCCACTGCGATAATAATTAGGCCAAGAGGTGAAAGCAGCAACGTGGTAAATGCTGCTCCGACGCCTTGAATAATCGGAATCGTGGTAGCAAGCGCAGCCTTGAGCGCAGTCAGTGAAGCAGTCCACGCTGACGTTGCACTAATGGCTGCAATGAGCTGCGGAATAATGGCCGTCGCAACACTTTGCACTACTTCAGTGAGGCCAGCCTTTAAAGCTTCACCAGCCCCGGCTGTTAGGCCAGCCCACGGCCCTTGCTCCGCCCCGACTTCAACCGCCCTTGCGACCCCTGCCCTGACGCCAGCAACAAGGCCGTCGCCAAGAACTGGGCCAGCGGCAGATATCGCGGTTTGAGCGACTTCGGCAATTCGGCTAAGTGCAACGCCGCCTTTTTGACCGGCGTCGTTAAGGCTATCAACAATTAATGTGCTGGCTTGAGCCGCGTCAGCCCCAGCCTGATCCATTGCAGTCGAAAACTCTGAAAGATCCGCACCAACTGCAACGAAAAGTTTATCTAGCAGCGATCCGATCATCGGGAAACTCCAATTTTAAGGCTTCATATTCATCCCGGCTAATACCTTGAGCGGTATCCTTTGCGCCTATTTTTGTCATATAACCATCAAGAGCCGCATACCATTCGACAATACTATAGCGCCAAAATTCGGGGGCTGGTATCCCCATATGACCCAGCCCCAATTCTTGCCATATATAAAATGGCGTTTTTTCTACTTCTTCGCCGCCGCTGCCGCTCTCCGATTCCTGCGATTGGATTCGTTTCCCGCAACGCTTCGATCTTCAGGCATTGCCGCATTCGCAGCTTCTGTTGCACCTTGAATAATAGTCTTAAATTCAGCGATTGTTATTGGCAAATCGGCAGCAATTTCGACAGAAATAGGCCGATCAGTGCCTTGGGTCATCGCTGATATAATGGCTATCATTTCTTCAAAAGGCGGTCGGTTTTTGGTTTCCGCTGTCATTTTTTCAATTGCTGCCGTTGCTTTGAGCGTCAGCGCAAAGTCATAAGATTTTCCAGCGATTTTGTAAGCAAACTCACCGCGCGCAACATTTGTCATTCTATAGCTCCAGATAAAAAATGGCGGCTCAATGGCCGCCACTTCCATAACGCTGCTTAATAATAAGCGCAATCATGAAGATTCTTGTTGCATCAAAACTGCTGCAATCGTTACCGATGCAGTGGCGCTGAAAGTTAGCGTTGCACTTCCTAATGCGTTTACAAATGCCGGTGGGATCGGACCAATCAATCGATCAGAATTTGCAGGCACGGTGATAAGCTGGCTCCCCATCACTAATCGCGCTACGCCGGGCACTCGGACCAAAGTCGTTACAGCCAATATAGTGACGTTTGTTGCCGCCGCGCTTGCGTTTTTGACGTGAACAAAAGTGCGCTCACCCGATGCAACCAAAACGGTATCTGATGCAGTTACAGCCGTGTATGTTAGCGCAGCACCTGCGCGGGTCATAGTTTGAACGGGTATTACAGCCATATTTTTATCCTTTAGCTCACAGTCAATGTTATTGGGCCTGCACTTTCAAAGCTGCAAGAATATTGAACTTCGCCTTTATATTCACCAGACAGCTCAAAAGATACCGTTTGAAACATGCCTTCAAATGTGCCCATGCTAGGCACAAAAAATTGAAATTCACGGATGGTTCCGTTCATTGAATATTCCAAAACTTTGTTGGCAGCGGCGTCATCATCAAAAACGCCTTTCAATGAAATACTTATGCTTCTAACACCGGCTCCAGCGAGCAACTCGCGCCATTGATTGCTATCACTATTTGTGACATCAACCTGCTCATTGTTGATCGTAAGCGATTTTGTTTGCGCACCGCCAATAGTTGTAAATAAGCCTGCGCCAGTCAAATCGACCCTAACTAGCACTGAACGGCCCGCTTGTTTGGGCATATTAAATCTCCTCGGTTATAGCGCGCAATATCAGAACGCCGTGAAATGCTTGGCCGTCAGCGTCTTGGCCGTGATCAGCACTATCACAACGTATAATTGCGCAATTGTGATCGGTCAACGGTAACGGTTGATCACGAAGCGCCCGCCTCATCGCTCCAGTGATTTTGATACACTCTTCTTTGCCTTCATAATCGCTCCAGACATGCAATGCGATTCGATGATTCTCACCATAACCCTCGCTTGATTCGGTTGGCGTCACATCATATTCATCGGATCGGTGATCGCCGAAAGCGACAAACGGCATTGGCTGATTTTCCGGAATGAAATCAAAAATCGGAACGGGTCCGCCGAAAAGCGCGGTCACTTCAGCCGTTGCGTTGAGCCGCGCGATGATTGCTTTTTGCAGTTCTAGAGCCGATTCACTCGCCATCGCCGCCGCCTTTCAAACGCGCCCGGATCGCCTTTTCAAAAATTGCGGGGATTTGCTCCTTTACCTGATCCAACGCTGGCAAAATAAAGGGGCGAGGTAAAATAAATCTTGTGCCAAATTCCAAAAGGCGCGCATAAAATGCGGTAAACGATATTGTGACCCATAAATTGGCCTCATCAACCGACCACTCGCCAGAAGATACAAGCTTGCCGGTGTCCGTTGCGGGGCTTTCGCCCGGCGCCGATGCCTGATGCGTGACGGCCCCGCGCTTATATCTGCGACCCGTTTTACTGCCACCTTGCAACCGCGACTTGGCCCGGTTCAAAACAAGCAAGCCAATGACTTTCAGCGCATCGATCACGCCAAGCCTGACTTTTTCCGGCTGCGCGGCAAATGCCGCCTGTATTTCGGGAAGGTTGCTGACTTTTGCGCGAATAACCGGGCGGGCCATTAGGTGTTGCCCCCTTCGCGACAAAGCAAGGCCATCCATTCACCGGGACGCTCTGGCCGGTGATCTATCGCGGACAAAATATACAAATCAACATCGCCTTTCGGATGATGCCAAATCGCGCTTTGGCCCTGCGTAATGTCATCGCGATAGCGAATGACAATGCGGTGACTGACGCGCTCTTGCAAATTCATGTAAGCACGGCCCTCACTTGCGCCAAAAGTTTTAACCCGCGCGGAAATCGATAACAATGTGTCATCCAGTCGCACAAAACCGCCCGCACCATCGGGTTGCCGGACAATGTGCTTGACGGTAACGCGATGCCGAAGTTCGCCGTTATGAGGCGCGGATCTCATGCTAAACGCCCGGCCAAATGCGATAGCGCCGAACGGTTGCGCAAAATGATTGCGGTGCGTTTTCCAAAGTCATTTCGGTTACAGATTCGCGGTTTTCATAAAAATGAGCGGCCAATTGCTTGATTGCCAGCTTGATTGGCATTGGCACAAGCGCGACGCTTTCGTATCCGGCCCGGTAATCGATTTGGATGCCGTTTACCGCGCGGCCCGAAACGGGAATGCCACCACCCACAACCATAGTAATGCGGCCCGGTTCACTGTGAGTGTCAACATAATAGCGAGAGGGGTCAATGACCTCCGCTTGATTGTCAGCGTTAAAAAGAGTGATCGCAGTCACGCCGATTAACGGGGCAACCGGCAATTCAATCGCGCGCGCCGCGCTTTGGGCAAATGCGCTTTGCCGATTCCCATCCCATTCACCTATTGCCGCTTGATTTACTGGCCAGTTATCCAACATCATTCTGCGGCCTTGCTCCATCACCGCGCGGCCAGTCTCACGCTCAAATGTTTCGCTTGCTGCACTGATCAGCTCGTCCAAAGTTGCGTCATTATCGGCAACGTCCCTAAGCCAGCTTCGCAATTCCGCCGCTGTAACGGCTCCCAAAATTGGCGGAGTGATAAGTTTGTCGGTCATCATCTTTCCTTTATCAGCGCCTTTATTGCCGCAAAATCACCGCGCGGCAAGGTCATTTGGGTTTGCCGCGCGGTGATGTTTGAAATCGTGGTATTGTTTCTGGTTATGTTTTGGCAATTTCCATCAGCCCGGACGCGATTGCTTGCTCGGCATCGGCAGGGGCAAGCGCGCATTGATCGCCTTCGCGGCCATAAATACTAGCTCCACCGACCAAATCATAACTGCCTTCTTTCAAAAACGTCATTAATTTGGCGTCAGATTGATCAGTCGCGGCAGCGTCGTCCGATGGCAATTCAGCGTCATTTTCATCGCTTTGTTCTAACTCAATATCGCCGCTGCCTTCACTTTTGACTGAATCGTTATTTTCCACTGCGTTGCCGTTTTTGTTGTCAGGTGCGGCATTACTGGCCTTGTTTTCAGTTTTCGCATTGTCTGCCATCTTGTTTTCCTTGCAAAAAAAGGGCCGGATATGACCCGGCCCTTCCTTAGCGAAAAATGTGTATTGTGATAATACTTATACGGAAATTTTAAGCAATTTGATTGCTTCGCTATCGATAACATCACCGCCGACCCGTTTTGTCGTATAAAATTCGACATATGGCTTTGCAGTGAACGGATCGCGCTGGATGCGAACGCCAAACCTATCAGCAATCAGATAACCCGCCTTGAAATTGCCGAAGGCCAATGGAAACGCATTTGCAGCAATCGCTGGCATATCTTCGGCCTCAACAACCGAATATCCCAAAAAGGTTGACGGCTGCCCTGCGATCAATGACGGTTGCCACATATAATTGCCATCGGCATCTTTTAATTTTCGAATTGCCGATAAAGCAAGAGAATTGCTGACAAAATTTGACCCTTGGCGATGGCCCGCTTTTATTGAATAGATCATGTCAATAAACGGCTCAAACGAAGATGGCATCGCTGCGGCTTGACGAGACGCGATAAATTGCAACGTTCCGAAAGCGCGTGTTGCGTCAGCCGTCGCGACCGGCGCAGGACCAGCCAGAAAACCGCGCGGTTTATTTGTGCCGTTGCCATTGATAAACGCCGCGCCCTCCGAAACCGCAAACGCAGTTGCGACCTCATCAGCCAGCCATGCTTCAAAATCAAACATGCCATCATCAAGCGATTGTTGCGTTGCGCGGGGTCGGGCTTCCAGCCAACCCGATGGCGGCGCAATTTCTTTCAGTTTTGGCGTTGCGCTATCAGCAGTGGTGCTAGTTTCACCCTGCCAAGTCGCCGCCGTTCCGTGCAGATTTACAAGCTTGCGATAGTCGCTCGTTGATGTTTGCACAACGGTTGCAATGGACCGAATCGGGCTGATGTTTTGCATCAAACTTGCGACTTGACTGTCAATTACTTTTGGAACCGCATAGCCGCCGTCCATGCCAACGCCCATATTGAGCGCCTTTTGCTGAATATCTGCAAGCCCGTCTTCGTTGCCTTTGCGAAAAAAATCGGCAAAGGCTGCGCGGTGCTTTTGCTCATCGACTGACATATTGCCGGATTTGCTTCCGCCGCTCAATTGCGGGCGTTTAAGGTCAAGCGCCATTGCATCGATTGCCTTTTGTTGAATGTCCATTTGCTCATTCAATTTTGCAAGCGTTGCATCCGTCAAAGGATCTGCTTGACCCTTCTTTTCAATTGCAGTTAGACGCTCATCATTCTTTGCACGAAATTCCGCAAATGTTTGTTGAATATTATTAATTGCGTCTTTGACCATCATAGACTGATTGGCGCCACTGGTGTCATCTTTGCGCTCAAGCATCGGGCCGGTAAGGCCAGCGGCGGCGAGGGCGGCGACTGTAACTTGATTTTCCATAATTAATTTCCTTTGAAAGTTGCGGCCAGCCCATTGATCAGGCCCGCCAATTCTTTTTCCCCGCTTTCGCCGCCATCCCGGCAGTCTCCGGCAAGTTTTGCTTTTGCAGCGTTTATGCCATGATTGGCAACCATTTTTGCAAAAGCGCTAGGCATTCCGGCATCGCGCAGGTAACGCTCAACATCTTTGGCGGTCCAATCACGCTGCTTTACCGCGTCAATGGTTGCCATTTCATTCATTGGAAACGGAACAACGCTGATTTCCCACAGGTCAATCTCGCGCAGATTCCGCACATCGTCCAATTTTGAATATTCAGATTCGATAGTTTTGTAACCAATGCTAAGGGCAGAAAGCTGGCCAGCCCTCATCAAGACAAGCGTTTCCTTACCCATTTGAATGTCAACAAACACTCGGCCACGCACATAAAGCCCTTTGGCGTCCTCTCGTATCTCTAGCCATTCGCCAATCAGGTGACGTTTATCATGATCACGAAGCATTTTAACGCCGCGCGCCGTTTTCACGCTGATGCTCTTTGCAAAAGCGCCCGCAATGACGCGATCACCGCCATTGTCCACATTGCCGAAAGTGCTGGCATAGCCTTCAAAAGTGCCGTCTTCGCCAATTGCTTTGATATCAAGCAACACGGCTCCTGCGTTTTTTGCCAAGTCATGCCCGGATTTTTTTTCAAATGTCCGCATAATAAGCGCCCTTCATCGGATGATTTCACCGTCAATTATAGGATGATATAGCGCGACGCACCGGCAATTGACAATTTCTTTTATATGCGCCGATGGATCGCCGGGAAATAGCAGACTTTCAGTGCCAACCGTGAATGGAACGTCCATTTCTTTTATTTGACCATCGGCTTCGGCGTGGGAAGCGCGAGTCCGTTGATCTTCGGCGCTCGCCCACTCTTTTACCATTTCAAGACCGGATGCCTTTGCGGCGTCATAACTACCCCTTTCAGCGGCGCTATGCGTTTCGGTTCGCGCAATGCGCTCGGCAGCTTTGCGGCTGATTTCAGGGGCGCGGTTGCGAATGCGGCGGCCTGTTTCGCGCTCGTTTGCGCCATCGTTGAATGCATCGGCTATAATATTGGCCAGCGTTTTTCGAAACGATTCAGCAATGTTTTTCGCGGCAGCAACGGCATGACGCCTAATCCATCGCGCAATGACACCATCAAAATCCCCTTGCGCATTTTTTCCCTCAAGCAACTGGTGCGCGGCCTTGACCCGATTAAGCAAAATGATTTGATCATTGCCAAACTGAAAAGCGATCACCGCAATCCGCCGACGAAGCGCCGCCGCGATATCGCGCTCGTAAGCGCGGCTAATGCTCTTTATGGCGCGAGGGTTGGCCGCGACGGCGAAGGCCAAAGCTTGCAACACTTTGGCCATATCCCTTTCAACTAACCGCTCGTTGCGGGCTTTTATCCGGGCCCGACGCGCGATATCACGTTGCCGCCGAGTCCGCATCATTATCCTTTTCGGCTTCAACTGGCTCCGGGCCACCGCTGAAATCGGTGTTATCTAAAGCGTCTTCGATGGGCATTAGACCGCCATTCACCATGATCCGCCCGCCCGGCTTTGCAGTTGGCTGATAAGCTGAATAGCCTAGCGCCTCGCGCTTTTCGTCGGGGGTAAGAAAGTCAGCCGAACCCACGCGCTTCCAAGCTGCCTCGCGTTCATCGGCAAGCGCATCGATTTGGTCAACGTCAGGTTTGAGATTCAGGCCGGGATATGTCGGTTGAACCCAATTGCTGATCGAGCCAAGTAATCGGCAAAGCAATGGGATAACCGTTTGGCGATGAAAGGCTCGGTTTGCTTCACGATAATTTGAAAACGTATTATCGCCGGCAATGCCGAGCAACATCGGTGGAACACCAAAAGCAAGCGCAATCTCACGCGCAACTTGATTTTTTCCATCCGTATATTGCAAATCTTTAAGCGTCATGCCCATCGGGACCCATTTAAGGCCGCCTTCCAAAAGCATCATCCGGCCCGCGTTTTTTGCTCCGGCATAGTTTTCGGTCATTTGAGACTTTAACCGGTCAAACTGATCCTTGGTCAAGCTATTCGCACCAGCCTCACCTTCCACCTGAAAAGCCCCGGAAGGGCTGGCGCTATTGTCGAGTAATGCTTTGTTAAAACCGCTCGCAGCATTGTGAACGTCAATCGCATAGCTGCCCGCTTCAATCGGACTCATTCCATACCAATCATCGATTGGGCTGAAATCCTTTACGTGCAAAATAGGCTGCTGTTTTGTTCCATGCAATTCCATGTCAAAATCAAAATATTTACCTTCAACCGTATATCGCCATGCCGACGGATAGCCGCGACGCCCCGCGATTGCTTTCATTCGATCAGGCCTTAGCGCGTGAAGCTCTTTAATATCGCTGCCCAAGGCAACACCTTCAATATAACCGTTTCCCGAAATTCGCCAAAAACTGATCAACTCATCAATAAAATCCTCGTATCCCTGCCAAGGATTCGGACGCTTTAGCACTTTCAAAAATGGGTGATCGATGATTTCGTTTTTGCGATCATCATAAGCCAAAAGCGGAATCGCAGCGGCGTTTTGTGCAATCATGCGAATCGCACTATATGCAATGACGTTGCGCGAATAAGCTTCATGCGCAAAAGCCTCGTAGTTGCGCGATGACCAAACTGGCTTGCCCAGCTTACTCATTGCCGCGAATCCCGCTGCAACACTGTCTTTTCGGCCTATAATTTTGTCAAACCAGCCCATCACGTTCTCCGTTTTTTTTTGCTTATATGGCAAAGCGTTTGATTGCGCTAGATATTGCGAATGGCTGGCGTTGATGATCGCCGGGTCATCAAGTCTGTAAGTGCCCAAACGAGGGCATCGGCCCTATCCGGTGAACGCCCCGGCCCTTCATATGCCCCGCCAACAATCATGCCGCACATTTGATCCTCAAGATCAGAAAAAGCGCCAACGTGACTTACCCGCTTTTGTTCATAAAGCGCCGCAATAGGCTCGGCGCGCGCTACTTTGCCGCGGCTTGCTGTAACGGCCCGATATGGTATTGAAGGGTCAACGCTGCGAATGACGGCCTCAACCATGGCCCCGCCATAATTGACTTCGGCAACCACACGGTCCGCGTTAAATTGATGATAGGCACTTGCCACGCGCTCGGCCCATCCCGCTGGCGACAAATTGCAAGAATGATCAGCGATCACATAGCCGACGCCTTTTTCGCACACTCCGGCGACGATAATGCCAACATCATCGCCGCCGCCGCCGCTCGTCCCAGATGGGTCAACCGCAACCACGATCCGGCTTAGGGCAGGGGCTTCACGAACGCGGCAAGCCTCAAGCATTGCTCTTGACCAAAGAGCACCCTCAATATCCTCGATCAACTCGCCTTCGAGTTCCTGCCGTCCGAGCCGGGTTCCGGCATAACGTTCGGTAACGTGCGTCAGAAACGAGGGCGCGAGATTTCCTCTATTTGCCAAAGTTGAACCGCGCGTTACGACGGTTGTCGGATCATTCAAAATTTGGCGAATAATCGGAATCGGCCTTGGCGTTGTCGTGACAAGCTGGCGCGGATCGTCGCCAAGGCGTAGGCCAAATTGCAGTTGATCCCACGTCTCGGTTGCATATGCCCATTTTGCCAATTCATCGCACCATGCCGCATCAAACTGCGGACCGCGCAGTTCATCGGGTTCGGTGGCGTTGTAAGTCGCTCCGATACAACCATTTGGCCACATTAAAGTCCGCGTTGACGGTTGCCATTCGGGCCGGAACGCTGGCGGATGAACCGCAAGAATGCCGCTATCACCTTCAACCATGACCTTGCGAACGTCGCGAGCTGTTTCGCCAATCAGCGCGATTCTGGTTGCTGATCCTGAAGCTTCAGGCGTTTCGCCGCAAGCAATTTGCCTGATCCATTCTGAACCGAGCCGCGTCTTGCCGAAGCCGCGCCCTGCCATCGCAAGCCACGTTTTCCAAGATCCGTCGCTGGTGCGGGGGTTGCTGACCGGGGCAAATTGAGATGGACGGCCCCAGATTTTCCAGTCCCATAATAAAGAATCTTGGCAGATTCCATCGAGAGCAATGTTGCGCTTTTCTAGCGGGATGCGAGCAAGATGTTGCGCAAGGCTAAGGTCACTCACCATCGCGCTCGGCTAATTGATCAAGACGGGCCTTAACCGCTTCCGCGGCAAGGTTGTTGTTTGCAAGCGGCCCGTTGACAAATTCATGCCGGGAAGTGCGGCGCATACCATGCTGCGCTTCGGCCAAAAATATGGCCATTCTGTCCGAAGGTTCAGCCCCTTTTACATAGCCTTTTTCTGGCTCGTCCGGGTTTTTCAGCTTTCCAAAAGCACGTTCGTAAAGGTGACTTTTCAATTTGGCCGTCATTTCCATCCGGCCCCGCTCCCAAGCGTCCGAGTAATGACGCTGAATGGTGTCTTCGCTGACGCCAACAACCTGCGCGGCCTCGCGCTGCGTGACTTGCAGGGCAGCAAGCTTTTCTATTTGCGCAGCAATGTGATCGGATCTTTCATGCGGCGGATTGCCGCGCACACCTTTTGCCCCGCCTCCGCGCGCGTCATCTTCGCTGGTTTTATTGTTTAATGCCATTTTGCTGCAATAGCCGATTAGGTGATTGATCGCAATGTTGAACGATTGCGCTTAATTCTGCAACGATTTCATTAATGAGAGCGCGGCGTTCAACGGCATGGCGGTTTTCAATGGCGCGGCGATCTTGCGCGTGTAGGCGAGCTTGCATGATTTCGTGATCGGTCAGCGTCCTAGATACCACAGTCCTATTAAGCAAATGTTACCGAAAACGGTTAAAGCCGAAGCGATAACTATCTTATTGCGGATCAACATCATACCCATGCCCTTGCGCAATAAGCACCGCAAAGTCAACATAAGTGCCATTCAAAAAAACCTTCATTTTTTCGCCATTCGTGTTGACGCAAAAAAGCGTCCATCCCGAATAGCCGCCCAAGCGATTGCGGCTGTTGAAGTGTGCGCAATAGGCTTGTGGCGAGCGGACTGGTTGCCATTGAAAGCGGGCCGAAGGCGCATCAATCAACACAAGGTCAAGCGCGGCCTTGATTTCAGTTTTCAGTGAAGCCGACGGCGCGGCAAAAGCAGCGGCAGCGGCGGCGGCAAAAGCAAGTAACATCATCCATCATCCTCTATCGTTTCAGTTAAAGCGCGGGTTATTGCTTGAAGCGCCGGGATAATCCAAACATTTGAAAACCCAGCCCGAACTGATCTAGCGGCATTTTGCCACAACGGCCCCTGACCCTCAATCGCATCGGCAAGCAAATCCCTCGCTATTTCATCGACTTTTTCTGTCATGGCCCGCATATCTGCCAGATACGTCATGCCGTCAATAGCGTAATCATAAAAAGCGCATTGCCTCCGTTGGCACTCATCAGAAATCCTTTCATGTGCCGCTCGGATGTTTGTCAGGAGCCGGACGATACCGGCCTTTTTCATCCTTTACAATATAACCGCAAGCAACGCCAAGCGTAATCAGCGTCTTTCCGTGCGCGGAATTGGCAAGATCATCGATATCTCGTTGAGTAAGAGCCTTTCCGGGTTCGTTTGAGTTACGTTTATCGTGATCAAATTTTTTGACCTTTATTTGCAGCACTAACAATTTGACTTCCTCTGGGCATCGCCAACGCTTTATGCGATCAATCAATTGCTTTGGCGCTGGGAACCATTCCAGTTCTTCCAAACATTGCCGGCAAGCCGCTTTGAGAGCAGGCAAGGGGTATCCTAAAAGCATTGTCTGATAAACGGCAAGCTTGAGCCGTCCAGTGTCATTGTCGGTTCGCTGCGATGGCAATGCCGATGCAAGGGAACCTAGATTTTTGCGAACGTCATCAGGCGTAATTTGCGGATGCGGCGCAATCTTGACATTAAAAAAAGGCCTAAGCGCATTTACTTGATCCTCGGTTAAATCGGAATCGAGGGGCAATCTCATTACTTTTTCCGCTTCAGGGGTCAACACAAGCGTTGATAAAACCGTCACCATTTCGCTCATTTTTTTTCCTTTCATTAATTTCAAAAACACCCTTGTAACCGTTTTTTATGCTTTGTTCGATGACAGCGGTTGGATCATGCCCGCGCATGTAAAGCTTTTCCAAATCTTTCAGCATCAGCTTTTCAGCCCTCTCTGTCATTGGCGCTTTAAGTTTTATGCGATGTTTCTTAAAATCTTGCCAAACATCCGGGGGCACTGAAAAAACCAAATCGCCGTTATATTGATTTATATCTTTAGATATAATCTGGTTCTGGTTCTGGTTCTGGTTCTGGTTACTTGCAGCACTCTTGATAAGAGTCTTGCTATGAGTCTTACCAAGACTCTTAACCCTGCCATCGCTATCATTTTGATTTTTTGATACTTTTCCGCCGCGCGATTTTCGTTCCCAAAGGTCAAAAGCGCGTTGAGCTTCAAGCAAAGCACGCTCAACAAAAAGGCCGCCTGCTTGAGTGCGATGGACCTTGCCAGCGCTGATTAGGATTTCAAGATCATCCTGCCAGCCGGGATGGCGGGAAAAGCGCATAGAAGCCTCGGCCGCGCCTAAAACCGCACCTTTATCCCAATTATGCAGACATATTTGCAGATAAAGCCATTCTAGGCCGACCGACATAAATGCAACACCGGCAAGCCAGTCACTCGGATAAAAGCTAACAAAGCTATGCCGATTAGCGGACATAATCGCCCCCCTTTTTAAGCGTGCAAAGCACCGTAGCGCAAAAAATTATGGAAATTGTATTGATTGAGCGCGGCTCGGGCGTTATTGTGTTTTTCATTCATTGGCTCCTTTGTCAGCCGGTGATTTCAGGGCCGGGATGATGCCAACACCCCGGCCTTTTTCATATTATAGCCACGCACTTTATAAAGTGCAATAGTCATTCCAATTTTTTAACGGCGTAACGCGAACAATCGTTCGGGCTGGCGATCCATACCGCTTTGCGCAACGGCAATCGGCAACTTGGCCGTCATCATTAAAGACGATTTTATTCATCCCGTCAGATATAAGTTTTATCAAATTGTCGGAATCTGGCGTTGACGTGTGCCACACGTTCCCTTCGATCGCGGCTGCGCGTTTGGCCTTGTTCCAACTTTTTGGAATTTCAAAAACGGCAAGCACCTCTAGCCGAACCGGCCCGGCCATTGGAATACCAAAATACGGCGCCCTATCCATTGCCTCTTGTGCCAACTTTGCAACCGCGCGCTCGGCTTTAACCGTTTTTTCAGGCGTAAACGGTCGATTCATGCCGCGAACAAAGCGGGGCCGACCTTTCGGGACGGCCCTGCCTTTAATGGTGATTTCAATCATTACTCGGCAGCGGCAAGCTGCGGGCCGTCATATTCGGCCTGGGCGTTATCGGCTTCAAAATCAGCTGCAGCTTGTTCGCCGATGCTTAGGCCGTCGCCAGCGTTTACAGGATCACCCTCATCACTTTCGATAAGTTCAGGCTGATCCTTGTCAATTTTAACCGGCGCGCGCTGATGCATCATACGACCGGCATCACAGTTAACGATCAAGATTTCACCGCCTTGCGCACCCGCGAGCATTTCAATCGCGTGAGTGCTGAAAACAGCTTTTGCAGTAATTTTGAGGCCTTCTTTAATCGTAACACTTTCAAGCGTAGCGCTGACTGCTTCAAAGCCTTTTGATGCAATGATTCGGGCCGCCTTAGCGACCAGTTTTTCTGAAATGTCTTCTAGCCCATACGCAATATCACGTTGTTCCGTTTCCGAACATGCCGACCACGGTTTTGGTCTATGTTTGAAAACCTCAAGCAATGCATCCCGCAAATCACCTTGAAGCGTTTTAAGCGCCATTTCGCAACTTTCAGGCACGGCCTCAAGTGCGGTAACCGACGCAGCGACTTCAACGTCGGCATCAGGCTGTTCGATAACATCTTTTTTCTTTGTCATTTTAACTCCTTAGCCCATTGAAAAAAGGCCAACTATGCCGGGCATTGCCTAGAAAGCCCATTTGCGCGGCTGATAAAAATAACCGCGTAAAATATTAAGCGCGCTCGCTGCTGATTATGTCCACGGCATCAGCAAGCGCCTTGAGTGTCAACCAGCAAGGGTTCCAATCGTCTTGCTCACATCGATTGAGCCGGTTTCGGTGAAGTCCGGCACGGTTTGCAATTTCTGATTTTTTCATACCGCGCCGCGTAATAGCGTCGCGAATTTTTTCAACAGGCGTCAGGCAGTCCATTTTTCTGCATCCTTTTATCAATTTAACATCGTTCATATACGCATTAAAAAAAATGCAGTCAATAACGTTTTATGGTTGCATTCCATAATGAACGGTATATGGTGCGGTGATGTTAAGCAAATGGAGTAAAAAAATGTCAATGATTGGTGATGAATATTTTCCAACATCCGCCGAAGTTGCGCGGGATCGGGAAAGCGCGGTTGATCCGCATAATTGGACTAATTGCGAAAACTGTGATGGCAAGGGCGTTCTTTGTGATGGCCATGCAAACGACCCTGATTCGGGCGTTAGCACTTGTGATGATTGCAGCGGCGAGGGCGGTTATGAATGGGAGTGCAAGGACTGCGGCAATACCGTCATTACTGCCGACTTTGATTGCATTGCATGCGATTTGGTAGGCGCGTTGCCGGCAAAAGGTTTGGATCACGCAGCTATCGTTAAAGGCATTGCTGCCGCGCTCAACAAAGGGGTTCAATCATGAATGATTCACAGCATTTTGCGGGGCTGATCATCACGCAAATTAGAAACGCGGTAAAGTCCGCAAGCGCGCAGTCGGACAGTGTTGACGCGATCACTATTGACCAGATTCAGCAAAATCATGCTTGGGGTGTCCAAATGGGCCGCGTTCGGCTCAAC
>JAXHNY010000021.1:0-73885 GCA_034519905.1 Ahrensia sp.
AAGTTACGTATTGCTGCTTTTGTGCCTGGAATTTTCCGAGGTCGATGTGCCCTTGCTCGAACAGTTTTATGAAGCATGGTCGTTCAATGTCATTCCGCCTGTGGGCAAAATGGTGACCGGTGATGCGCAGCCCTATCAATATCTCGTCGAGTCGATCCGCAAATTTCCAAACCAGAAAGACTTTGCCGCGATGATTGAGCAAGCCGGATTTGACCGCGTCACCTTCCGCAACTACACGGGCGGCATTGCCGCATTGCACTCGGGCTGGAAGCTGTAACTTGTCAACATTTTTCGCGGGCCTTCGTCTCCTCAAAGCTGGATGGGTTTTATCACGCGAAGGCGTGGTAGCAGCCATTCCGCGCGAAGGGTTGAGCGGCCCTGCGCTGACCGCCCACAAAATTGCCAGTGCGGTTTCGCGCCGCCGCGCCGATGGCCTCAACAATGTTGAACGCATGAACAACGCGATTGCGCGGCTTGGCCCATCCTATGCCAAGCTCGGGCAATTTCTGGCGACCCGTCCTGATATTATCGGCCTGCAGATGGCGATTGATTTGGCTACGCTGCAAGATCAGATGGCGACTTTTCCAACCGCAGAAAGTCTGCGCCGCGTCGAAGATTCGCTTGGCGCGAAGTGGCAAACTTTTTTCACACGCATTGAAGAGCCTATTGCCGCAGCGTCGATTGCGCAAGTTCACCCGGCCTATGTCAAACAGGCCGATGGCACTGAAAAAAAGGTTGCCGTCAAAGTCATCAGACCCGGCGTGCGCGCACGGTTTCAAAAAGACCTCGATACGTTTTTCATGTTTGCCGGTTTGCAAGAAAAATTGTTCCCCGCGACGCGGCGGCTTCGCCCGACTGCGATTGCTGACACCTTGGCGCAATCGACACGCATTGAAATGGACTTGAGGCTTGAGGCCGCCGCCCTTTCGGAGATTGGTGAGAACACCGCTGAGGATCCAGATTTTCGGGTGCCGAAAGTGGACTGGGTGCGCACGGGCCGAAACGTGCTGACGATGGAATGGGTCGACGGCATTAAAATGAACGATAAGGCCGCCCTTATTGCAGCTGGCCACGACCCCAAACGGCTCGCGGTCAACATCATCCAAGCGTTTCTGCGCCATGCCATCCGCGATGGTTTCTTCCACGCCGACATGCATCCCGGCAATCTCTTCGTTGACCCAAAAGGCGATATCGTTGCGGTCGATATGGGCATCGCCGGGCGCATTGGGCTTAACGAGCGGCGGTTTCTGGCTGAGATCCTGTTCGGCTTCATCCGCCGCGACTACCGGCGCATTGCCGAAGTTCATTTTGAGGCAGGCTATGTGCCAGCCCATCACGATGTGGACGCCTTTGCGCAGGCGCTGCGCGCCGTGGGTGAGCCGATCCACGACCAGCCGGCCGAAACCATCTCGATGGGCAATCTGCTGACGTTGCTTTTTGATGTGACCGATATTTTCGACATGGAAACGCGCCCTGAATTGCTGTTGCTCCAGAAGACCATGGTGGTCGTTGAAGGCAATGCGCGGATGCTCGATCCGGAGTTTAATATGTGGGAGGCCGCGCGGCCCATCGTGACCACATGGGCAACCCGCAATCTTGGTCCAGCCGCAGTGCTCAATGATGCGCGCGACGGCATCAAGGCCGGCCTCAAACTGCTCAAGGCCATGCCAGAATTGGCGAGCCGCACTGAGCTGTTGGCAAACCAAGTCGGTGACATGGCACAAAATGGAATGCGGCTCAGCCCTGAAACGGTCAAATCAATCGGCAAGGCAGAGGCCCATGAAAGCCGTTGGGGTCGCCGTGCTTTGTGGGTGATTGCGATCGCCGCGGTTTATGTGGCTTGGCGGGTTCGTTAAATTAAAGCATGCAAAGGTGTTACCAGCCTCCTGTAAAAAGCGGTTTGCAAGGCTTGAAATCAATCTTGACCTTAAGTTCATGGCGGCAAGGCAGATATTTTAACGCGATCGACCTGGGAAGAAGGACGTACCCGTGCGACGGGCCATTTTTCGGTGCCAACTGCTTTTATTTTCAGCTGCTGAATGACGTTCTTAGAAATGCGTGCGACGAGTTTGTGAAAGTTACACAAAGCCCAGTTCAATCGCATAAGACGGTTTAATACGTCCAAAATGGTCATAGAACCTTGCGGCGCTGATGAACGCCCCTGCCAGAGTGCTACACGAAATGGCAATGGAAGCGGTGTATTATTGTTAAGGCGCACGCCTTGCTGTCGCGCATAAAGACAAACAGCCGCCTTGATGAGGTAGAACGCCGTCATCTCAGCTTTAGACATAAATTTCTCGATAAACCGCGATAGACGCAGCGGCAAAAAAGCGCTGTGACAGTGCTTAAACGTTTTGACGATAAAAAACCACGAGACGACCAGGCACAATAGCGCGCGCCGGTTTTTTTCTATCGCTTTATTCAGCTGTTCTCGTTTTCCATGGCTCATAAGGGCATTATGAAGCACGTTTGATGCTGTTTCATAAGTTTTGCAAAATTATTTTATTAAGCTCTGCGGTCTCTCGGTCTCTCGGTTCTCGGTGGTGTCAATGTTTTTAGAGTGTTTTTTGATTGTTTTTGGATCCATCAAACGTTGCGTTTCAAACACGCTGAAATCATAGATTACCTAGTTCCGTCAACTTGAACACAAACGCACAATAAAGCTCTAGGTTTGATATATGATATCAATGATTGCATTATTTTTGAAAATATGATTTCATCACCGTCATGGCCTCTATCACAATACGCAATTTAGACCCCGAAATTAAAGAGGCGCTGCGGATGCGTGCGGCAGCCAATGGGCGCTCGATGGAAGAAGAAGCGCGACACTATTTTGCGCAGCTTACGGAAAATGCGCCAGCTGCCATTCCTGCTGCAAACACTTTGCTCATCGGCGCTGCGCCCTCACGCCCATCTAAAATTCTCGGTGGCAAAAATATTTGTCTCATCATTGGCGGCGGGATCGCGGCCTATAAATGCCTTGATCTCATCCGCCGCTTGCGCGAGCGCGGCGCGTCCGTGCGGCCGATCATGACCAAAGCATCATCAGAATTTGTGACCGAGCTTTCGGTGGGTGCACTTGCCAATGACAGGGTTTTTACCGACCTTTTTGACCGTGCCGCTGAGCACGATGTCGGTCATATTCGCCTGTCGCGAGAGGCCGATATTTTGGTGGTGGCTCCGGCGACAGCAGACCTCATGGCAAAGATGGCGAACGGTCTTGCCAATGATTTGGCATCCACGGTTCTGCTGGCAACCGACAAGCCCGTTTTGATTGCACCAGCGATGAACCCCAAAATGTGGAACCATGCGGCGACAAAGCGTAACATCAAAACGCTGCGCGGTGATGGCATTCACTTTGTTGGCCCCAATGCGGGCGAAATGGCCGAAAGCGGTGAGGCAGGCTATGGCCGGATGGCAGAACCGATGGAAATTGTCAGCGCGATTGAGGCGCTGCTCGACCGCCGTCCAAAACCTTTGGCAGGCAAAAAGATCATCGTCACATCGGGGCCGACCCATGAGCCGATTGATCCGGTGCGCTATATCGCCAACCGCTCATCGGGCAAGCAGGGCCACGCGATTGCCGTAGCGCTGGCGGAATTAGGCGCGGATGTGCATCTGGTTTCGGGTCCGACAAATTTGGCCGATCCGAACCATGTTAAGACGATAGCCGTTGAGACCGCGCAGGAAATGCACGATGTGGTGCACCAGTTGCTGCCTGCTGATGCGGCGATATTTGTCGCCGCCGTTGCCGACTACCGCGCGGCCCATGCGGCCGATGAAAAAATCAAGAAAGAAGCGGGCGGTATCAATGGGATTGCGCTCACCGAAAACCCCGATATTTTAGCGTCTGTTGGCAACCATAAAACAAAACGTCCACGCCTCGTGGTCGGCTTTGCGGCGGAAACGCAAAAATTGCGCGAACATGCCTCAGCAAAGCTGGCGCGCAAAGGCGCTGATATGATTGTTGCCAATGATGTATCGAAAGATACGGGAATTGGTGGGGCTGGCGGTTCTGGCGTTATGGGCGGCGATCACAACCGTGTCACCATCATTTCCAAGACTGGGCTGGATACTTGGCCTGAAATGACCAAGATCGAAGTGGCAGAAGCTTTGGCGCAGCTTGTTGCCGAAAAACTTAAAGATACAATTGCATAGAAATTACTTGCTAGAGCGTTTCTCGTTAAACCTGAATCACCAATCGCTGCCTGAATTCTAAGATTTCAACACGTTTGGTGGTACATAATGTTTCACGTTAAACGTGAAACGCTCTACGCTGCGCTTTTTTGGTGCGCGTCGTTGGTCATTGGTCTGCTAAAATTCTCTGGGCTAAAATCCGTGATTTTAATTTGCCCGTCCGTCACCACCACATGGGCATTGCGCGGAACTGATGTCCAGTTGCGGTCCACGTGGTCAAATGGCTCTGAAACAAGGCAAATGCTTTTGTCACGATCACAATGGGCAAAATAGAGACTTGGCGGCTTGTCGTCTGTCGAGAAGCGGATAGCGTGCAAATTTTTGCCATCGGTAAAACATGCAGTAAACCGCACCAGCGTCTCTATATGCTTTTCTTGAGATGTCTGCTGAACCAACCAAAGCACTTTTTCAAAAGCGGCAATGGGGTTCTCGTTCAAACCGAATTCGATCGCCAGAAGGAACATCAATTCAGAGTCCGTCGCGCCGTGGCGCAAGGCGAAAATTTCATCGCTCAGCTTGGCTTCCAAGCTGCGCCGCATTTTCTCAAAATGCGCAATTTGCCCATTGTGCATGAATGACCAGTTTTTATAGATAAATGGATGACAATTATCGCGGTTGGTGCCGCCGCCTGTTGCAGCGCGCACATGCGCTAAAAACAGGGGCGAGCGAATTTGGCTGGCCAAGGAACGCAAATTCGTGTCAGCCCAAGCCGGCAAAATATCGCGGTAAAGCCCAGGCGTTTCGCGCTCACCATACCACGCCATGCCGAAGCCATCGCCATTGGTCGCCGTTTTCGATTCCGAAGCGTGCTGAGATTGCTCAATCAACGAATGGGCTGGAGCAAGAATCATATTTTCAATAAATACCGGCGGTCCGGCATAGGCAGCCCAGCGACACATGTAAATTGGCTCTTCTTTCTACTTAACCGTGCTCGGCTGATGCTGCATACTATTGTATAATAATTTAATAACTCTAGATGCGATTCTTGCAAAGCAAAAGCTTAATGGGTTTTGAGTGAAGCGTCATTTTATCCCTCTATATCGCTAAGACACTGTAATTTTGGGGTCAACCAAGAAGGCAAAATCCGCTCAGGTAGAGCTTTTCAAAACTTTAGAAGCATCTGGATCTGCGGCCAATAGGTACGCCCTTGGTTGTTAAATTATGTAAAACAGTTTGTGCATCATTGTTCACTTTGCTTGCTGCCGGTAGCGTACTATCTGTGAAAGAGAAGGAGGCTTGTGATGTCGATTAGACCTGTAAAACAAATTTCACCTGCGCAGCCAACGCTTGAAGGTGCGGGCGTGCATTTAAGCCGCGCATTTGGGTTCGGTGATCCGGCCTTGGCCGACCCGTTTTTGCTGTTTGATGATTTTCGCAACGATGTGCCCGCCCATTATGCCAAAGGGTTTCCGTGGCATCCGCACCGCGGCATCGAGACGATTACCTATGTGCTTGCCGGATCGGTTGATCATGCGGACAGTTTGGGCAATGCGGGCTCACTTGGGCCAGGCTCGGTTCAGTGGATGACAGCAGGCTCTGGGATTTTGCACCAAGAAATGCCGAAGGGAGACGCATCCGGCAAGATGCACGGGTTTCAGCTGTGGGCAAATTTGCCATCGAATTTGAAAATGACGTCGCCGCGCTATCAAGATATTCATGGCGGTGATCTTCCAGAAATCATGGAGGATGATGGCACAATCGTGCGTGTGGTCGTCGGCAATTTTTGGGGCAAGCAAAGCCCAGTTGATGGCATTGCCGCTGAGCCTCAATATCTCGATATCACGGTGCCTGCTGGCAAGAAGAAATCGTTCAAGATTGACACTTATCGGTCTGCTTTCGCCTATATTTTCGGCGGCTCTGGCAGTTTTCGCGATGCTTCAAAGCCATTCGGTGTTTTGGTTGAAAAGGAAGTAGCCGGAAACGAGCTGCATGTGCGCGATATGACCGGCGACAGAACACTGGTGGTATTTGACAAGGGCGACACGGTGACAGTTCAGGCGGGCGAACAGGGCATTCGCTTTCTGCTGATTTCCGGCAAGCCTATTCAGGAACCCGTCGCATGGCATGGGCCGATTGTGATGAACACGCGCGAAGAGCTGCAGCAGGCGTTTGCGGAACTGCGCGGTGGCACTTTCATCAAAGAAAGCGCAAGGATGTAAAACCATAAAAGCCCGATGTTTTTGCACCGGGCTTTATAGGAAGCATCTATTTCGGCAATTGCGCCGTGCGCAGATAGGGAAAATGCGTCGTGAATTCGCCGAATTTTGCCTTGGCATCATCGTTCGAAACAGTCGCGGGGATAACCACATCATCGCCGACATTCCAGTTGGCGGGCGTGGCTATTGTATATTTCGCAGCCGTCTGCAAACCATCCAGCGCGCGCAGCACTTCGGCAAAATTGCGGCCGACATTCATCGGATAGGTCATCGATAATTTAAGCTTTTTGTCAGGCCCGACGATAAAGACAACGCGCACGGTGGCCGTGTCATTGGGCGTGCGACCATCGGGCAAATAGGCTTCAGCGGGCAACATATCGAAGGCCTTGGCAACGCCTAAATCCGTGTCAGCAATGATGGGAAATCCGGCTTTTGCTTTGGCGAAAGTTTCGATATCTCCCTTCCAACGTTTATGTTCTTCGACGCCATCAACGGAAATGCCGATGACCTTTGTGCCGCGCTTTTCCCATTCCTCGGCCAATTGCGCCACTGCGCCAAACTCGGTCGTGCAAACGGGCGTGAAATCTTTGGGATGCGAAAACAGGATCGCCCAGCTGTCGCCAATAAAATCATGGAGTGTGAAACTGCCTTGATCGGTCTCCACGGTGAGGTTTGGTATGATGTCGTTAATGCGTAAGGCCATGATCGTTTCCTGTTATATAAGATATTGCTTATGTAATGGGCTTATCAGAAATTACCAGACACATGGCGGCTATTTTTTGCGACATATTGAAACTAAATTTCGTTTTAAGCCGCTTTGACGACCTGATAATCCTTTATTTTTTCAAACACCATATCGGGCGCGCGCTCGGCCTCATAGTTGAGCGAAAACGCATTTTCAGCCAAAAACACCGGATCGCCATCGAGGTCTTTTGCCGTTGATGATCTATGCTTGTTCATAAAATCAGCGAAGGCTTTTTTATCGGTCGACGAAATCCACCGGCAAACCGAAAACCGTGACGATTCAAAATCAACCGGCAGGCTATATTCAGCGTCAAGCCGGGCTTGCAAAACATCCAGCTGCAAGGCCCCGATAACGCCGACGATAGACGGCGACCCATCGTCCGGCAAAAAGAGCTGCACCACGCCTTCTTCGGCCATTTGTTGCAGCGCTTCGGTCAGCTTTTTGCCTTTCATGGCATCTTTTAGACGCACGCGGCGCAAAATTTCCGGCGCAAAGTTTGGCACGCCGCGAAACACCAGATCTTCGCCTTCGGTCAATGTATCGCCGATGCGCAATGAACCATGGTTTGGGATGCCGACCACGTCGCCCGCATGGGCGGTATCGGCCGTTGAGCGCTGGTGGGCAAAAAAGAACTGCGGCGCTGACAAAGTGAGCGGCTTTCCAGTGCGCACCAATTTTGCCTTCATGCCACGGTCGAGCGCGCCAGAGACGATACGCGCAAAGGCAATGCGGTCGCGGTGGTTGGGGTCCATGTTGGCCTGAATTTTAAACACAAAAGCGCTCATGCCTTTTTCATTGGCCGCAACAATGCGCTTATTGGATTCTTGCGCCCTTGGTTCTGGCGCCACATCGCCAAGCGCGTGGATGAGATCGCGCACGCCATAGTTTTTGAGCGCCGAACCAAAATAAACAGGGGTCAGATGCCCTTCTAAATAAGCGGCACGGTTAAACGGGCGGCATGCCTCTCGCGCTAGATTGACCTGTTCGATAAATTCATCGCGTTCGTTTTGTGGCAGCAAGCCTGCTGCTGCGTCCGCTTCCGGCCCATTGATTTTTGTGCGTGAGACTTCGCTGTCTGACGCGCGCACCGAATTTTCTGAGAGATGATAGGTGCCGGTAAATGTTTTGGCGCGGCCAATCGGCCACGTAATCGGCGCTGTATCGAGCGCCAGTTTTTCTTCCACTTCGTCTAATATCTCAAAGGGGTCACGGCTTTCGCGGTCCATTTTGTTGACGAAGGTGATAATCGGAATATCGCGCAGGCGGCACACTTCAAAGAGTTTCAGCGTGCGCGGCTCGATGCCCTTGGCCGCATCCAGAACCATGACGGCGCTATCGACCGCCGATAGCGTGCGATAGGTGTCATCGGCAAAATCTTCGTGGCCGGGCGTATCAAGCAAGTTAAATACATTGTCACCATATTCAAACGTCATCACTGAAGTTGCAACAGAAATGCCGCGCTCACGCTCAATCTGCATCCAGTCGGAGCGTGAATGGGTGCGGTTTTTCTTCGCCTTCACTTCGCCCGCCAATTGAATGGCACCGCCAAAAAGAAGCAGTTTTTCGGTCAATGTTGTTTTACCCGCATCGGGGTGGGCGATGATCGCAAATGTGCGGCGGCGTTTTGCTTCGGTTTCGTTATTGGTCGACATTGTTTGATCCATCTGCTGCACCGCTTCCATGGCAGCGACGAGAATTTTAGTCAACTTGACGCTTGTTTTGCCGCAACAATAATTTGTCCCCTTGACGCTAACGATGCGCCAAGCCATCAGCTATCAAATGACTGATCTGATGTTCAAACGATTGCCCCATGGGGAGGGCCTTGCCTTGCCCGCCTATGAGACCGCAGGTGCGGCGGGTATGGATTTGCCTGCAGCGGTTTCTGCACGCGACCCGATCATATTGGGCGTTGGCGCGCGGGCGCTGGTGCCCACGGGGTTTAGCATTGCGATCCCTGAAGGTTATGAAGGCCAAGTGCGCCCACGCTCTGGTCTTGCTTTGAGGCATGGCATCACGTGCTTGAATACACCCGGCACGATTGATAGTGATTATCGCGGAGAGCTGATGGTTCTGCTGATAAACCACGGCGACGCGTCCTTTGAAATTTCGCGCGGCATGCGGATTGCACAATTGGTCATCGCGCCGGTGACGCAGGTAAAAATCACTGAGGCGGATGCATTGCCTGCCAATACAAAACGCGGCACCAAGGGCTTTGGCTCGACGGGATTGTAAGTCACCGATGGAATTTTCAAGCTTTTTAACCTATACGGTGGCCTTAGCCATCGCGGCGGTTATCCCCGGACCCGGTGTTATTGCTTTGGTTGCGCGAGCGCTGGGATCGGGCTTTGGCCCCACATTTCCTATGCTGCTCGGCATTGCGACGGGGGATGCGCTTTATTTGGCAGCCACTATTCTTGGCCTCGCTTGGCTGGCAACGGAATTTTCTACAATCTTAATCGTTCTCAAATATGTCGGAGCCGCCTATCTCATCTATATGGCTTGGGGATTTTGGCAGGCGGGGATAACGGCAGACACGATCAAATCAAAAAGCGCGCAAGGGGCGTTTCAAAGCTATATGGCGGGTCTTTTGGTGACCTTAGGCAACCCAAAGGCTATTATATTTTATCTTGCGTTGCTGCCCAATCTGCTCAATTTATCGGCCATTACTGCACCTGATTTTGTTATCCTTGTCGTGCTGACATTTGGAGTGCTGATCGTGACCATCTCGCCTTATATTTTGATGGCGGGCAAGGCGCGCCTGTTGTTGCAAACGCCTAGGGCACTGAAAACCATGAACCGTTTTGCGGCAACATGTCTGGCCGGTGCGGCGCTGGCGATTGCAAGCCGCTCGAACTGATTCTACTAAATCTATGCGGCCGCCGACAATTGCTCGCCCGCAATCCGGTATGAAATCGCTTCTGCAATGTGTATGCGGCCAACGCGTTCGGCATCATCAAGATCGGCCAGCGTGCGGGCAACTTTTAAAATACGGTGATAGCCGCGTGCCGAAAACTTCATTTTATCGGCCGCATCGGCGATCAATTGCATAGCACTTTCGTCCGCATTGACCACCTCTTCAATCAGCGCTGTGGGACAATGGGCGTTGACAATGATGCCCTCAACGCCGAGCGCTTGATAGCGCCGCATCTGGCGCAGCCTTGCCCGCGCGACCCGCTCGGCAATCGATTTACTTGGCTCGCCGGGTTTTGCGCGTATCAAATCACCGGGCGATAGGCTTGGCATTTCCACGCGCAGATCAATGCGGTCCATCAACGGGCCTGAAATACGCGCTTGATAATCGGTTTTGCACCGTGGCCCGCGGGCGCAGGTATGCCCCGGCTCGCCCGCCATTCCGCACCGACAGGGGTTCATCGCTGCGATAAGCTGAATACGCGCCGGATAGGTAACGCGGTGATTGGCGCGCGCGATCATGCATTCGCCTGTCTCTAAGGGCTGGCGCAAGCTGTCTAAAACCTGCGCGGTAAATTCGGGAAATTCGTCCAAAAACAAAACGCCGTTATGGGCGAGCGATACTTCGCCCGGCCGCGCGCGAAATCCGCCGCCAACCATGGCGGCCATAGAAGCCGAATGATGGGGTGAGCGGAATGGTCTTCGGTCAGATAATTCGCCGCCCGCCAATTCGCCCGCAATCGAGGCCACCATCGACACATCGAGCAACTCGCGCGGCGATAGCGGCGGCAAAATGGAGGCAAGGCGCTGCGCCAACATGGATTTGCCAGAACCAGGCGGGCCGACCAGAAGCATGTTGTGGCCGCCAGCAGCGGCTACTTCGAGCGCGCGTTTGGCCGTCTCTTGGCCTTTAATATCGGCCATGTCTGGCAGCGCTGAAGATGCAATGCGTGTGACGGCCTTTGGGCGTGATAGCACTTGGCTACCGCGAAAATGATTGGCAAGGCCGATTAAACTGACAGGGGCTAAAATGTTCATCTCGCTGTCGGCCCAAGCAGCTTCTGGCCCACATTCATGGGGGCAAATCAGACCTTTGCCGACGCTGTTGGCGGCAATCGCTGCAGGCAGAACGCCAGCAACCGGCGTAATCGTGCCATCGAGCGATAATTCGCCAAGAACGCAATAGCCACTAAGCGCATCGGAGGGTATCGCGCCGAGCGCTGCCATGAGACCCAGCGCAATCGGCAAGTCAAAATGGCTGCCTTCTTTGGGCAAATCGGCGGGCGCTAGATTGATCGTCACTTTTTTGGGTGGCATGGAAAGGCCAGACGCGTGGAGCGCTGCTTGCACCCGCTCACGGCTTTCGGCCACCGCCTTGTCGGGAAGGCCGACAATGTGCATGCCCATTTTGCCCGGTGCGACCATGACCTGAACATCAACGGGCACTGCATCAATGCCCTGAAATGAAACTGTGGAAACGCGTGACACCATTGTTTTTAACTCTATTGTTTGCCTTTGCAGGCAAATTTATGCGCTAAAACTGCAGCTTTATTTTTTCCCATCACAACCAAAACAGAATTTGGTTGCAACCTTTTCAGCATTCAGACATAAAAAATGAAACATTACAAGAACATTTTGGCAACGGATGCACGTAGGGGTCGTTTATTGGTTGTGCTGCGTTGTGCCGGTGGAACAAACTGGCGCAGCAATTCAAACCCGCTTTGCTTCTATCGCATCCCAAAACAGCGCTGCGATATCCGCGCCGCCAAATTTCTTGACCTCGCGCACGCCCGTTGGTGAGGTGACATTGATTTCGGTCATCAAACCGCCGATGACATCAATGCCGACCAGCGTCAGCCCGCGCCGCTCAAGTTCTGGGCCAATACGGTCGCAGATTTCAAGCTCGCGGGCTGTCAATGTGGTTTCAACAGCCTTTCCGCCCACATGCATGTTGGAGCGCGTATCGCTCTCGGCCGGCACGCGGTTAATCGCACCCACGGGCTTGCCGTCGATGAGCAAAATACGTTTATCGCCCTTGCGCACATCGCTCAAATAACGCTGCGCGATGATCGGCTCGCGGCTGAGTTGGGCAAACATTTCCATCAGAGATGTCAGGTTTTTGTCGCCGTCGCGCAAATGAAAAACGCCCGCGCCGCCATTGCCGTAAAGCGGCTTGATGATGATATCGCCGTGCTTTTCGCGGAACGCGACGATCTCTTCCAAATCAAGCGTGACAATGGTTTCCGGCATCAGATCTTCAAATTCCATGACGAAGATTTTTTCTGGCGCGTTGCGCACGGAGCGCGGGTTGTTAACGACCAGCGTACCCGGATGCACGAGCTCCAGCATATGGGTGGTGGTTATGTAGTTCATGTCGAAGGGTGGATCTTGACGCAGCAGCACAACATCCATTTCGCGCAGGTCGGTCCGTTTTTTAGCGCCCAACGTAAAGTGGTCGCCCTTGACGTCGCGCACTTCCAGCTTTTCCATCGCGGCGGTTACGGTTTTGCCGCTCATGGTCAAGCGGTCGGGTGTGTAATGGTACAGTTCGTGGCCGCGCGCTTGCGCCTCCAGTGACAGAGCAAACGTCGTGTCTCCCGCGATATTGATATGGGCGATATGGTCCATCTGAACAGCGATTTTTAAGGGCATTATTTTTTTTCCAACATTGAGCTCATATTAACTGGCGGTTTGCGACGGCAAAATCAACAATCAAACGTGATAAATCGCCCTCACATGCACTGGCCAACGCCTTGGCAAAATCGCCACCATATCGTAGCGCACAGAAAGTTCGGCATAATCTTTCTGTTTTGCGAGCCATACATCGCCGGCCGCTTCTATTCGCCTCAAAGCCGTTGGCGTTATGGCATCCATTGCCTGTTCAAGTGTGCTGCGCGCTTTGAC
Organism: Ahrensia sp.; assembly: GCA_034519905.1. Classification (GTDB taxonomy): domain Bacteria; phylum Pseudomonadota; class Alphaproteobacteria; order Rhizobiales; family Rhizobiaceae; genus Ahrensia. Next base: position 12,913 of record JAXHNY010000021.1, read on the forward strand.
CTCAACCATGAGGACAAGCTTTCCTCGACGCGCGATCAAATCCACTTCGCCAGATTTGGTTTTAAAACGCCGCTCAACAATGCGAAATCCTTTGAGCTGCAAGGCAAGCGCCGCAAGCCATTCGCCGCGATGGCCTTTTTGCTGAGCGCGGCGGCGGTTATCTTCGTGGTTTTCACGCCCTAACCATCCGCGTCCTTCATGGTCACGAGCCGCGCATAGAGCTCGGACTTTTGCAGCCCCGTCATGCGCGCTGCCTCTTTGGCGGCTTTCGAGGCAGGCATTTCTTTGAGCAACGATTTTAACATCGCATCAATATCGGCTTCAGAGGCAGCTTCTTGTGTCACCGGCGCTGGCGCAACAAGAATAACGATTTCACCTTTTATTGTTTCATTAGCGAAATGGTCTGTCATTTCACTTGCGTTCATTGTTAAAATTGTCTCGAAATGTTTGGTCAATTCGCGGCCAACGCACACCAGTCTATCCTGCCCCATCACATCCGATATGGCGCGCAGGGTCGCCGCCAAGCGCGTCGGTGCTTCAAAAAATATCAGCGTCGATGGCGCATGCGCCAAACCTTCGAGAAAGTTTCGCCGCGCGCCGTCTTTGTTGGGCAAAAACCCGACAAACCGAAAGTCATCGGCAGGCAGCCCCGATGCGGCAAGGCCTGCCAGCACTGCCGAAGCGCCGGGTATCGGGATCACACGAAACCCTGCTTGGCGCGCTTCTAAGCCGAGGCGGTAACCTGGATCGGACACCAGCGGCGTTCCAGCATCGGAGACCAACGCAACCGATTTTCCAAAGCTCAATTGTTCGATCAGCTTTGGCCCCACGGTTTTGGCATTGTGCTCATGGTAGGCATAAGGCTTTTGCGCGATGGCATAACGATCGAGCAGGCGGCGCGTCACGCGGGTATCTTCGCAGGCAAGCACATCGCAGGCCGCCAGCGTTTCCAGCCCGCGGATGGTCATATCGCCCAAATTGCCGATGGGCGTTGACACCAGATAGAGCGCCGGCTCCAGCGGTTGAACACTGATTTCATGGCCACCAATAATGTAGCTGTTTCTTTTCAAAATTATCCAGCCAATGCCAATGCTGCAACTACGGAGTTGAGCACCATGCGCCCCGATAATGTCGCCCGCAACCGCGTATTCGAAATAGGCTCAATGAGACCATCGGATTGAAGTTCATTTAAGACGCTTTGCTTAAGGCTTTTTCCCGTCAATTGCTCAAAACGCGCGACATCCATGCCCTCGTGCAGGCGCAGTCCCATGAGCAAAAGTTCATCGCCTTGCTGATCTCTGGTCAGCGTCTCGCGCTCGGCGATACCGTTGCCATTTGCCATCGTTTGGGCCAGCCATTTTTCCGGATTGCGCTCAGTGATGGTCACTTGCTTTACGCTGTCGGCGTGCGTAAACCGCCCAAATTCTTGCGTAAACCGCCCATGGGCACCGGGGCCAATACCCACATAATCGCCATAACGCCAATAGGTAAGATTGTGGCGCGATTCAGCGCCTGGCACTGCATAATTGGATATCTCATAATTGTTTAAACCCGCATCGCGCGTGACGCGCTCGGTCAAATCGTACAAATCAGCGGCCATATCATCGCTAGGAATGATCAATTTGCCTGCGCGGTGCAGCGCTTTGAAAGGTGTGCCGTCTTCGATGGTCAGCTGATAAAGCGACAGATGGTCGGCCGCATAAGAAATCGCCTGTTTGAGTTCTGATTCCCACGCCTCCAACGTTTGTTTGGGGCGTGCATAAATCAAATCAAACGACAGGCGCGGAAAAATCTCCCGCGCCAAGCTAATCGCGATTTTCGCCTCAGCCACATCGTGAAGACGGCCTAAAAATTTTAGATCTGTGTCGTTGAGCGCTTGAACGCCGAGCGATACGCGGTTGACCCCCGCCGCACGATAGGCGCGAAACCTTATCGCCTCGACTGAGGACGGATTGGCCTCCATCGTGATTTCAATGCCATTGGGCAGGCCCCAATTGAGCGAGATACTATCTAGGATGGCATCGACCGTTTGCGGATCCATCAAAGATGGCGTGCCGCCGCCGATAAAAATGCTTGTCACATCGCGCGGGCCAGTCTCACCACGCATGAATTTCATTTCCGCTAGAAAGCCTTCGACAAACGCCGCCTGATCGACGGGTTTGTGGCGCACATGGGAGTTAAAATCGCAATAGGGACATTTAGCAGCACAAAAGGGCCAATGCACATAAATGCCAAAGCCGGGCGTGCCGTCATCGCCGTTCAGCGGATGCGACACCATGCTATTCAACGCCAAGCGCTTCGCGGGCAAAAATTTGAAAGGCTTTGGCGCGGTGGGACAGCGCGGTTTTTTGGCCAGGCTTCCAACCATGTTTTTCCGTTGCGGTCATCTCGCCAAATGTGCGTGTTTGGCCGTCAGGCAAAAATACCGGATCATACCCAAAACCATCAGCCCCGCGCGGCGGCCAAACAAGTTCGCCATGGGCTATGCCGCGATAAAATTCGCAATGCCCATCGGGCCAAGCAAGGCAGAGCGTAGCGTTAAACGAGCCTTTGCGTTGTTCTGGCGTGGTCGCGCCCAGCACTTGCAATTTTTCTTCGACATTGCGCATGGCCATGGCAAAATCTCGGGTACCATCGGGCAGTGTGGCCCAATCGGCGGTAAAAACACCCGGCTCGCCGTCTAACGCATCAACGCATAGGCCGCTATCGTCGGACAGCGCTGGCAGGCCTGTTGCTTCCATCGCCGCAATCGCCTTAAGACGCGCATTGTGCTCAAATGTTGTGCCATCTTCGATAGGCTCCGGCAAACCGAGCTCGCCAGCCGACACAATCTCAAAACCAAAGGCTCCGAATAGGTCGCGAAATTCGCGCAGCTTGCCCTCATTATGGGTTGCGATCACGAGCTTACCTTTTTCAAGACGGCGGCTCATTATGCGATCCCCAGCACCTGTTTTTGCAAGGCGACCAATTGCTGGATCGCTTTGTCCGCATGGCTGTATAAGGTATCAAATTCAGCTCTGGTGAAGGGCGCACCTTCGGCGGTGCCTTGAATTTCCACAATACCGCCCGATCCGGTCATGACAAAATTGGCATCCGTTTGCGCATTCGAATCTTCGGCATAGTCCAAATCGGTCACCGCTTCGCCTTCATAGATCCCGCAGGAAATGGCCGCGATATGATCTTTAATGACGCGGGTCTTTGAAGCCATTTGGCGCGAATGCATCCAGTCCAAGCAATCATAGAGCGCAACGAAACCGCCTGTGATCGCCGCTGTACGTGTGCCGCCATCGGCCTGAATGACGTCGCAATCAATCGTAATCTGACGCTCGCCCAGGGCTTCGAGATCAACGATGGCGCGCAGCGAGCGTCCGATGAGGCGCTGGATTTCTTGCGTGCGGCCACTCTGATTGCCTGACGCCGCCTCGCGGCGCATCCGGTCACCCGTTGCCCGCGGCAACATGCCATATTCGGCTGTCACCCAGCCTTTGCCGGTGTTGCGCATCCAGCCGGGCACGCGCTCTTCAAGGCTTGCGGTGCATAGCACATGGGTGTCGCCAAATTTGACAAGGCATGAGCCTTCTGCATGTTTGGAAAAACCGCGCTCGAAGCTGATTTGGCGCATTTGGTCGGGCATCCGTCCGGAAGGGCGTTTCATGAGAACCTCATATATTTATCGTTGACGCTTTGTTTGGCGTTCTACTAGTCCAGTTAGGGATCCAATCATAGGGCTTTTACATCGGCAGCAGTACCACATATAAGGCTCTTACAATTTTGTGCTATGGGTATGTTGAATGGCGCCTAACCCAAAAGAACTTTTGCATACACTCGATGATCGCTCTCGCGATGTGTTCAAGCGTATTGTGGAAACCTATTTAGAGGCAGGCGAGCCGCTCGGATCGCGCAATCTGTCGAAGCTTTTGCCCAATGCGCTTTCACCGGCTTCAATCCGCAACGTCATGAGTGATCTTGAACAATTGGGTTTGATTTACTCGCCCCATATTTCGGCAGGCCGTCTGCCCACCGAACAGGGATTGCGGTTTTTTGTGGACGCCTTCATGGACAGCGGCGAAGCCTCCGACGAAGAGCGCAAGATGATTGAGCGCCAATTGCAAGGGGATAGACCGCATCAGGCAACCGATGCGCTTTTGACTGGCGCGAGCACCATGCTGAGCCATATCAGCCAAGGTGCAGGACTGGTGGTGACAGCCAAGCGCCAAGAGCCGATGAAACATATTGAATTTGTGCGGCTTGACGAGAAAAAAGCGCTCGCAATCATCGTCTGGGAATCGGGCGATGTGGAAAACCGCGTCGTTGAACTGCCTCTTGGCATTATGCCATCGCAGCTGGTCGAAGCGGCAAATTTTTTAAACCACCATGTGCGCGGGCAAACCCTGCCTGAAGCGCGCGCTCATATCGACGCGCGGCGGCAGACCACAAAGCAGGAACTCGATGCGCTCAGCGCTGATCTGGTTGATCGTGGCCTCGCTGTTTGGGCTGGGGGAAAAAATAGCAGTGGCAATAATCCATCGCAGCTTATTGTGCGTGGGCGTTCTAATCTGCTGCAAAACCTTGATGATGCCGCCGATGTGGAGCGTATAAAATTGCTCCTCGATGATTTGGAGCGCAAAGAGGAGATAATCCGTTTGCTCGAAATGGCGGAAATCGGCTCTGGTGTTCGCATATTTATTGGGTCCGAAAATAGATTGTTTTCGCTTTCCGGTTCGTCGCTCATCGTTGCGCCCTATCGCGATTCAAACCGCAAAATTGTCGGCGCTTTGGGTGTGATCGGTCCGACGCGGCTCAATTATGCGCGCATTGTGCCGATGGTTGATTACACGGCGCAGTTAATTTCAAAAATGATCGAACGAGAATAATCGTTGTGATAGACCGTGGCGCCTTCAATCGGGGTTGATTTTTGCACCCACACAAACGATATGCCTGACAGCAATAAATGCATCTTTTACGTTACGGATTTTAACGATGGCTGAAGACAATAATTCACCTGAACAGACAAGCGGTTCAAGCACTAGTCCAAGCGCGCGTGAGCGCCTGCGCAAGGTAGCCGATGAGCTTTTGCGCGCGGACCGCAAGGCAGCGCGGCGGGAAGCGGCGCAAGACGCCGACACATTTGCCGATCTTGATGCGGATGAGTTTGATGAGGACGGCAATTACATTGGCCCAGACCCCGACCAAGAGAACTTAGAGCCGCAAATCGACCCAATAGAAACGCTGATGGCAGAAAATGCCGATCTGAAAGATCGGCTGCTGCGTCTTGCTGCTGAAATGGAAAATTTGCGTGCGCGCACAAAGCGCGAAGTCGCTGATGCAAAAATCTACTCGGTAGCCAATTTTGCGCGCGACATGCTCGGCGTGTCTGATAATTTTCAACGGGCCATCGATGCCGTTCCGGCCGATAAGCGCGAGAGCGGATCTCCTGAATTTAAAAGCTTGATCGAAGGCGTGGAAATCACCGAAAAATCCATGCTGTCCACGATGGATCGCCATGGCGTGAAAAAACTTGAGCCAGAGGGTGAAAAGTTTGATCCTAATTTTCACCAAGCGATGTTCGAGATTCCCAACACAGAAGTGCCGAACAATACGGTTCTTCAAGTCGTGCAGGCCGGTTATCGCATCGGTGATCGCGTGCTGCGCCCCGCATTGGTTGGCGTATCAAAAGGTGGGCCAAAAGCGGCTGCTACACCAAGTGCCGATGACGCGTCTGATACCGACGGCGTTTAATCGATTTTGGAAAATTTGATATTTCTTGATTTTGCCGGGGTTGCCGTTTTTGCGGCCACGGGGGCCCTGGCGGCATCGCGAAAACAATTGGACATCATCGGATTTCTATTTTTAGCCGCTGCCACTGGCATTGGCGGCGGCACTATGCGCGATCTTGTACTCGGCCAAGCGCCCGTATTTTGGGTTGAAAATCCTACATATTTACTCGTTTGCGCCGGCGCGGCGGTGTTGGTTTATTTCACAGCGCATTTTTTTGAGAGCCGATATATCGTGCTCGTATGGCTCGATGCCGTGGGACTATCGGCCTATGCGGTGATGGGGGCGGCAAAAGGCTTTGCGGTGACAGGTTCGGCAACAATCGCCATTGTGATGGGCGTTCTGACGGCCACTTTTGGCGGTATTTTGCGGGATGTTCTGGCCGGGGAACCATCGGTTTTATTGCGTCCGGAAATTTATGTGGCAGCCGCCCTTTCTGGCGCTGCGGGCTTTACATTCAGCCTCGTGGCAGGGCTTCCCCTTTGGGTGGCGATTGCAATCGGCTTTTCAATAACATTTATCATACGTGGCGGGGCACTGCGCTTTGGTTGGTCATTTCCCACCTACAAAAGCCGTCCGGGACGAAACCCAGACGATTTGCTTTAATCAGGCTTTGATCAAACCCGCATCGATGGCCGCTTGGCGCAATGACACTTGAGGGCGCGGACCAATTTGTTGAATGACGATGCCAGCCGCCAATGAGCCAAGTGCGCCACATTGCTCGAGCGGCATATCTTGGGCCAGCCCATGCAAAAAACCTGCCGCATAAAGATCGCCCGCACCAGTGGTATCCACCAATTGGCTAATTTCTATGGCGGCGATTTTATAGGTCTCATCACCGCGGATCACGATTGAACCGTCCGCACCGCAGGTTATTGCTGCCAGCTCGCAATCATCGCGCAAGGCTTCAATCGCCGCATCAATATCTGCGGTCTGATAGAGCGATTTTAGCTCATCATCATTGGCAAAAATAATGTCGACGGTGCCCGATTGCATGAGTTCTAAAAATTCGTCCCGGTAACGATCAACGCAAAAAGAATCAGACAATGACATGGCCACTTTGCCAGCATTGGCATGGGCGAGCTGCGCCGATTTGCGGATCGCGTTTTTCGCGCGTGGTGGATCCCACAGATAGCCCTCAAAATAGACAATGCCCGCATTGCCTGCCTTGTCTTCTTCCACATCTTCCGGGCTAAGCTCGACGCAGGCACCCAAATAAGTATTCATGGAACGCTCGCCGTCAGGTGTCACAAAGATCATCGAACGGGCCGTTGGCGGCGTACTGGCAAGCGGCTTGGTGTCAAACGCCACGCCCTGCGCGCGAATATCATGGGTGAAAATTTTGCCCAAATGATCATTGGCGACTTTGCCGAAATAGGCAGTGCTAGAGCCAAAACTGGCAATGCCTGCGGCGGTGTTGCCCGCACTGCCACCCGATGTTTCGACCGCTGATCCCATTCGGCTGTAGAGAAGCTCAGCGCGGTCCGCATCGATCAAATTCATGGCGCCTTTGATGATATTATTATCGCTTAGAAAATCATCTTCTGCCCGCCCGATAATATCCACGATCGCATTACCGATGCACAGCACATCATATTTCGCCATTATTCAAATTCCTTAAAATATTATTGGCGGCCTTAGCGCACCCGTGCGGGAATGAAAACCCTGTTGCGCGTTCTAGAGCCGGTCTTGTAAATAAATTCGTCATATCCCAAATAGGCTCTATGGTCATTTCTGCTGCACGGTCTGCTTTGCGTGAATTATTCGATCCCAAAATGCGCAACGTCTTTTGGAAGGCGGTTGGGCTAACTTTGGTGGCGCTTATCGTTGTTTGGAAACTGCTCCAGATAATCGTGGAAACATTCGCTATTCCGTTTATTTCGGGCTGGTTCTCAACTTTGAGTCCCGCAACGTGGACTGCGCCATTTGGTGTGGTGGCAGGTATTATCGCAGGCATTGGCCTTGCGGCAGGACTTGCATTTTTGATCGGGCCTGTCAGTGCGGCTATCGCAGGACTTTTTCTGGACGATGTGGCTGAGCATGTCGAGAAACAAGATTATCCCGATGATCCGCTCGGCACGGCCATGCCGCTCGGACACTCTGTCATCATGTCCCTTCGGTTTTTTGTTCTGATCATCATCGGCAATCTTTTCGCGCTGATGCTGTTGCTGGTGCCCGGCGTGAACCTCATCGCGTTTTTTGCCATTAACGGCTATTTATTGGGCCGCGAATATTTTGAATTTGCCGCACGCCGTCATCACGATGCGGCGACGGTGAATAGACTTAGATCACAATATTCCGGTACCGTGATGATGGCGGGACTGCTGATAGCCGGATTTTTAGCCATTCCGATCGTCAATCTGATGACGCCCTTATTTGGCGGCGCGCTGATGGTGCATTTGCACAAAGCGGTTGCTGCCAAACATAGTGCTACTACTCGATGATTTGCTGAGGCAACTCCACCAACGGCGCTGCCATGGCACAGGTTTTTTCTTTTGATTTGCAAATATCGGCAATGACACATTTTTCGCATTCGGGCTTGCGCGCTTTGCAGCAATAACGCCCATGTAGGATCAACCAATGGTGCGCGTGAAACAAAAACGGTTCAGGAATGATGCGCATCAAAATGGTTTCGATATCATCGGGCGTTTTGGCAGGCGCTAATCCGGTACGCATGCCAATGCGCAAGATATGCGTGTCGACCGCCATGGTGGGAATACCAAACGCCATCGACATAACCACATTGGCTGTTTTGCGCCCGACGCCCGGTAGCGTGACCAGATCTTCGCGGCGCTGCGGCACAACGGAGCCAAAGTCGTCGATGAGCTTTTGGCTGAGCAAAATGACATTTTTTGCTTTGTTTCTCCAAAGGCCGATGGTGCGGATATATTGACCCACTTTTGCTTCGCCAAGCGCTAGCATTTTTTCTGGGGTATCGGCGATCTTAAACAAGTCGCGTGTTGCTTTGTTGACCGCCGCATCGGTGGTCTGCGCCGACAGCGCAACCGCGACGACAAGCGTAAAAGGATTAACATGAGCAAGTTCACCCTTGGGCTCTGGGCGCTGAATGGAAAAACGGCGGAAGATTTCGTATAATTCTTGCTGGTTATATTTGGTGCGCGGCAGGCGTTTTTTCTTTGGCTTCGTTGGCTGCTTCACTGCTTTTGTGGTTGTGGCTACCGCAACTGCGGCAATTTTTCCTTTTCCGTTTGTCATTGTATTCTATATTCATGCCCTATGAGTATAACACCTTTTGACATAGGCGCAGACGCGGACGAAGCAAAGCCGATTTTTGCCGCGCGCCTTATGCCGCATCGTTCGCTGTCTGCGGGTGGTTTTGCGTTGATGATGGTGATCGTGGCGAGCATATGCGTTTCCAATGCATATTTTTACGTTACGCTTGGTGCTTGGCCCGTTGCTATATTCTTTTTTGTTGATGTCGCTCTTTTATATTTGGCTTTTAAACTGAGTTATCGCACAGGCCAAATGCGCGAAGAAGTGACCGTGCGCCGCGACGCGCTCCATGTGCGCAAAATCGCGGCCAATGGTGCAGAGCGCGAGCATACCTACAATCCCTACTGGGCGAAGTTTCAAGTGGAGCGGCACGACGAAATTGGCATTACCTCGATGCGCATCATCGGCGAAGGATACCAATCGACGATTGGCGCATTTTTAAACCCTGATGACAAAGAGAGTTTTGCCAATGCGTTTTCAGCCGCTCTGGCAACGGCAAAGAAATAACGACCGCTTTCAAGTTTCGGGTGGCAGCTTTTTGGCGCGCATGATGATATGCTCATCTCGCACGAAGCAGGTCATCGGCCATGAATACACAATTATCTGGAATTGCATTTGACATTGAGCTGACGCGACAAGTTGGCCGCGACAGTGACTATGAAAAAATTGCAAAAGTCATTTCGCTGATTTCAGAAAACTACCGCGATCAGCCGTCGCTGCAAGAACTCAGCGCCAATGTGGGCATGGAGGCGACCGCGCTTCAAAAATTGTTTTCGCGCTGGGCTGGCCTATCACCAAAGGCCTTTTTGCAAGCGGTGACGATTGACCATGCGCGCAAGTTGCTGGCCGATGATTTGCCGCTGCTGGACGCCGCCTATGAGGTTGGCCTATCGGGCCCAAGTCGTTTGCATGATTTGTTTGTCACCCATGAAGCAATGTCGCCGGGTGAAGTTAAAACCGGTGGCGCTGGCCTTGTTATCCATTACGGTTTCCATGCCTCGCCGTTTGGTGTTGCACTGATTATGGTGACCGCGCGCGGGCTAGCCGGGCTGGCCTTCAGTGACAGTGATCGGGGCGGGCAAAAAGCTGCCTTTGATGACATGGCGCGGCGCTGGCCTGCTGCCAAATTCCAACAGGATTTGAGCGCAACATCGCCCTATGCGGCGCGTATTTTTGAACCCACGAATTGGCGTGATGATCAGCCCTTGCGCATTGTTCTGATCGGGACTGACTTTCAAGTGGATGTGTGGGAAGCGCTTTTGAAAATTCCCATGGGGCGGGCGTTGCCTTATTCAAAGATAGCGCAAGATATTGGCCGTCCAAAAGCATCGCGTGCCGTGGGGGCTGCCGTGGGCGCCAATCCGATTTCGTTTGTTGTGCCCTGCCACCGCGCGATGGGCAAATCCGGCGCGCTGACGGGCTATCATTGGGGCTTAACACGAAAGCGCGCAATGCTCGGCTGGGAAGCCGGGCAGTTGGCATGAAGGAAGAATTGTGTATTAATACCGTTCAACGGAGTTAAAATTGATGTCACGTACATATACTGTCAAGGCACTATGGGACGCTGAGGCAAAAGTGTGGTTTAGCGATAGTGATATTGAAGGCCTTCATATTGAAGCTGACACCATAGAAGAATTTGAAGAAATTCTGGCCGATGTTGGCGGCGACCTTGTGGCAGCCAATCATACCACAGATGCGGATTTGCAGAAATTTTCGGCGCGTGATCTGATACCAGCCATTTTGTTTATTCGTCCTGAGAAAGTTGCTGCTTGACTTTTTTATCAACGCCGGCGGGCTTCAAAATTCCATTGGCGGTGTGCCTACTTTTAAGGTTATGCGGCACAATAAGCGTCTTGCCGTTTGCGGATTGAGCCATTTTTCATGCGAGCCTTTTGCAGGCTTCCGCAATAGCCCTGTTCAGCAATCAGCTTTGTCACAACGTCGTAGAATGTCTTTGCCAATTCAATCCCTTTTGATTGAAATTATGTATTAAAAAATACAAACAACGACTCGATACATTTTGGGTAGTTTTATTTACAGTTTTCGTATCCTCTTGTGGAATTGTCCCCGCTATTCAGAAATAACGCTTGTAATGGCGTTATTACGCTCCACTTTTCAATCATGTCGCAATCAAAAATCAAAACCTATGCAGATCTTCTTCTTACACCGCAAGACGTTGAAACGGCCTATCGTCGGTTGAGCGCGGCGATGCCCGGGCGCACACCCGATGCCAAAGGGCCCAAAAACAGCCCAACGCTTTTCGCTCTTGCATATCCTGTATGCTGTCGGCGCAGAGCAAAGATGCCAATACGGCAGCGGCATCAAAAGCGCTATTTTCGATCGCCCAGACGCCGCAGGCAATTCTGGCGCTGGACGACGAGGTGATTGCCGCGGCGATAAAGCCAGCTGGGCTTTACAATATGAAAACGCGCAACATCAAAAAATTTTGCACAGCTTTGATCGAAAACTATGACTGTATTGTACCGCACACCCGCGAGGGGCTTTTGGGGCTGCCGGGCATTGGCCGTAAATGCGCAGACATCGTGATGAGCTTTACCTTTGGTGCCGATGTGATTGCGGTTGATACCCATGTGCACCGGGTGTGCAATCGCCTCGGCTTGGCGCAAGGTAAAACTGAAGCGCATACCGCACAGTCATTGGAAGAGCGCACACCGGACTGGGCAAAACGCGATGGTCATTTCTGGCTGTTGCAATTTGGCAAAAAAATTTGCCAAGCACGCTCACCTAAATGTGAAATATGTCCGGTGAGTGATATTTGCCTGTGGGCAGGCAAAACCATCACCGTCTAAGGCGTTTCGCGTTCAGTGCGCGGCGGACATATCGCCGAGGATCTGTTTGGCTTTGACCGTGGTATCTGCGTTCAAATCATAAATCATCGGTACGCCCGTGGCGATATTGAGGCCTAGAATGGTGTCTTTGTTCATCCCATCGAGCACCATGACCAGCGAACGCAGGGAATTGCCGTGGGCAACGACAAGCACCGATTGACCGCGTAGCACGCGCGGCAAGATCTCGCTCATATAATAGGGCCAAACGCGCGCACCCGTATCGCGCAGGCTTTCGCCTTCCTTGCCCGGCGGTGGCACATCGTAGGACCGGCGCCAAATATGCACTTGTTCCTCACCCCATTTTTTGCGCGCCTCGTCCTTATTAAGACCTGCAAGATCGCCATAATGGCGCTCATTGAGCGCTTGGTTGTGAATTGTTTGCAGGTCGGACTGGCCAACGCCGTCCAAAATCAACTGGCAGGTTTTTTCCGCGCGCTGCAAAACAGAGGTAAATGCGATGTCGAATTTCAGCCCCTGCTCGTTTAATGCATGGCCTGCCTCAATGGCCTCAGTGACGCCTTTATCGGTCAGGCCGGGGTCTTTCCAACCTGTGAACAGATTAAGCTTGTTCCACTCGCTTTCACCATGACGCACCAGAATGAGTTTACCGGACATATTTATTTCCCTCAAAAATTATCAATTAGAGCGTTTCAGGTTTAACACGAAACGCCTTAGTCATTTAATCCAAGCACGTCGCGCATCGAATAAAGCCCAGGGCTTTGCGCATGCGCCCATATTGCAGCCTTGATCGCGCCTTTTGCAAAAATGCTGCGGTCTTCAGCGCGGTGCGACAGCGTGATGCTTTCGCCGACACCTGCCAACATTACCGAATGATCGCCAACGACAGAGCCACCCCGCATGGTGGAAAACCCGATGCTGCCCTCTTGGCGCGCGCCGGTGTGTCCATCGCGCGAACGCACGGAATTTGCGCTAAGATCAATGCCGCGCCCATCGGCCGCTGCTTGCCCTAGAAGAAGTGCGGTACCCGATGGGGCATCGACTTTATGTTTGTGGTGCATTTCCAGCACCTCAATATCCCAGTCAGCGGCGACAAGCGCTTTTGCAGCGCGTTCAACCAAAACCGACAACATGATGACACCCATCGACATATTGCCCGATTTCATGATGGCTGTGGTTTGTGCGGCTCGAGCAATGGCGGCTTCCTGCACCGCGCTAAAGCCCGTCGTGCCTATAATATGCGCGATCTTATGGGTGGATGCATACTCAGCAAATACAAGCGTTGCCTGCGGCATGGTAAAATCAACGATCACGTGAGCATTTTTAAACGCCACATTGAGATTGTCAGTTATCTCGATTTCATTTGTCTTTAGGCCTGCCACTTTGCCACTGTCATGGCCGATCATATCTGAACCATCGCGCTCAAGTGCACCGGATAAAACCGTAAACGGATTTTCATCAATGGCTCTGATCAACGCCCCTCCCATTCGGCCAGAGGCTCCCGTAACAGCTATATTGATTTTCAAACTCATGTTTCGTTCCGCATATTTTAAACTTGTCTTAGGACACCTTGGGCGTTGTCATCGTGCTTAACTGGTTGAATTTAGCGTAAAGGCCATCTTCTCGACTAGAAAGCTCTTGGTGGGTGCCGCTCTCGACGACTATTCCATTATCAATAACCACAATTTTGTGCGCATCAACCACCGTCGATAAGCGGTGAGCTACCACAATAGTCGTGCGTCCGCGCATTACTTTTTCTAAGGCTTCTTGCACAAGCCTTTCAGACTCATTGTCCAGGGCGGATGTCGCCTCGTCTAACAGCAAGATAGGTGCGTCGCGCAAAATTGCTCTGGCAATCGATAAGCGTTGTCGCTGTCCGCCTGAAAGGGTAACACCATTTTCGCCCACGGGCGTATCATATCCTTGCGACTGCTCTAAAATAAAATCATGGGCATTGGCCAATTTTGCAGCCTCATGGATTTCTTCGTCAGATGCATCCGGCCTGCCATAGCGGATGTTTTGCAAGATTGACCCTTCGAACAAATAGGGCTGCTGGGAAACATAGGCTATTTTTTGGCGCAGACTTTGTTTGGTCACTTGATTAATCGGCTGACCATCTATGGTGATTGACCCGGCCGATGGATCAAAAAAGCGTTGAATAAGCGAAATCACGGTGGATTTTCCAGCGCCCGATGGGCCAACGAGAGCCGTCGTCTGATGACTTTCCGCGGTAAAGCATAGGCCATTCAAAACACGCGCACCGTCGCCATAATTAAAGTCAACGTTGTCAAAAACGATTTTCCCCGCCGTCACTTCAAGCGGTGGCGCGCTCGGCATGTCCGGCTGAACATCTTCCATATCGATGATTTCATAGATCATCCGCGCATTGACCATGGCGCGTTCCAAATTGACCTTAAGGCGCGCCAAACGTTGCGCAGGATCATAGGCAAGTAGCAATGCTGTAATGAACGCGAACATTGCACCAGGCGGTTGTTGCTCATAAATTGCTCGATAACCACCAAAAGCAATGGCGCCAGCGACAGAAAAGCCGGCGACAACTTCTGTCATGGGTATGACGCGTTCGGATATTATCGCCAACCTATCTGCACGCGTGCGCGCATCGAGAATTATGCCCGAGATACGTTCGGTCAATTGCGTTTCCATGGTAAAAGCTTTGACGACCGTGATGCCCTGCATGGCTTCTTGCATGGAGCCGATCACCCGAGAATTAAGTTCGATAGTTTGACGCACAACCGAGCGAACTTTGCGTGAGATATAGGCAACGCCCAACAGCAGAATTGGTCCCAAAATGAAGGTGATCAAAGACAAAGTTGTGTCTTGAAGAAACATAACCGCAACAAGACCGACCAACGTTACGAGATCGCGGGCCAACGACGTGACTGTTAAAGACATGACGTCGCGAATACCCGAGATGTTCTGACTAATTTGCGCCGCCATATGACCGGAACGATTGTCATTGAAAAAACCGACGCCCATATGCATCAATTTTGAAAAAATGCGGGTCTGGTACCGAGCCACCAAATCATTGCCGATGCGCGCCATCGTTATTGCATGGAGATACATCGCCAAGACCGCGCACACATAAAAACACCGCATGATGGTGAGTGTAATTAAAGCAACCAAATCTTCGCGCTGTTGATAAAATATTCCGTCGATGACATCGCGCATGATCCAGGCGATGAACGCTGTCGTTGCGGAAATCACCAAAAGACAAGCGACCATAAACAGATAAGCGCCGCGATAGTCGCGCCCATTTTCTTGGTAAATACGTTTGAGGATAGCGATAATATCGCCGCCAATGTCACGTATTTGTAGATCGTCTTGATCGATACGCTTGTTCAACCTGATATTACTTTCAATATTACTTCGTGAAATCAGAAATACGCACAAACAACCAACCGCGCAATTGTACCCTATGATTTCATAAAAACGCTACTAACCTTGAACTACAGGATTACTTCTGCTCTCGCCAGTGGCGGCCTTCCAGCGAAACCCCGAAACGCATCGGTGTACGGGCATAGGCTGTCAAACCAGCCATGGGTGCTTGCTCATGCAGTATGGCAAATGTTGGCATGTTTGTAATTAAATCTCGGTGGGGTTGTTTGTTTTCAAATCCCGCACGAAAGCGCACCTCATCGAAAATAGGCAGGATTTTCTGCGTTATCCCGCCCGTTAGATAGACACCGCCTCTGGCCATAAAGATAAGCGCCAGGTCGCCCGCTATGCGCCCCAAATATTCGCAAAAAAGCTGAAATGTCTCTTTGGCAATATCATCATTTCCGGCGATTGCAGCAGATGTGATATCTTCAGGCGCATCAAATTTTGGTTCAATGCCAGTAGCCGCAGCTATCGCGCGGTAGAGATTAACAATACCACGTCCACATAGGATTTGTTCGCCGGACACTCGGCCGCCAATTTTTTCCAGATGGGCAAACACTTCTTCATCGCGCTGCGTGCGAGGGCCAATATCAACATGCCCCCCTTCGCCGGCAACGGGTGTCCACGTGTTGGCCGCATGAATTAGCCCTGCGACCCCCAGACCTGTGCCTGGACCAATGACGACACAATTGCCGTAGTGTTCCTTTGTCCCAACACCAATTTTTCGCAAATGTTCATCACCCAGCGCAACGACCGCGAGTGCTTGAGCCTCGTAATCATTGAGGACAATGATATCCTCAAACCCAAACTGTTCGATCATTTTTGCAGGCTTAACGATCCAATTATTGTTGGTAAGATCAATTTCTTCGCCATCAGTAGGCCCTGCTACCGCAAGCACAGCAGCACGCGGTAACAGTGATGTTTTATCGAGCACATGAGCCTGAATCGCTGCATCTAATGACACATAATCTGCTGTTTTGATGGGCGCGAAAACCTTTGGTTCAGCGTAAGCATCCACAACAATTGAAAAGCGCGCATTCGTGCCGCCGATATCACCAATTAAAATCGGAAAAGGCAAAGCGCTGCGAGCCGAATTTAAACTATGTGACATTCTATTCTCCGTTCACCAGTGCAGCGAAATTCATCAAAAGGTTTTCTGCCGTAGAGCGGTTAAGCGCCATCGGAATATCATAAACGATGGCAAGCCGCATCAGCGCCTTTCACGTCTACATCATGCGGCATGGGTGTTAACGGGTCTACGAAAAAGATCAATCCGTCTATCTTGCCCTCTGTGATCAATGCTCCGATTTGTTGATCGCCGCCCAGCGGTCCGCTTTTCAGTAAAGTTATATCCAGCCTAGCATGGGCTTGAGAAATACGTGCGCCAGTGGTGCCGGTGGCATATAATTTACAGCGTGAAAAATGTGCTAAATGACGCTCGACAAAGGCGACAATATCGTCTTTTTTCTGATCATGGGCGATCAGCGCAAGGCTTGGCATTGTAGGATTTTTCATACCATCACACAATTTTAATTCGATTTTTTAAATCGGTTGAAAATTTATATACCCGCTTTCAAATCCTTTAACGCAACAAATATATATTTACTATGTGATCACGACTTTAAAGGGGTCTTTCGCGGGGAATCGGCCATTCAAACTCTGGTACGCTTGGTGCCGTTTTTTTTCTCTGTATGGCTGAGGCTAGCGCAGCGGTCGCATCGTAGCGATTATCATATGTTACCAATTGTTCGTTTGCTGGCTCTGCTGCATTTAATACCGCGGCGCAGGCGTTGGGCAAATCTTTTAACGTCACAACCCTTGGCTTTACAGGTTTTGCATTCGGATCGGTTTTTTTTGGTGTCCAAGGCTCTGCGGTAAACCACCAATCCAGTGATTTGTCGCAACCAGATCCAGCGACAACAGGCTCTTGCTTACGACAATTTGCAGAGCCTGACGGACACGCCATTCGAATGTGAAAATGGTAATGGTGCCCATACGCGGGGCGAACTTTGCCAAGCCAAGACGCATTGGCTGGATTTGCGCCATAGGCATCGCACATCGCCCGTTTGATGCCTGGGTGTACGAAAATGCGCTCTACATCGGCAAAACTGGCGGCGCGTGCAATGAGCTTTGCGTGCTGAGGCGTCCATACTTTAGGATCGACATAAAGACTGTTGCCATTCTCTTTCAAAACGGTGATCGCGCTCGTGTCACGCCGCTCCTCGCTCGTCAAAGTGCGGTTCGGCATTTTGGTCAGCCAAATATCAGCATCAAGCCCAATTTGATGGGATGCATGCCCGGTCAACATTGGTCCGCCGCGCGGCTGCGAAATATCGCCCACCAAAAGGCCTGGCCAACCATCGGCGACCGCATCGCGCGATAGTTTTTGAACAAGCGCAATAAGCTTTGGGTGACCCCAACGCCGGTTGCGCTCTAAACGCATGGCCTGCCATGTGGGGCCATCAGTGGGCATTGCCACGGCACCTGCTATGCAGCCTTTTGTATAAAATCCGTGCACCACGGGATCGCTGACTGAAGGCAGTGGCGTGCGACCGAAGAGCTCTTTGGCAGGCGTTTGCGCAAGGCAAACGGAAGGGGCGAAGCCCAAAGCAATGACCGCTGCAAATTTGACGAGGCTTATACGTAAATTCACCAGTAGTTTTACCTCTCCAGTTGCTGAAACATTTCGTTTTTGCAAATCACTTTGCGTAAAGTTATTGGATATTGGGCGCAGGTCAATAGAAACACCAACGCGCCTACAGTGCAGGCCTGACGCGGTACAATACCAATGGTGAGCTGCGCGTGGCTTCCACAATTTCCAACCATGATGGAACCTCGCCCTGGTGTAGCGAAGCTTGTAAACCATCGGGGGCCGCCTTTTTGAAGTCTTGAGCATCAGCACTAGTCAGACAGTCAGCAATATGTGTGACTTTTGCAGAACGAATTTTTACTTGTGCTTCGTCCGGCGTCGCCAGCATTGTTTCTATCATGAGAAGATTGCCTTGTGTATTGCGGTGATAGGGCCCGGCGAGCGTGCGATGGTGCGTGTATAGAAGGACACTCGCACCAATATCAGTCGCGCCGAGCACAACACCAGCTGGCTCTTTTGCAAGTTCGCGGTAAGTATCAGCGCCATAGCAATAATCAGCTGGATTTGCCGTCGCTATTTGTTCGTGCAGTGTCGGAGACTTTGAGAAAAACGAGGCCGCATTTGCCCCTGCAACCCACCAAGTCATATTCAGCGAAAGGATACCAAATCCAATCATTTTTAAAAGGTCAGGGAGCGCCTTTGATTTTTGATACTGAGATCTCACTTGGCTCAAAATATAGCTAAGAGGTAAAATCGCAAAGGCAGCGCTAAATATCATGGCACGTTGCTGCCAAGCAGTCACGCCGATCGCCACAACCAACATTGCGATGCTCAATACCGCGAATGCGCGAAGCGCGTGCTTTTCTGTCAGAGCAAGAAAAATTGATGCCCCAAGTCCGAAACAGGCCATGCCATATATGCCAAAAAGGGCAAAGGGGTCTGCTGACCAAAGATCAAAAATGGAGCGGGTTTCGATAACACCCTCGAGCCAAAATTGTCGCAATTTTGGATCAAGTGTTGACAACGGATCAGCCAGACATGTTGAAAAAAGACCGATCAATAATGCGCTAGCAATGACTGTCAAAGCGGCAAGGCCTGTCAGACGTGATCTTTTAATTTTGCCAAAATGCGCCGCTGCTGCCAACCCAAATCCGCAAACACAACACATGACCACATGGAAGCTTGAATAGGCATCACAATAGACTGCCCAATATGCAGTCGGAGCAACCGTCACAAAAAGAACTGCTAACGAAGAAATGCCCAAAGAAAGCCCAAATGCACGGGCAGCGGTCGGTGCAACTGTGCCGAGCGCAAAGCAAATAGCAACATAAAGACCGGCAATCGTGACATAGGGCAGTGTTTCCATGCCGATGGCCAACATAAGGACGCAGATAAGGCCGGCCCAACCATAGCTGTACGCATTATTTTCAGAAGGAATAAGAAGTGCAAAAAGCCATATAGAAAATGCAACTTGAATATTATGGTGGTCTAGAGAACCGTAGCCAAAAACACCGATGGTTAAAAATGCAATGGCCGCAATAATGACGGAAGGGCCTTGCATGTCATCTCTGCCCAATTTCCGACAGGCGATACCAATGCCGAGGATTGCAAAAAGTAAGGTGATGCTCGGCCAGACGATTTTAGCAACCTCGAACGAAACCGCACTGCTGCCGGTTACTTTTTCAGCGAGCCAATAAATTATCGCAATCGGCGCATCCACAAGACGGGACCAATGCATCACCGTCCCACCATCCACACCCAAACGATATTGATATGGATCAAACCAGCTTTGACCGCCTAATAGATCTATAACGCTGACCTCGCGCAATAAATCATCTGAGTTGGGGATACCGCCTGCATGTAGAAAGCTGAACGTCGCTACCGCGATTGTTGCTAGGAAATAAAGCATAAGATCAGAAGAGCTGGGTTGATATCTCATTTAGATTAATCTTCACGAAAATTTACATCCGCTAAACGTAAACTTAACCAGATCAATAAAGAGTAAAGGGGAACAAGATAGGATATTCAAAATGGAAAGCCGGCGTCGCAAGCAAGACTTCATGCCTAAAACTCTTGAAAACTTTTGGGCGATGCACGAAATCGCCGTGCTGTTACCCTGCTTCAATGAAGCGGCAACAATCGGCGATGTGGTAAAACGCTTTAAAGAAACGCTGCCTGCCGCAACCGTTTACGTTTATGATAATAACTCGAACGACGAAACTGCAATCCGTGCGCGGCTCGCCGGCGCTGTTGTTGTTGCTGAAAATAGGCAAGGCAAAGGTCACGTCGTGCGCCGCATGTTTGCCGACATCGAAGCCGATATTTATATCATGGCCGATGGTGATGGTACCTACATGCCTGAAGAAGCGCCTGAGCTTATCAATACGCTCATCTCACAACGGGCTGACATGGTTGTAGGGACACGCGCCGGTGTTAAAAATGATGCGGGCCGCGCTGGTCATGCATTTGGCAATATGCTGTTCAATAAAATCTACCAAGCCATTTTTGGGAATGATTTTTCTGATATTCTATCGGGCTACCGCGCATTCACACGTCGCTATGTCAAGAGCTTTCCCGCAACTTCTGGGGGGTTCGAGATTGAAACTGAAATGTCCGTTCATGCTGGTCAACTGAAGCTTCCTGTCGCTGAAATAGAGCTAGAATATGGGCGCCGGCCAGAAGGTTCGGAGTCTAAGTTGTCGACCTTCAAAGATGGCGCAAAAATTCTGTTTATGTTCGCTAAGCTGATGAAATCGACGCAACCTATGCGCTTTTTTGGCATTATTTCATCCAGCCTCTTTGGTTTGGGTGCTATTTTTATGGCATTGCCACTCTATGAATTTTTGACAACTGGATTGGTCACTCAAATGCCAACATGGGTCGGGTCAATCGGCATTTTGTTGCTCGGCACAATGTCAATGGTCACTGGCTTGATTTTAAGCTCGGTTGCGGCGGGCCGGACTGAAAATAAACGCATGGTCTATCTGAACCAACCGGCTCACCGCGGCGAAATGCGTCCTGATCGTAGTCGCAGCCGCAATGGGAAGTCGCAATTCAAAAACAAATCGCTACCGGTCGTAGACGCCCCCGCACTGGTGCCACAGGAGGAAAAGATATGAACCGAGAAACAACAAACTGGGTACGATTCGCTATGGAAGAATTAGTACCGCCAATCATGCGCGACTCATCGCCGTTTAAAGCTCTCATGAAATTGGCTTGGGGCAAGCACATTGACGATTTGGCGGCATTTCGCGCGCGAGCCGCATTTTTGACCGATGAAGAATATGCCCAACTGTACCGCGATCATCCCCGTGTTCACGAGGGCACTGACAACAGCCAAGCCTGTATTGATCGCATCGTAGCAGAAATCGTTGGCACAAGTGTCGCCGATATTGGTTGCGGCACAGGCGTTCTTCTTAAGCATATACGCGATGCCAATCCAACATTGACGCGGGTGGTAGGCGTTGATTTTGGTGATTGACCGATGCCGCCGCCATTGATGGCATGGAGTACTATGCGGCGCGGGTTGAAAAGTTGCCGTTTAAGGACAATGAATTTGACACCGTGGTCTGCACGCATGTTCTTGAGCATGTGTTAGATTTTCGCAGCTCACTACAAGAGCTGCGCCGCATAGCAGCCAAACGATTGATTGTGGTGGTTCCACGCGAGCGCGAATATAAATATTCGTTCAACCCGCACTTTAATTTCTTCCCCTATAAGCACTCATTTTTTGCGGGCTGCCTTCCCAATTCCTGATAAATTTTACATGCGATGATGTTGGACGCGATATTTATTATGTCGAAAATGTCGAGGCAGATATAACGCTGCAAAAAGCAGCTTAGCAAAGAGTGCCTGTGACCGAGCGAGTGGCCAAAAACAAAATTTGGGAAGCTGTTTTCCTTTGCGGCTGCTGGCGCAAGCGGGTTCGTCATTGATATAACGGTGCTATACGTTTTGATGCTGTATACCCCGCTGGGCCCCTTTGTGGCACGAATTATATCAATCCTTTGCGCGATGACTTCTAACTTCCTCCTCAACCGGACTTTTACATTTGGTCAAAGTGATCGAGGCTTTTGGCAAGAACTGGTGCGTTACGCATCAATTGGCTCTATCGGCGTTTTTTTAAATTACGCTATTTACGCCGCATTTTTGCTATTCATCCCCGGCTTTTCGCCGTTTCTGGCGACATTTATTGCGGTCATTATCGTGGCGTTTTTTTCCTATTTTGGGTATTCAAAGTTCGTTTTTACTAAGTAGGTACTCAAAATTTCACAAATCCGAAAACTCAGACCTTTTCCCACGCACTGCTTTGTCCTGACGCATAAATCGCATCGATGAGTTTTTGATTGCCAATTGAGTTCTGCAAATCGAAGATCTCTACATCATCGCCTTGTGCTTTTTGGACGAAACGGTCGACCTCTAAAACGTAATGATTGACGCCGCCAAATTGAAAACGCGTCGCTTGGCTATGGTTTTGATTGTGCAGCACGACCTCATCATGGCCATAAAGACCCGTATTAAAGGGCGCGGTCACTTCAATGAAACCTTCCGTTCCGTGAAATACCATATGTTGGCGCAGCGCCATCTGCGTGGAGACATAAAAACTCATATCAAAATTGCCAAATTTTACGGCCATTGTTGAATAGATATCTGTGCCAAATGTGGGATCGCGCTCCACTTTTGCCAGCACGGATTGTGGCTCTTGGCCGGTAACCATGCGCGTTACAATGGTCGGATAAACACCAATATCGGGCAAGGCGCCGCCGCCGAGTTCGACGATATTGCGCATATTGGCCGCATCGCGGTTAAAATAAGTGAATGCGCCCTGCACATGACGCAGCCCGCCAATCGCGCCGCCCGCAACCAGTTCGCGCACTTTTGCCCACTGCGGATGATAGAAAACCATAAAGGCTTCCGAAATCAGAACCTTGTTTTTCGTTTGCGCTTCAACCAAAGCTGCAATTTGCGCGGCGTGTAGTGAAATTGGCTTTTCACATAAAACATGCTTGCCAGCATTGGCCGCCTTGACGGCCCACTCGATGTGCTGCGATGTCGGCAAGGGTATATATACCCCATCAATTTGATCGCTGGTCAGCATTTCCTCGTACGAACCAAAAGCATGGGGCACGCCGAAACGCGCCGCCACATTTTGAGCCCGCGTTATATCGCGGCTGGCAATCGCCGTAACCACACCGCGATGGGATGCTAAAATCGCCGGTATCACATGTTCCCGGCCAATTTTTGCCGTTGATAAAATTCCCCACCTGAACATTGTGTTATCCTTTATTAAATCCACCCACCAGCCTTTTAAGCGTTTCACCTTAACCATGAAACGCTCTCGGCACACCAGTGTCTATCCATTTGCGCGTTGACGGATATCGCTCAGCGACCAATCTTTAAGCAATTTGCCATTTTCCCATACGGGTTGCAGCAGATTGTCATGGGCGCCGATTTCTGTGAGCGGTATTGCAACCGGTTTATTATCTCGCCTGACGACCGCTTGTCGAAAGCGTTTTGACGCCTTGCTTGGATCCGTCGCAGGGTCTTTATTAATGCCATGCCAGTTGCCATCGATATCAAGGCGCGCATTTGCCTTCATCGCAAAGCGCAGCGTATCGCGGTTGACCATTTGCAACAGACCAGCGCCCATGCCAAAGGCAAGATTTTCCGCCGACCAGCCGCGCTCAATCAATGCATCCAGCAAGATGCGAATTGTCACCGGTGTAATGCCGTCGCCTTGGATCACCCGCACGCAAGGCGCTAAAACTTTGAAGCCCTTATTGTTGACGCTGTACCCGAATATTTCGCCAAGCATTTCAATCGTATCAATCGGTACGCGTGTGGCGTCGCCTGAATCAGGGCGAACGATTAAAGTGCCCCCCATTTTTTCGATTTGCTCCTTGAGGGTGCCGCCCCAGATTTTACGCACAGCTTTGAACAAGTCATAACTGTCGGACACAACGGCGACTAATTTTCCCTCGCCCCCAAATTGATCGATCATGTTTTTATAGGCATCGGTTTCGCGTGCCTGACCCCAAGAGGTCATGGTGGAGTGCTCTGCCGCTGGAATGGAATATCCGGCCATGGGTTCATGGTAATAGCGCCGCGCTGCAACCAGCGCGCTGACTGTGTCCGTTCCCATAAAATTGACGAGGTGGGCGACGCCGCCAATGCCCGCCTGTTCAGCCGATGTGGTGCCGCGCGCTCCAAAATCGTGCAACCGAAACGGCAATATTTCAGCCGGTATATCGCACGTCAATTGCAGTGCTTGATCGATCATTTGGCGCACATGCCACGACACTGTCGCAACCGTTGTCGGATACCAGACGGCGCGCAGCAACGATGTTTCGATAAAACTCGGCAACCAAAACAGATCAGGATCGGTATTTTTGACTTGCACCAGCGGCACCCCCACGGGGACAACCATGCCCTCAGGCAAGGCTTCGATGATAAGAGGCAAGAACCCTTTGTGCTTGGTGAAGATTTTTTCCCATCCAGCACGATTAAACGGTAAGCCGTGCGCGGTAACGATCTCTTCGGCCTCGTCTATATCTGCCATGGTGATGGGTTTAGACAGATACTCTTTTAAGAACATCTGCAGCCCGAAAAACAGCACTTGGTCGTATTTGCCGCCGCGCCGCGCTTCGATGTAGGCGGAAATGCCCGCCGTTTCTGGCGGATATTGCGCGAAATGCGAGTATTTATAGCTGTCGGTGTTTAAAATGAGGTTCATATCAATATTCAAACTCTTGGCACATACATCTCCAGAGAAGCAATGCGCCTATCTTTACTATCCCCGCAAAACCCCGCCCGTTGCTTTTGCGACATTAAACAGGATTTTATCACGCAGTGCCTCTAAGTCCTCGTCGGTCATCGTGCGGTCGGTCGGCTGTATCGACACTTCAATGGCAACCGATTTTTTATTCAAACCCAACGATGGACCTTCAAACAAGTCAAACACTTTGACATCGGTGATCAGTTGTTTGTCGGCAGCCTGCGCCGCGCGGACGATAGAAGCTGCACCAACGCTGCTCTCAACCACGAAGGCAAAATCGCGCTTAAGCATTTGGAACGGCGATAATATAAGAGCAGGCTTGGTCTTGGTTGCCTTTTTCTTTTGGTCGGGCAGCGCATCAAGATAAATCTCAAAGCCACAGATTGGGCCTTTAACATCCATCAGTTCAAGCACGCGCGGATGAAATTCGCCGAAAGTGCCAAGCACAACTTTTGGGCCAAGCTTGATGACACCGGAACGGCCGGGATGGTAATAGTCCGGCGCTTCGGCAAGGACTGCTAAATTTTGTGTCGACAGGCCGCAAGCTTCTATGGCCGCAAAAGCGTCGGCCTTTGCATCAAACACATCAACATTTTGCGCATGACCTGCCCAATCGCGGCCAATTCCGGTCAGCTTTGCGGTGCCACGCCGAATGCCTGAGGCAACGCGACGCTGACCTTCTGGTGTATCATTTTCATAAATGCCAGAAACCTCAAAAATGGCCACGTCGCCAAAACCGCGGTCTGCGTTGCGGCCTGCAGCTGCGATAAGGCCCGGCAACAGGCTTGGGCGCATATCGCTCATGTCGGCTGCAATCGGGTTCGTCAGCCTGAGCGATGGCGCGCCGCCGCCAAACGCTTTGGCGTGTTCTGTTGCAATGAATGACCAATTGACCGCTTCGACCATGCCGCGGCTGGCAAGCGCACGCTTTGCCTGACGGGTGCGAATTTGCAGCGTTGTCAAGATTGTGCCGCCAACAGAGGCCAGACGCGGTAGCGGCTGCGGTGCGATATTGTTGACACCGATGACACGCATGATCTCTTCAACGAGGTCGGCCTTGCCATCTATATCGGGACGCCATGATGGCACAGATACTTTTGCCATAGCGCCATCAGCGTCTGCCGTCACACCAAAACCCAGTGACCCAAGAATTTGTGCCGAACGAGCCGCATCGACCGGCACGCCGATGAGCCGCTCAACTTCTGAAAACGGGAAATCAATTTGTTTGGCGAGATGACCCTTGTAGCCCGTAACTGTCATTTCGCTCGGCATGCCACCGCAAAAATCAAGCACAAAACGCGTGGCAAGTTCGAGCCCGTCCACCATGAATTCAGGATCGACCCCGCGCTCAAAACGGTAGCGTGCATCGGACAAAATGCCCAGCGATCGGCCAGATTTTGCGATGTTGATCTCGTTCCACAGTGCTGATTCAATCAGCACATCGGTGGTGGCTTCATCGCAGCCCGTTGCTGCACCGCCCATGATGCCTGCCAGTGATTCAACGCCGTTATCATCGGCGATGATGCAATTGTTTGGCCTGAGCGTATATTGCCTGCCGTCAAGCGCCTGGAATTGTTCGCCGTCTTTTGCGCGGCGCACCACCAAATTGCCGGCCACTTTGGCCGCATCAAACACATGCAGCGGGCGGCCACGGTCGAAGGTCATATAGTTGGTGATGTCGACCAGCGCATTGATCGGGCGAAGGCCAATGGCGATCAGGCGTTGCTGCATCCATTTGGGCGAAGCGCCGTTTTTGACGCCTTTGACAAGACGAAGCGCAAAGCCCGGACAAAGCTCTGGCTCGACAATCTCGACCGCAACAGGACAAGCGCCTTCGCCTGTGATGGGTGTAATCGCGGGCGACTTCAGCGTGCCAAGACCAGACGCGGCAAGATCGCGCGCGATGCCAGAAACCCCGGTACAATCGGGGCGGTTGGGCGTCAGGCCGATGTCAATGATAGGATCATCAAGCTTGGCATAGGCCGCAAAGGACGTGCCAACCGGTGCATCACTTGGCAGCTCTATGATGCCATCGTGGCTGTCGGACATTTCAAGTTCGCGCTCTGAGCACATCATGCCAAAGCTGTCGACGCCGCGAATATTGCCGACCGCCAATGTCGTATCGATGCCGGGCACATAGGTGCCAGGGCCAGCAAAACAGCCGATCATGCCCGCTTTTGCATTGGGCGCACCGCAGACCACTTGCAGCGGTTTGCCATCACCTTTGTCGACCATCAACACGCGCAATTTATCAGCGCCGGGATGCTTTTCCGCGCTCAAAACCTTGGCGATGATAAACGGCGCGTATTGCGCCTTATCGTCGACCGCATCAACCTCAAGGCCAAGCGATGTCAGACGCTCGACAATCTCGGCGAGCGGTGCATCGGTTTCCAAATGGTCTTTGAGCCAAGAGAGTGTAAATTTCATGATCTCAGATCTTTCGCTTGCGGGTCTTCGTTATTAAAAATCGGTACTTGCATGTTTAAGCTTCGTTCAAGCCACCAAACACTGCCTGAGCTTAGCTCAGGCCACCAAACAACGTCGGCATATCCAGCGGCCTAAAACCATAATGGTTTATCCAGCGCAGGTCCGCATCAAAGAACGCGCGCAAATCTGGCATGCCATATTTTAGCATCGCTATGCGGTCGATACCGATGCCCCACGCAAAGCCTTGGTAGATGTCAGGATCAAGACCGCCTGCGCGCAGCACATTGGGATTGACCATGCCGCAGCCTAGAATCTCCATCCAGTCGTTGCCTTCGCCAAAGCGCACTTCGCCCGGTTTTGAGCGGTCGCATTGAATATCAACTTCCATGCTCGGCTCTGTGAACGGGAAATAAGAAGGGCGAAAGCGCATATTGAGCGACGGCACTTCGAAAAACGCCTTGCAAAATTCTTCTAGCGTCCACTTTAAATTGGCAAGATTAGCCGATTTATCGACGACCAAACCCTCTAGCTGATGGAACATCGGCGTATGGGTAGGGTCGCTGTCTTGGCGATAGGTTTTGCCGGGAATGATAATGCGTATCGGCGGCTCTTGCGCCTCCATCGTGCGGATTTGCACAGGACTTGTGTGCGTGCGCAAAACCTTTCGAGCACCGGTCTCGTCGGGCGCAAAAAAGAAAGTGTCATGCATTTCACGCGCCGGATGACCTTCTGGGAAGTTTAAGGCGGTGAAATTGTAATAGTCGGTTTCAATGTCCGGCCCTTCCGCGATGGAAAAGCCCATATCGGCGAAAATCGCTGTTAACTCGTCGATGACCTGACTGATGGGGTGCAAGCGTCCGACCTGTGCGGGTGACAGGCGGACAGGCAGCGTCACATCGACTTTCTCACTGGCAAGGCGCGCGTTGATGGCTGCATCGCGGAGCATCGTTTTGCGTTCTGTGATGGCGTCAGTGATGCGCTGTTTGAGACCATTAAGCGCTGGGCCCATGGTCTGGCGCTCACTTGCGTCCATCGTACCAAGCGCCTTCATGCGCTCGGATACGGAACCCTTTTTGCCGATGGCGGCAACGCGCACGGCCTCAATGGCATCTTCGTCGCCCGCGGCGGCAATATCAGCCATCAATTGCATTTCAAGTTTTTCAAGTTCTTGCATGTTCACGACATCTCATTTTGCGCAGCTAGGCTTGCAGGCATAAACAAAAACCACCAAAAAACAAACCCGCGTCTGGGCTAGCCAGCGCGGGTTCTCAAATCGTCCAGAATTTTGAGCGCGCTGACTTTATTGAACAGCGCTTTCAAAAGCATTTGGCGTTGTATCTTTAAGGTAGACAAGGTTTGCTTTGGCTTGATCTACCAATTTCAAAAATGCCTGTGGCTCATGGATCGCCATGTCCGACATGACTTTGCGGTCAAGCTCGATGCCTGCCTTAGCAAGACCGTCGATGAAACGACCATAGGTCAAACCGTATTCGCGCACCGCTGCGTTAATACGCTGGATCCACAAAGAACGGAAATTACGCTTACGGACCTTGCGGTCGCGGTAGGCATATTGCATCGACTTTTCGACCGATTCCTTAGCCATACGAATCGTATTTTTGCTGCGGTTGCGAAAGCCCGTTGCGGCCTTAATTACTTTTTTATGTTTGGCGTGGGCGGTAACGCCGCGTTTTACACGTGCCATATTTTTAATCCTTCAAAATCAGTGTGGTGTGCGAATTACAAACCGTAAGGGGCCATTTTCTTGATGATCTTTTGATCAGGTTCAGCAAGCATGCTCATGCCGCGTGCGTCGCGAATGAACTTGTTTGACCGCTTGATCATACCGTGGCGCTTGCCAGCTTGCGCTGCCATCACCTTGCCGGTGGCCGTGATTTTGAAACGCTTCTTTACAGAAGACTTTGTCTTCATCTTGGGCATTTTGCTCTCCATTGTTATTGTTCACGCCCATTTTACACTTCAAATAAAGTCAAGTTTGACTCATTTGGAGGGTAAGAACGTGAGATTTGGCATTCATGAACGGACACGGCATGCCCTGCCGGACTGTTCGGGACGGCGCGTACTAAACCGCAATTGCAAATTATGCAACCGATAAAGCGTTAAAAGCGGTTTTTAGAGCGTTTCGTTATTTAGGCGCGAGCACCATCATCATTTGGCGGCCTTCGAGCTTGGGCTCAGCCTCGACCTTTGATATGGAGGCAACATCGTCTTTCACGCGCTTCAGCAATTCCATACCAAGCTGTTGGTGCGCCATTTCGCGGCCACGAAAGCGCAATGTGACTTTGACTTTGTCACCATCTTCAAAAAAGCGATGCACTGACCTCATTTTTACTTCGTAATCATGGGTATCGATGTTTGGCCGCATCTTTACCTCTTTAACTTCGATGATTTTTTGCTTTTTTCGCGCCGCATTGGCTTTTTTCTGCTGCTCATATTTCATCTTGCCAAGGTCAAGAATTTTGGCAACGGGCGGCTTAGCGCTTGGTGAAATAAGAACCAAATCGAGGCCTTCTGCAATGGCCATTTCCATCGCGCGCGCTGTGGGCGTTGGGCTTAGATGCTCGCCGGACGAGGTGATGAGCTGAACTTCTGGTGAATCGATATCTTCATTGGATGCTGGACCTGATTTTTGTGTGGTCTGCGCTTTAAATGGACGGCGAATGGTCGTAGTCTCCTTGGACAAATTGGTCGGATGGGTTCAAATAAATCAAAAGCTCTCTAACTGCACCTTTGCACTAGTCAAGCATAATGTGATTAGCATGTTCTCATGCATAAATCATCCGTAAATCGTAAACGCGCGCTTGCCAGAGCAAAATTCAGCGGTCTAATGCTTAATCATGCATTTTATCTCGGTCGACAACACAGCCATCGCCTATCATCATCAAGTGGGTACTCAATCGCTCGGCCTGATGTGGCTCGGCGGTTATCGCTCGGACATGCAAGGCACCAAAGCAATCGAGATAGAGGCGTTTGCCCGCGAAAATGACCTGTCCTCGACGCGCCATGATTATTCTGGCCACGGCCAGTCGGGCGGTGCATTTAAAGACGGCACGATTTCGCTGTGGCTTAAGCAATCGTTGGCTGTTCTTGATCAAGTGACCGCGGGGCCGCAGATTTTGGTCGGCTCTTCCATGGGTGCTTGGATTGCCTTGCGCATGGTTGAAATGCTTGCCACGCGCGGGCAAGCCTCAAAAATTGCTGGCCTGTTGCTGCTCGCACCGGCGCCGGATTTTACGGTTGAGCTCATGGAGCCGCATTTTACGGATGCCCAGAGATCCGATCTCGCAGCAAAAGGTTTTTTTGAAGAGCCAACGCCTTATGGTCCAGAGCCAAACATTTTCACGCAAGCATTTTTTGACGATGGGCGGCAGAACCAAGTGATGCACAAATCTATCGACACCCACTGCCCTGTTCACATAATTCAAGGCATGGCAGATCACGATGTGCCGTGGCAGCATGCGCAGCGGCTGTTTGAACTTTTGCCTAAGGACGATGCGTCAATTACCTATGTAAAAGATGGCGATCATCGCCTGTCGCGCCCAGAAGATATTGCGCTGATCAAACGGGTGCTCACAGACATGATCGGTCATGGGCACGGATTAAAATTATAATGCGCTTTTCGTCGTTTTCAGCAGCCTTAGTATCATCGGTTATCGGGTTTGGGGGTACGTTGGCGCTGGTGCTTGCGGCGGCAAATGCCCTTGGCGCAACACAAGCGCAAACGGCCAGTTGGGTGACGGCCATTTGCTTTGTAATCGCCATAGAAACCCTTATCCTGTGCTATTATTATAAACAGCCGATTGTAACGGCTTGGTCGGCGGCAAGCCTAGCACTCACTGCAGCAACTACCGGTTTTGATATGAACCAGGCTGTAGGCGCATTTATCATTACCGGGATCATGCTCGTGATGACTGGCGTTTTCAAACCTTTTTCAAAACTGATTGCACAAATTCCCGCCGGCATTTCTGCGGGCATGTTGGCCGGTGTCATGTTGCCTTTTGTTTTGTCGGGTGCGCGCGCTGTCAATTTGGATCCGGCGCTGGTGCTCACGCTCACGGCATTGTTTTTCATTGTTAGAGTTTGGAGCCCGCCTTTTGCGATTATATCGGTGTTGTCGGTCGGTTTTGCATGGGCGTTTTTGACGGGGAAAACCTCTGAGCCCTTCGCACTTGCATTTTCGAGTGTTGAGTTCATCGCGCCCAAATTTTCTATTTTTGCCTTTTTGAGTTTAGCGGTTCCACTTTATTTGGTGACGATGGCCTCCCAAAACTTGCCAGGCCTCGCTGTTCTTAGAGCGAGTGGCTACACGCCGCCCGTAGGTGGGCCGATCGCGCTTACCGGTTTTTTTCGGTTTTAAGTGCGCCCTTTGGAGCCAGCACCAGCAATATCTCAGCCATTACAGCAGCCATGTGCACCGGCGAAGACAGTCACCCAGACCCCGCTAAACGCTGGCAAGTGGGTATCTGGTATTGCTTATTTTATCTTCTGTTTGCCGTTTTCGGCGCGTCAATTATTCGCCTGGTTGCAATCATGCCGCCAGCGCTCATCGCGTTGGTCCTCGGTTTGGCGCTGCTTGCGCCCATCGCGAACGCATTGATGATTGCAGTTGCCATAGAAAAAGAGCGGATTGCAGCCATGACTACCTTTGCCATCACCGCTTCTGGGATTGCCTTTTTTGGTATTGGCGCAGCGTTTTGGGGTCTTATAGCGGGGCTTTTAGCCTATCATGCGCATCATCTAAAGCGTTGATTTTGTTGATTTACCTCGGCTTTTTATTATTTTTAGAAACATCAACTTGAAAAGCCAAATTTGCATCCCCACGTGTTAGATAACGGCGGCAATGATTGCGGCCACACACACTTTAAATGGGGTAATCTCAATGACACAATCCGCACTTATTCGCCCTGCCTGGACACCGGCAACGATTGCCATGATGGTGGTTGGTTTTATGATTTTCTGGCCGCTGGGACTGGCGATGCTCGCCTATATTATTTGGGGCGAACGCCTTGAAGGCGTTAAACGCGATTTGAACAAGGCCACGGACAATATTGCCGCCAATTTCAAAGGCCGTGGCTATACGCCAACACATGCTGCACGCACTGGCAATGTCGCTTTCGATGATTGGCGTGAGGCAGAACTTGCACGATTGAACGAAGAGCGCAGAAAGCTCGACGAGATGCGCGCTGACTTTGACAACTATTCGCGCGAATTGCGCCGCGCGAAAGATCAAGATGAATTCGATCGGTTTATGGCAACGCGCAATGCACCATCCGCCAAGTCGAAAAAGAATGACAAATCAACACTTCGAATTTCTGATGATGACTAATTTGACTGCATGGTCAGTTTAGCGGCTGTATTCTCCCCCCTCCAATACAAAGCCGCTCTAGCACGCCGAGTTCAGAAATTGAGCTCGGCGTTTTCGCGTTTTTCAGCAACAGAGAATCAGATAGTTACCCGTCATGATATTTGGTTTTTTTAAACAACAGCCTCAAAAACAAGTCTCTGGCAAACAGACGTTTGATGTGGGCGGGCGGTCGCTGCCACTGACCATCGTAGAAAATGAACGAGCGAAACGTTTAACATTGCGCATCCAGCCAGGTGCGCGGGGCTTGAAAATCACGACGCCGCCCGATGTGCCAAGCCGCGAGATCGACAAGTTTCTTGAACGCAATCACGGTTGGATTCTGTCCAAGCTCGACCTTGTGCCCGATAAGCCGATGTTACGCGAAGGGGTAAAAATCCCCATTCGCGGTGTCAATCACCTGATTGTGCTTCAAAAAGGACGAGGTCTAACCCACACAATGATGGGTGAGGACGGTACGGCCCAGCTCGTCGTTTTTGGCGAAAGGTCGTTCTTGACGCGGCGTATTGCCGACTATCTGAAAAAGGAAGCCAAGCACGAAATTGAAGCGCTGGTTGCCCACCACACCGGCAAGGTCGGGCGCAAAGCAACATCGATAACCTTTCGAGACACAACCAGCCGCTGGGGTTCATGCACATCCGATGGTAAATTATCGTTTTCGTGGCGCATCATGATGGCACCGCCGTCAGTGATCAATTATCTGGTTGCTCACGAAGTTGCGCATCTCAAAGAGATGAACCATTCGCCGCGTTTCTGGGCGCTATGCAAAGAGCTTTGCCCACAAACAGATACCTGCAAAAGCTGGCTGAAACGCAATGGCAATAAATTGCAAGCTATCGGTTTTTAATTATTCGTTGGCGAATTCTAACTGGCCTGATAGACGGCAGAAAATATTCGGGCGCACCCATGACGACCAACAGAAATTTATCGATTATCGCAGCCGTTTTGCTGTTCGTTTCGGCCTGCCAGTCGGTCGGCGATACATTAAACCTAAAACGCGAACCGCTAACGCTGCAACAACAGGCCGCGCTTGCGGTCGGGGTTGATTATCAAACAGCACTTGGCACAATTGGTGTGTTTGGCTTCGTTACAACGAAAAAAACTGCAAACCCAACTGTATTTGATACAGACGGTCAAACGCTTCCACCAGCGCCAGCTGACAATGCTTTCGGGCCGCGCATCGGGCAATATTTTCTGGCCGATGAATATGTTGTTTATCGCCATGCGCTTGCAAAACCTGCCACCAGTTCAGAACCCGTTATCGACGCAGTCACGGGACAACCGGTACCTGTGGAGAGCGATGCAGCATTTGCGCCCACTGAAGTTCGCCTCACTTATTTTTTGGTTTCACCCAAAGGCATCGTAGATGATTATGCGCTCGGCACTCTCAATGTGTCCACAACAGCCTGCTTGCAAATTATTTCCGGTGTCGTCGTGATTTGCGATATGCCGGATCGCTTAAGTGAGGACTTCGATGTCTTTGACGCCGCGATGCGCACGTCTAAATTTGCATCTTTAGATAGCTGGAACATCAGCGCCAATGCTGTAAGTGCGCAATAGACCTCGACTCTTTTGTTGGCGGCCTATATCGCAACGTGATGGATATAAAAATTTGCGGATTGTCGACAATTGAGACCACCGATGCGGTTATTGCAGCGGGTGCAACCCATGTTGGTTTTATCTTTTTCGAAAAGTCCCCGCGGCACGTAACACCTCTTTTAGCGGCTGAATTGGCGGCGCGCGCAAAAGCTAAGCACGTAAAATCCGTCGCAGTGACTGTTGACGCCGATGATGCTTATCTCGATGAAATAGTGACCATTATGAAACCTGATATTTTGCAACTGCACGGACATGAGACGCCGCAGCGCGTGGCAGAAGTCAAAGCCAAATATGACTTGCCAGTGATGAAAGCGTTTTCAATTTCAAGCGCCTATGATCTCACAAAAACCGATGCGTACCTTGGCGTTGCGGATCGCTTTCTGTTTGATGCCAAGGCACCCAAGGGATCTGACCTACCGGGCGGCAATGGCGTTAGCTTTGATTGGTCGTGTTTGAGTAAAATTGACCCATCGGTTGATTACATGCTTTCCGGCGGGCTAAACCCTGCTAATGTAAGCGATGCGATGCGGCGACTAAACCCGCCCGGCCTTGATATGTCATCGGGCGTGGAAAGCGCACCGGGCAAAAAAGACTTGAATTTAATTGCGGCATTTTTTGAAGCCGTGAGAAAAGCAAAAAGCGAGTAAACGATGAACAAGCCTATGGAACCCAATTCCTTTAAAACCGGTCCTGACGAACAAGGCATGTTTGGAATTTTTGGCGGACGTTTTGTGGCCGAAACGTTGATGCCACTTATTTTAGAACTCGATGAGCAATGGAAAATTGCCAAGACGGATCCGGCGTTTCAGGCAGAGCTTGCGCATTTAAACAAACACTATACGGGCCGCCCTTCGCCGCTTTATTTTGCCGAGAGCCTGACCAAACATCTTGGCGGCGCAAAAATCTATTTTAAACGCGACGAGCTGAACCATACAGGCAGTCATAAAATCAATAATTGCCTGGGCCAGATTTTGCTTGCCAAACGCATGGGTAAAACGCGCATTATTGCAGAAACTGGCGCAGGACAGCACGGTGTTGCATCGGCCACGGTTTCAGCGCGTTTTGGCTATCCGTGCCACGTCTATATGGGCGCAAAAGATATTGAGCGCCAAGCGCCAAATGTGTTTCGCATGAAGCTTTTAGGGGCGCAAATTACGGGCGTAACCGCCGGTAACGGTACCTTAAAAGATGCTATGAACGAGGCTTTACGTGACTGGGTGACCAATGTTGAAGACACCTACTATTTGATCGGAACGGCTGCAGGCCCCCATCCCTATCCAGAAATGGTGCGTGAGTTTCAATCGGTTATCGGCAAGGAAGCGCGTGCGCAAATGCTGGAAATGGAAGGTCGCCTGCCCGATATGCTTATTGCGGCAGTCGGCGGTGGTTCCAATGCTATCGGACTTTTCCATCCGTTTCTTGATGATAAAGACGTGCAGATTGTTGGCGTGGAGGCGGGTGGCAAGGGTCTTGATGGCGATCAGCACTGCGCCTCATTAACCGCCGGTTCGCCAGGCGTTTTGCACGGTAACCGCACTTATTTGCTGCAAAATTCCGATGGCCAAATTGATGAAGGCCATTCCATTTCGGCAGGGCTTGATTATCCGGGCATTGGTCCAGAGCATTCATTTTTAAATGATACGGGCCGCGTCAACTATGTGCCAATTATGGATACAGAAGCGCTGGAAGCATTTCAGCTGCTTTGTAAAATTGAAGGCATCATCCCTGCGCTTGAGCCAAGCCATGCACTGGCTGAAGTTATCAAGCGCGCACCCAAAATGCGCAAAGATCAGATTATTATCATGAACCTTTGCGGGCGCGGGGACAAAGATGTTTTTACCGTCGGCAAAGCGCTCGGCGTGGAGCTGTAAATATGACAAACCGTTTCGACACACTTTTTGCACGCCTTAAGCACGAAAACCGTCCAGCCTTGGTCACTTACTTTATGGGCGGTGATCCAGATATGGAAACATCGCTCGAGATTATGAAGGCGCTGCCCGGTGCCGGGTCGGATATCATCGAACTCGGTATGCCGTTTTCCGATCCCATGGCCGATGGCCCTGCCATCCAGGCGGCGGGTCTGCGCGCGCTAAAATCCGGTCAGAACCTCAAAAAAACCATCGCGATGGCGCGCCGCTTTCGCGACACCAACACCGATACACCGATTGTGTTGATGGGCTATTATAACCCGATTTACATCTATGGGGTGGATCGATTTTTGACCGATGCAAAAGCTGCAGGGATCGATGGTTTGATCATTGTTGATCTGCCGCCAGAAATGGACGAAGAGCTTTGCCTACCCGCGCTCAAAAGCGGCATCAGTTTTATTCGCCTCGCAACACCAACGACCGATGACAAACGGTTGCCAAAAGTGCTCTCGAACACGTCAGGCTTTGTCTATTACGTCTCAATGAATGGCATTACAGGCGGCGCTATTACTTCCACACAAGCGGTTGGCGATGCCGTTGCCCGCATAAAGTCCCATACGGCGCTGCCGGTCTGCGTTGGTTTCGGTGTTAAAACGGCAGAACAGGCACGCATCATAGGCCGCGATGCGGATGGTGTTGTTGTCGGAACAGCGATCGTTCAAGCGGTTGCCAATTCGCTTGATAACAACAATGGTGCCACGAAAGACACGGTGGATGCTGTGACAACTTTGGTGCGCGGACTTTCTCAAGGTTGCGCGGTTGCGCGTCTTAAAACTGATGCTTGAAGCAACACAATAAAAAGCCCATCTAAGACCAACTAAAACAATACCCGTGCAGGGAGACTTCAATGAACTGGATTACAAACTATGTGCGCCCGCGCCTCAACGATATGCTCGGGCGCCGCGATTCGCCGGAAAATCTTTGGATTAAATGTCCTGAGTCTGGCGAGATGGTTTTCCACCGCGATGTGGAAGACAATCAATTTGTCATACCATCATCGGGTCATCACTTAAAAATTCTGGCCAAAACGCGGCTCAAGCATTTTATGGATGACGGTAAATTTGAGATTTTAAAAAATCCTGAAGTCACGCTTGATCCGCTAAAGTTTCGCGACCAGAAAAAATACACAGACCGCTTGAAGGAGAACAAAGCTAAAACCGGTTTGGAAGACTCCATCGTCAATGCGGTTGGTCAGCTTGAAGGTATGGAAGTTGTCGCGACACTGCATGATTTTACATTCATGGGCGGATCGCTCGGCATGGCGGCTGGTGAAGCGATCATCAAAGGTTTCGAGACAGCAATAGCAAAAAATTGCCCGCTCATTTTGTTCGCCGCATCAGGCGGCGCGCGTATGCAAGAGGGTATTTTATCGCTTATGCAACTGCCGCGCACGACAGTCGCCGTTGAAATGCTTAAAGAAGCTGGGCTCGCCTTATATCGTCGTGCTGACCAATCCGACCACGGGCGGCGTTTCGGCCTCCTATGCGATGCTTGGCGATGTGCATATCGCAGAGCCGGGCGCTGTGATCGGTTTTGCGGGTGCGCGCGTCATTGAACAAACCATTCGCGAAAAATTGCCTGAAGGTTTCCAGCGCGCTGAGTATCTGCTTGAACACGGCATGGTGGATATGGTGGTTGAACGCAAGGAATTGCGCCCAACGATTGCGCGCCTATTGCGCATTTTGACCAAAGCACCGGCGGCAAAAACGGTTGGGAAAACTGTTGAGTCTGATCATGTCCAAGCACCTGTGAAAGCGATTACTTCAAGCGATAGCAATCAGCCCGCTGCAAACGTTTAGCCTTAGTTTGGGTGATCTTACATGAGTGTTGAGCCCAACAAAGTGCCGGTGGCATCGCTTGACGGCGGCCTAGCTGCTGCTGAAATCGAAAAGCTCATGGCGCTTCACCCTAAGGGATTTGATCTGTCGCTTGGGCGTATCAGTCGGCTGATGCAGCGTCTTGGTAACCCTCATCTGAAATTGCCACCCGTCATCCATATAGCGGGCACGAATGGAAAAGGATCTTGTACCGCATTCTGTCGTGCGCTTCTCGAAGCACATGGGAAATCGGTCCATGTGCACACATCGCCCCATCTGGTGCGCTGGCATGAGCGCTACCGTCTATCTGGCAAATTGGTTGGCGATGAGATCCTAGCGGAGGCGATAGCCCGTGTCGCTGCGGCCAATAACGGCGACCATATTACGGTGTTTGAAATTTTAACGGCGGTGATGTTTGTGCTTTTTAGCGAACATCCCGCCGATGTTGCCATTGTCGAGGTAGGCCTTGGTGGGCGCGCCGATGCTACGAACATTATCGAGAGACCAGCTGCTACCGTCATTATGCCCATCGGTCTCGATCATGTGGCCTTTTTGGGCGACACGGTTGAAAAGATCGCAGCGGAAAAAGGGGGCATTATCAAGCGCGGTGTTCCACTCATAATTGGCGCGCAAGCCTATGGTGAAGCGCGTGACGTTCTCGAAGAAATGGCCCGGAAAATAGGCGCGCCCTATAAAATATATGGACAGGACTTTTATAGCTATGAAGAGCATGGCCGCCTTGCTTTTCAGCATGATGAAGGACTGTCTGATCTGCCGCTTCCTGCGCTGCCGGGCCGTCACCAGCTGGCCAATGCAGCGGCGGCGATTATGGCGGTTAAGGCCGCTGGTTTTGTGCTCACCGACACTGAGATAGAACAGGCCATGAAGAGTGTGTATTGGCCCGCACGCATGCAGACATTGCCAGACGGTCCATTGACAGCCCTTGCGCCTAGGGGATTCCGAAATTTGGCTAGATGGCGGTCACAACCCTGATGCGGCAATTGTTTGCGCCGAATATTTGGCGCAGCGCGAAGAGGCGGTTGAGCGACCTATTTTTTTGATTTGCGGTATGATTAACACCAAAGACGCAGTTGGTTATTTTCGCGCGTTTGACGGTTTAGTTCGTCATGTTTTCACAGTGCCGGTGCCATCCAGTGATGCCAGCGTTGAACCGGAAGTTTTGGCACTTCAAGCGGCTGAGGCTGGGCTGTCGGCAGAACCTGTAGAAAGCGTTGCCCGTGCTATCAGCCTGCTCGGCGATAAATGGAACTATTTAGAAGCCGCGCCACGCATTCTTATCTCCGGCTCACTTTATTTGGCCGGAGATGTTTTACGCGACAATCAGACTGTCCTTACTCTGAAACCTGATAGCGGTCTTTAGACAGCGCTTTTAATCCAATCGGACAATTTACCTTTTGGCGCAGCGCCGATCATCTGATCAGCAATTTGCCCACCTTTGAACATGTAGAGGGTTGGAATAGACCGAACGCCGTATTGAGCCGCAATTTCTGGATTTTCGTCAATATTGACCTTTACGATCTTTACCTGACCGTCCATTTCTGCGGAAATTTCTTCCAAAGCTGGCGCTATCATCTTGCACGGACCACACCATTCAGCCCAAAAATCCACAACAACGGGAATATTGGCGCTCAGTACGTCGCCCTGAAAACTTGCGGTATTTGATTTTACGGTGGCCATCGGCACAACTCCTTTGATTCTTGCTCGGTGCAATGTGGGCTTATCTCAGCGCGCATTCAAGCCTTGATTGTATTTTCTCAACTCACATTTAGTTTTTTGATTTGACGCAGCTTCGCTGATTCAGGCTTAGCGCGAAACGCTTTAAACGCGCTCCAAAGATGCCAGTGCATCTTGCAGCAGGCTTGGCTTGAGCACCATCATTTGCGGGGTCGCTGTGAAAAGCAGGGCGGCTGTTACGGTTTTTGTTGGATAAAGCGGTGAGACAAGCGCCTCATACAGTGCCATCTGACGCAGATAAAGCGCTGGTATCGCGTCCATATCGCGCGGCGGATTTGCGTTGGTTTTATAGTCTATAATGTAAACGCTATCATCCGTGACCACCAGACGGTCGATGACACCTGATACGGCGCGTTCTTCCCCGCCAATATTAAGCGTGCCCATGATAGAAACTTCGCTCAGCGCTGAATTGTTGAAAAAGGGCGCATAGCGCGGGTTATCGAGCACACTAAACACCTGGCCTAGAATGTCGTCGATGTCGTTTTGCCTCCAGCGGTAATCAAAATTCATGCAATAGTGCTGCGCTCGGCTACGGCGTTCAGTCGGAACAATATCAGGTAACATTTGCAGCAATTTATGGATAACTGTACCACGCCTTGCAGCCAATTCGGCGCTCATTTGATACTTTGCACCAACTGCCCCAAACTGCTTGAGCAAGGACATCGATTGCTCGCCAGCGCTGTCTTGGCGGTCAACTTCAATCGCCAGACCGGAAGCACCAGACGGCATTAGTGGACGCTTTGCCGGCGCTTCAATGGGCGCAGGAAAGTCAAAACAGGGCGGTATTTTGATCGGCGCTTCCTCGGGATTATCATCTTCTCCTCTTGCGGAATGAGCGAGAAGGGACTGTACGGCGGGAAACTTTATTGCGCTAAAACCGTCACACTCGATCTGCAAGGCGTTGGGCTCAAGTGACTTATGAACCATCTTGCACCATGTACCGTCCTTTCCGCCAGTTTTACCAGCATAGCCAGCAACGATTAATCGGTCGGCTGCGCGGGTCATGCCCACATACAAAAGACGATTATACTCCTCGACCGCTTTTTCCTTGAGCGTTTCATTTATTTCGATTGATTTATTTGATTTTGCCTT
The DNA here is from genome assembly GCA_034519905.1 of Ahrensia sp. Taxonomy (GTDB): domain Bacteria; phylum Pseudomonadota; class Alphaproteobacteria; order Rhizobiales; family Rhizobiaceae; genus Ahrensia. The sequence goes on from JAXHNY010000021.1 coordinate 53,491, forward strand.
TCCAGAACCCATCCAGAGCAACCCTTCCGTCGGTTTCTCAAGTCCATTGCTAAGAGGACAATCCGAAAGCTTGGGGGAATTTGGCGATACATAAGCTGCTGATCCTGGATCAATCAAAAATACAATTGGCGCTTCTAAGCCCTTAGCGCCGTGGACTGTCATAATCCGTACTTCGTCGCGCGCAACATCCATTTCACGTTTTATTTCGGGTCCGTAACTATCAAGCGTGCTGATGAATGTTTCGAGCGAAACAGGCCCCGTGCGCTCCTGTGCCAAGGCATAGTTCAAAAACGCATCAATCATATCTGACGCTTCAGGACCAAGCCTGCCAATCAGCTGCGCACGCGCGCCATCGGCACTTAATATCGTGCTGTAAAACTCAAAAACGGGAAGATGGTTCGCTAATGTGCGCCAATGTTCTAACCGTTCAAAAACCGGCTTGATGTGTGGTTGGTCGCAGTTATCCCGTAGACATTGGTAAAGCGTTTTCGGTGAACGGTCATAAGATAGTTCAAATAAGGCGTCATCAGACCAGCCAAAAAGAGGACTTCGCAGCAAGGCGGCCAGAGATAAATCATCAGCTTTATTCAGCACAACACGTCCCAAGGCAATGAGATCAAGCACAGCGATATGGTTTGTCATTTTAAGACGGTCGGTGCCAGCCACGGGAATTTTCAGGTCTTTGAGTGCCTTCGACAGAGCATTCACAAATGAATCACGCTTGCGCACGAGAACAAGAATATCGCCTGCCTTTATGTTTTTGCCCGTTGCTTGCAGGCATTCTTTGTTATCCATCCAATATTTTATGCGCGCTGCAACGCGGCTCGCCACAATAACGGCGGGCTTTGCGGTATGATCGACCGGCTGGCGCCAATCTTCTGGCTCGTCGGTACTCTCAGCTTTTTCAATCTCCCAAACCTCTACTTCACCGGGCTCGTTAGCGCGCAGTGATCGATGTTTTTGCGAGTCTAAATTAGCGGCCGCGATACCCTTTTTATGGTCGGCATAGGAAAAGACATGGTCAACAGCTGCCAAAATATCGCCCGTTGAACGAAATGAAGCCTCAAGTTCCACGGACTCAAAAGGCCGTTGAATGTTGCGCAGCTGTAGCGAAAAATGATCGCGCGCACTGCCAAATTCTGCCGGATCAGCACCTTGGAATGAGTAAATGGATTGCTTTTCGTCGCCAACGGCAAAGACCGTGCGGTCAATGGCGCGCGCGCCTTCGCCTGAAAAAAACTCGTCGGCTAAGGTTTTTATGACCTGCCATTGTTGAGGGCTGGTGTCTTGAGCCTCATCGACCAAAATATGGTCGATGCCTTGGTCGAGCTTATAGCGCACCCATGCGGCCACATTATTCTTGAGCAACATACTTTCCGTGCGCGCGATGACATCTTCGAAGTCCAGCAGCCCGCGTTTGTTTTTTAAGTCGGCATAGATTGCCAGCAGGCGGTCGGCGATTGTCAACGCATCCAGCGTTTGATCTATTTCTGCAAGGAGGTTTAGGCGGTATCGAACAGATTGTACGTGACTTGCTGCCAGCAGAATGCGGTCATCGATATCTGGCGCGGCGTGCTTTGCCTTTTCTGTTACCGTCGCTTTTAACGTATCTTTTTGGGTAAAAAAGAAATCATATAGGTCTGCCAAACATGGGAGTGTAAGTGACCCATCATATAAACTTGTAAGATTTTGGATCAACTCAAGCGCTTTTTTCGCACCTGCACTTGGGATCATTGGCAAAATATCGCGGCAATATTCCTGCGTTAATCCGGGTAAGGGCCATGCAGAAGCGGCAATCGTTTCAGCCGTCTCACCGACATCAATATCCAATCCGCGAAAATAACTGGCGCGGCGCTCGGCGTTCGTATCGCCAATTTTACCGATGAGCTTATTGAGTTTTTGACGCTTGGAAATTATTTCATCGAGCAGCTTTTCAAGGTTGCTTTCGCCGTGGGCGGCCAATATTCGCTGTATGGCTTGCCTTGCTTCCTCACCTTGTCCCAAGAGTAATTGCCGCCGCGCTTCAGCTATCAAATAAACCGATGCCATATCGTCAATCAGCTCAAAATGGCCCGCAATGTTTGCCTCGAGCGGAAAGCGATGGAGCAACGCCTCACAAAAGGCGTGAATGGTCTGGATTTTTAATCCGCCGGGTGTCTCGAGCGCTTTGGCAAACAGCGTGCGGGCAAAACGGATTTGCGCGCCGCTTACTTTTTTATCTGTGATTTCCTCAAGCGTTCTGGAAAGTAACAGGTCGTCCATCGTGACCCATTCACCTAGCCGCGAGAATACGCGGTTTTTCATCTCCGCTGCGGCCGTTTTGGTATAGGTTAGGCAGAGTATTTTAGATGGCTCAACACCCTCTAGCAAAAGCCTTATCACCCGCGTCGAAAGGACATAGGTTTTGCCAGATCCGGCATTGGCCGACACCCAAGCAGATCTGTTAGGGTCAGAAGCAAGGCGCTGACGCGCAACTGTTATAAGGTCGGGCTGCGGCTTCGGCGCTTTGTCAAATGATTGGTTGCCGCTCACGTTGCGTCACCATAACCATCACTATCAGCTTCACTATCAACGCCCGATGACCATTCCATCACACGCGCCAGATGATCGTACTCGTCGCCATATGCGCGCTCTAACTTCGGCATCGCCCGCGATAAATAGCCGATTTTTATTGCCATAATATTTCATAAGGTCGATGAGCTTTGCCCAAGCGCGTTCGGCTAAATCCTTGGTGTCTATAACCTCTTCTTTTTTGCCCTTAGCAACGTCTTTCGGTTCAAATTTCCCCGCATTACCAAGCTGCACATAGAGCAACTGGCCGACATCTTTTTCTTTGATTTCTTGAAACCCACCCCGCCTTAGCAACGCGGCTTCTAACGGCAATTGAGGGCTGAGCAGCGCACGCACTTGTTTGCCCGTTGGCGGCGACCCTGTTTTAAAATCTATAATGTCGACCGTTCCGTCTGTGTTGCAGTCCAATCGGTCGGCGCGTCCGCTCAAAGTCACATGGGTGCCATCAATTGCAATTTTATCGGATTTCAGTTCTGCAAAGCGTTTCACACCCATATTTTGACGATCTAATTCCCATTCAATAATCTTGGGAATTGCCGCATCAAAACGCGCGCGCCACAATAGCGCGATTTCCTCTGGCAGTTGCTCTTTGTCAAAAACATCACTGGCTATTTGCGCGAGCAGGGTGGGCGCATGTTCGGACGCATAATCGATATCGGCTATAGTGGCTAATTCTAAAATTTTATGAATTAACGTGCCACGCGTTGCTGCGTCCGGATCGCGCACGAAGGGTTCTAACGGGTAGAGCCCCAAGATTTTTTTAGCATAGATGGCATAGGGATCACGGCGCAGACGCTCAATCTCGGTGACCGAAAAATGGGTTGGCCTTGCTTCTAATGGCGGCTGCGGTTTTGGGCGTTCGACAAAATCAGCATTTTCTGGTTTTTCAAGCGCGCGGGCAATATCAACAAACCGCGTGCCTTTGCTCCGCATATTCTTGACCGCTTCAGCCCCCGCCAGTGTCTCAAGCCGCTGCACCCAGCGCGAGGCAACCGCTGGCGCATCGTCGACGCGGATAGCGCGGGTAAGCAAAACCTTGGGCTGACCCATGCCCATTTGAAAGTCGTGGGCCGACAGACCGATACGCCGCTCGGGCGGTTGCATCGCCATTTGAGCCTTCATGCCCCGCGTTAAAAAAGCATCATTGGTTGTTTGCCGCGGCCATGTGCCCTCATTCAATCCACCAAGAACCAGCATATCGACGCTTTGTAGCCGTGCTTCCAGCGCACCCAAAATCGATACCCGTGGATGTCCACCTGTTTTCGGCTTTACTTGCATTGTGCTCGTAATCGCGCCCAAAATGCTTGGCCATTGGCTTGGCTCAAAAGTAAGGTCCGTGTCGCTGGCTAAAATCTGAGTGAGGACCCCGCGCAGCATCGTGCCTGTTTCGCCGTCATAAAGAGCGCGGTGGTTACCCTGCTCATCGGCACATAAAGCCTCTAAGGTCAAAATTGTCGCTTCAAGCGCCTTTGCAAGCGGTACATCGCTTTCACGCGCTGCTATCGCGCACAGCGGCGCAAAGGCCGCTTGCACGCGCTCAGCCATGGCGCGAACCATATCCACCTGATCTGGCGTAATATGGTGATACCACTCAGGCGTATAGGTTCTTATCCGCCCACGCATCCAGTTGGCGCGCCGCAAAGGCTGAAAAATTTGCGATATCCAACCGGTCAACACCGCCGCGTAAAATCAGCATTTCTAACCAGACAAGACTTTCCTCATGCGTCTTCCGGTCAACACCGATTTGAGCCAATTTATTCTTCAGAAGTGCCAACAGCGAAGCTGCGTCTTTTTGAGTATCAAACGCGTTCTTTAACGTGAATGAAAGCAACATGCCGTGGGCACTTAAATCAAAAGGCGATCCGCCCGAATCGTTGGCTTGAATGCCGTAGCGCGCAAGCTCTGTTACAACACGGCGCGCCAGCATCCGGTCTGGCGTCACCAGTGCTGTCGTTGCCTTTGGATCGGCAATCACCTCGCGCATGGCGGCTGCGATCCCTGCAGCCTCTTCACGTTCGCTGGCAGCAACAAGCAAGGCAACATTTTCAAATGCATCGCCACGCAAACCGTTGCGCACCGCGTTCCAATTTTGTGTTTGGGATGCAGGCTCTAATGCTGCTGCCACCCACTTTTTGCGCGAGGCCAAAGCTTCATTCAAAGGCTTGCCAAGCACATCAATCAGACCAGATGCGCCCATTTTGAGGACAAGCTGATGCATGCCATATTGTGGGTGACCGATGGCGCTGGCCAAATCATCAGGCTCTGCCAAAATATTGCGGGTTTGCTCGCCCATCGTAAGGTCGTAGCCAGGCAGTACCACAGCGCCGACTGGTAATTTTGCGATTGTCGCAATGAGATCTGCTGTGGCTGGGATAGTGCCTGTGGAACCCGCGACAATTATTGGCGACGTGGGTTGGCTTGCCGCAAGCCTTGCCGCCTCACCGCGCAGCATCATATTTCGATGCATCGCTGGATCAACACGCCGCCGCTCACTTAAAACGTGTGGCCATTCCGACTTGATGATTTTTAAAAAACTCAACGTCACTTGCCACCAGTCTGACGTCTCCGCTTCAGCGGCGGCCTCAATATCGTCGAACGATAAATCTTCCGTCTGCAACTGATCGAGCAACTCAGCCAAATCGCGCGCCATCCAAAATGCGTCAGCTGTTGACACCGGTGTGGTGAATTCTTCGCCATCAAAATAATGGCGCAGGTGATCTGCCAAGTGCTTTGTCCATCCCGCAATCATGCGCCCCAACATCAGTTGGCGCTCCAGCGGGTCAATTGGCGGCAGCGCTTTTACAAAGGTTTGCGCATCACTTTCAAATAGCGCTGCGTCTTCATCAAACTCGCCGAGTGTTTTAATCCGTGGTAAAAGGACACTGGTGTTACCTAAGTGGTCCAAGAACACGGAACGAAGCTCTCGCGCTGCTCGCTGCGTTGGAACATAAATTGTCGCGCGTGCTAAGCTAAGCGGCTCACCATCAAACTTGAAGTTTGGAACAAGAACGCCGTTGCACAGGGCTTCTACCAGCGTCGCCAAAAACGGTTGCCCGGGTTCAATTGTAAAAATATTAGGGCGAATGTAACCGCTCAAGGGGCGCTCTTTCGATTTGCGAATCGTAGGCAGTGTGAGTGCGTTATGAGCACCCGTCAATAAGCGTGAAGCGCTTTGAGTTTTTCTTCTACCGCCTCAAGACCTTGCGGCGTACCGACAGTGAACCAATGCCCATCTTCTAGGACCACTCCAAATAGGCGGCCAGCGGCAATGGCTTTATCAAAATAAATATTCAGCGAATGGGAGCCTTGTGGTGCACCGGCGAACACACTGGGATCATACACCGCAGCGCCGGCATAGATGTAACCATGGCTGTTATTTGTTTCTGCATCACGTGCAGCACGAGATAAACGGCCATCTGTTTCCATGACGAAATCGATCCCGCCAGAATGACCCGTTGTGTCTGTCATACGACAAACCAAAAGCAAAATACTCATTTTGTTGGCGTCAAACGCTTCTATGAGCCTTGTTAAATTTGGCTTTTCAAAATCAATCCAGAATGTATCGGCATTGACCACAACAAACGGATCGTCGCCAAGCATATCCAGCGCTTTGACCGTTCCGCCGCCGGTTTCTAAAATCGCATCGCGTTCATCGCTGATGGAGATTGTGATGTCGGTGCGTTTGCGACAATGGGCTGCGATCTGTTCGCCCAAATAGTGCATGTTAACGACCGCAGAATATATGCCGGATTTGATCAATGTATCGAACGTGCGGTCGAGCATGGAGCGCCCATTGACCGGTACCAGTGGCTTAGGCGTTGTGTCCGTGATCGGGCGAAGACGTTTGCCAAATCCAGCGGCAAGAACCATGGCTTTTGATATATCAGCCATCAATCACCCCTGCGCTCACATACCAGCCTCTCAAATCATTTAAACTACCGTGTGCCAAGGCTTGCGCCAGATATGTTTTTGTCTGCTTCACATATTGGCGAAAACGCGGTTTTCCATCCCTTACGTCGAGACGAACCCAAAGTCCAAGAAGACGCGAAGCGCGAAAGGCGCACAAAGTAGCAATGTCCGCTCTTACGACAGCTTCGTCAAAATCAGGTGTTCGCGCACGTGCGGCGCAATAGGCATCAATGATGGCTGATTGCAATTCGGGCATAACGCAGGTGCGCGCATCCTGCACCAAAGATGCAACGTCATAAAGGCCCGGTCCAATCAACGCATCCTGATGATCGATGATGCCAATGCGCTGAACGCCGTGCTTATCACCGCGCCAAATAATATTGGGCGAGTGATAATCGCGGATAATCAGATCGTCATAGCCTTCTTGAAACCGCTCAAAGCGGGGTTGCCAAAGGCTGTAAAGCGCATCGGCCTGATCGCGGGTAAGCGCATTTTCTTTTCCCCACCAATCGGGCAGCAACGATAGGCCCATGCGCATGGCGCGCACATCATAGCGCGCAATTGTGTGCGTTGACCCATCAGGCAGGCCAACTTTATTGGGCCAAGCCTGATTGTGGATCACTGCCAAGGTTTCAGCTGCTGCGATATATCGATCTGCAATGGGCACATTTTTGCCATCAACAATTTTTCCTGCACCGAGGTTTTGCGTCAACAGCAATCCGTTTGGTATATCGTGCGCGATTATTTTCGGTGCGCAAAACCCGCGATCAGTCAGAAGCGTACTGATCGCTACAAATGCGCGCACATCTTCAGCCAAGTGCACAACCTGGCTGTAGGGAAGGCCATCGTAAATAGCAGGCCCATCAGCTTGACGCGGCGCATCCATTAAAATTAGGGGAAGCTCATGATTTTGAATGTAAAGTAACTCATAGTTACGTGCTGATGCATCGCCCGAAAATGGCGCGCGGCGCGCCTCGGCAAAACCAGCCGCTACAATAAAATCAGCAATTTCTTGGCTACGATGAAGGCGCTGCAAAAAATCTTGGGGCGCATTGATATGCATTTGCCTTGCGCTCGGATCGTGTTCGACCTCGCTCAGTGTGATGTTGATGCGGTCGCCTGGCAGCATTTCTTCCGCTTTACTCGGCCATTCAATCAATACGACGCCGATTTGAAGTGCTGAATCTAACCCTAGTTCTTCAACCTCACTGGCGCCACCCAAGCGGTAAAAATCCATATGGCTTATCGCAGGCACCGTTTCATAGTGCTGTACCAATGTGAATGTTGGGCTTGGGACTTCTAAGTTCTCATCAGCGGCAAGTGCCCGAATGATCGCTCGGCAGAAGGTTGATTTTCCGGCACCTAAATCTCCATAAAGAGCGACGCAATCGCCAGGCTTTAGCGCCCTCGCAAAAACATCCGCAAATTTTACGGTCTTTTGTTCATCGCCAAGCAACATGATTGTCAACTATTCTGCGGCCACGCTTATACGTGAAGGGGCAACGGGGAATGTCAGCATCACCTCGGTGCCCCGTGAGGGAGATGAGTCAATTTTCACTTCGCCATTGTGCAGATCAACAAAGCTTTTGACGATTGCAAGGCCAAGGCCTGTACCGCGCCTGCGCCCACCACCTTTTGCATGAAATCGCTCAAATACGTCTTTTAGTACGTCAGCATCCATACCTTGGCCTTTGTCGCGGATTTTGAATATTACAGCATTTTCTGCCCGCATGCCGCTGAAGGTTACGGTGGAATTTTCCGGTGCAAAATCTGCCGCATTGGCCAGCACGTTTTCCATCACTTGGATTAACCGCGCACGATCGGCAATGATTGTACCGCATTGTGGTTCAATGCGCACCGCTAGGTCGATATGGTGTTCCTTAAACCTGTTGCTTAGATTGGCTGCGGCTTCACGCATGGCAGCTTCGATATCGACTTGGCTAAAGTTCAACTCCAACACACCTGCATCGACGCTTGCCAGATCTAGAATATTATCGGTGGTGGCCAATAGCGCTTGCGACGACATTTCTATATGCCCAATGTATTCACGCTGTTTTTGATTAAGCGGGCCAATATTCTCCATTGAAATAAGATCTGTGAAGCCCATGATTGTCGTCAGCGGAGAACGCAATTCGTAAGACACGTGCTGAATAAACCGATTTCTAAGCAACGCGGTGCGCTCTCAAAGCATCATTTCTTTCACGTAGCGCACGCTCCATTTGTTCTGAATCGGACACGTCGACAAATGTAATCATTGTTTGTCCATTTGGTAGCGGTACGATCATCCAAGAAAGCGTCTTTTCGTTGGAGAGTAATTTACCAACACCGCCGGTTCGGTCTTCATCGAAGGCTGTGACGATGCCCGCAAAGTCTTCCCAAGGCCCCGAATCTTGACCGCGTTCTTTGATTGTCTGGGCTATATCACGGATATGCAGCATCTGATCTTCTTGCGCCACATTCAGTGACCAGAAGTTTTCAAAAGCGGGGTTTGCCAATTGCAAGCGTCCGTCGGATCCAAAAACCGCAACGCCTTCAGCCAAGTGGTCAAGTGTTTCACCTTGTACCTGCACCATTGTCTTGTAGCGACTTTCTAGATCAATACGCTCAGTGAGATTTTCAAATACCCACGTCAGCCCACCTTTTGGTAGCGGGTTTGCAACCACCCGCACTGTGCGACCATCCGTGAGATGCCACCAGTGTTCCTGCGGCTCAGTAGCCCGGAAAGCAGACAGTAAATCATCCTTCCAACGCCGCCATTCAGGCTGCTCAGGCAATTGACCGTCTGTGCGCAAACGATCAAGAAACATCGAGATGTTCGGCGCCTGATTAAGAAACGCCGTTTCTAAATTCCATAATTTAGCAAACGCCTGGTTATGAAACTGTAGTTTCTGTTCTTCATCAAACATGGCGACAGCCGTCGTCAATTCATCAAGTGTCTCTTCATGGCTCCGAATAGTTTTGTTAAGCTCATGGCGAACATTTTCGGTCTCGGTTCTGTCAAACCCAATACCAGCCGATCCTGATGGTCCACTCGCTTCAATCACGTCAAAGACGAGACGATCTCCACCAACAACAGTTGTCAAGTGCGCCGCCTGAAAATACACCTTGGGCTTGGCGCTTCTCTGTGATTTGGCGAAGCGCCTGTCCGCCAAACAATTCTGCGCTGCGCTCAATAACATCATCGCTGTCCTTACACTCTACAGCCTTTGCAAAATTAGTGTTGACCCAAGCCAGACTTCCATCACCTGACCGAATCCATATCGGCATCTCAATTTTGTCCATCAGCATTTGCAGTGTTTCGACCGTGTTTACGATACGTTCGTGAGCGTTGACCAATTTGGCATGTGCAGTGCGTTCATGGCTTAAATTGCTCAACCGTATAACCGCAGCACCGCCTGACGTGCGCCCCGCAATCTCGATGGGCGTTCCCTTCAGCGTTGTCACAATATCAGCAAACGGAGCTGCATTTTGGCGCAGCGCATCAATAGCATGTTCTATTCGTACGGCGGAATTCGGCTCAAGCCACCGGCCAAATGCAAGCACTTGCGCACTAACGGTTGGTATCCCAGCGCCTTGCTCCAATTGGCCAGATACAGTGGGCTTTGTTTCGCCATGAGACCAAATAATCGACATCTGGCCGTCAGCATTTGCCAAAGCTTCAAGTTGATTAACACGTGACGTCAGTCCATCTGACTTTTGCGCGCAGAATTGTATTTTGAGCCGTGACGCGTCCACGTTCACGGATTAACCACAACGCAGAAGCCAAGGCGGCAATCATCGATCCGGATAATAGGGCAAATTGGGTTATTTCAAAAGTTCGCAGAGGAATGCCGAGGAAAGATGATTCGCTAGCCGTCAACTGTTGGGCAATGCTGTGTGTCGGCGTAAATGTAGAACAAGATAGAGGGACGACCCATGCAAGTCGATCTCTAAACCGCCTTGGTTGGTTTTTGAAATAGCGCTCAATTCTACTCATTTTCATGTCTTGTTCCCCAAGCAGACTATGCTTTTGTGGTCACAGGTTCTTCATCATCTGCGCGGTAAACAAGACAAACCCGCTGAGTTTATACTTTTTCGGTACACGCCGCCCATTGGCCCCATAACGAATCAGCCTCAACATACCTAACCAAAGTAATCAACGGAAAAGGCTCAAATGAAAAAGACCAGATCACTTTCGTGATCTGGTCTACTTTATTCGTGTTAGTTTGCATTTTTTAGTAACGGTAGTGCTCTGGCTTGAACGGGCCTTCTACTTTTACACCTATATAGTCAGCTTGATCTTGATTAAGCTCGGTGAGCTTCACGCCGATCTTTTGCAAGGTGCAACCGAGCGACCTTTTCATCCAAGTGCTTGGCAAAATATAAACATCATTTTTATATTGATCACCACGCGTCCATAGCTCGATTTGAGCCAAAACCTGATTGGTAAACGAGGCTGACATCACGAAAGACGGATGGCCTGTCGCATTGCCAAGATTGAGCAAGCGGCCTTGCGACAGGAGGATCATGCGGTTGCCGTTTGGCATATGGTACATGTCCACTTGGTCTTTGATGTTGGTCACTTTTAAATTGCGCAGGTTTGCCACTTGGATTTCATTATCAAAGTGACCAATATTACCAACAATCGCCATGTCTTTCATTTCGCGCATATGTTCGATGCGGATGATGTCTTTGTTGCCCGTCGTCGTCACAAAAATATCAGCGTCTTTGACACAATCTTCTAGCGTTGTTACTTCAAAGCCATCCATGGCCGCTTGAAGCGCACAAATCGGGTCGATTTCAGTGACTTTAACGCGGGCGCCGGCACCGCGAAGTGATGCAGCAGATCCTTTGCCCACATCACCATAACCGCAAACGACGGCGGTTTTGCCAGCCATCATCGTATCTGTCGCGCGGCGAATACCGTCAACCAGTGATTCTTTGCAGCCATATTTGTTGTCAAACTTTGACTTGGTAACACTGTCATTGACGTTGATCGCAGGGAACGGCAATTGCCCGTTTTTCTGCAATTCATAAAGGCGGTGTACACCTGTCGTTGTTTCCTCTGAAACACCAACGATGGCTGCACGTGTTTTTGTAAAGAAACCAGGTGTTTGTGCCATGCGCTTTTTAATTTGCGCTTTGATAACTTCTTCTTCTTCAGACGTTGGGACAGGAATGATATCCTCACCCGCTTCAGCGCGCGCACCCAAAAGCACATAGAGTGTGGCGTCGCCACCGTCGTCCAATATCAAGTTTGGACCCTCAGGAAACATAAAGGATTTATCAAGATAATCCCAATGCTCTTCCAAGGTTTGGCCCTTGATGGCAAAAACCGGAACACCAGATTTTGCGATTGCCGCTGCCGCATGGTCTTGTGTTGAATATATATTACACGAGGCCCAGCGCACATCGGCGCCAAGGGCAGTCAAAGTTTCGATCAATACAGCGGTCTGAATGGTCATATGCAATGAGCCGACAACGCGTGCGCCTTTCAGGGGCTGGCTTGCGCCAAACTCTTCGCGAAGCGCCATAAGACCTGGCATTTCAGTTTCAGCGATATCAAGTTCTTTGCGCCCAAAATCGGCGAGGTTGATGTCTTTGACGATGTAATCGTTGTGAGCCATGCGGCGTCTCCAAATGAAATAAGGATAAAATGCTTCGGTGCCATCCCCTAACAGAGATGGCGGTACGATGCAACGAGGACATAAAGAAATCTTTATGTGTCAATATGGGGTTGAGCTAACTTCACTCGCCTTCGCCAAATTTATTGTCCACGAGCGCCTCTATCGCATCCATCACGCGTTCAGCATCCAGTCCTTCTGATGTGACATCAATTGTGCTGCCGCGGCTTGCCGCCAACATCATAAGCCCCATAATCGACGTGCCGCCAACGCTGGTATCATCTTTAGACACTGTCACCTTTGCATCAAAATCTTCGACGGTTTGCACAAAGCGCGCAGACGCCCGGGCGTGCAGCCCTTTTTTGTTGCGTATGGTAAGCGTTCTGACGATGCGGCATATTTATTTGCCCGCCAAAACCTGACTGGCGACATTGATATATTTTTTTCCCGCTTCAGCCGATAGTTTTAAAACTGTATCCATGTCTTTTGTTTCGCGCGCCTTGGCGAGCTTAATCAGCATCGGTAAATTCATGCCGGCGATAATCTCTATTTTCCCCGGCTCCATTAGTGATATTGCTAAGTTGGACGGCGTCCCGCCAAACATATCTGTGACAATAATAACACCCTGGCCGGTATCGCACTGTGCCGCGGCGGCACGGATATCCTCACGCCGCTGCTCCATATTATCGTCGACTTCTATGCAAATTCCTTCAAAAGTTTCTTGCGCGCCAACAACGTGCTCAACTGCAGCTTTAAAGCATGCGGAAAGCTTTCCATGTGATACTAATACGACACCGATCATCGACCGAATTTTCCCGACTTCGCCATTTTTAGGCTCTCATTTATTTAGTACCTTTACTTCTGACCAGTAATTAAAAAAAATAACAAGAAAAATTTAATATGTGTGGCGCAAGTCAAAGCAACCTTAGATGTGTAACGGCACAGTTCCCAGCGCTGCTGAGAACCGCATTTGCCAGCAGCCTCCACTTGTGCAGTCGATAGTGTGAATGATTTTACACGTACACCATTTACTTTCAAAATAGCCGATCGTCCCAAAACCGCAGTAACTCTTCCTGCTCAACCAACGACACATGTAAATAAATCGGTATTCTGGCACCTTTCTGAAGTGGCGGCAGATCGACAATACCCTAAACCGCGAACTTCTAATCTGATGCTTCGACGCCACGAGGCGCCCGGCCAACCAACCGGCTCTTTTTTCTGCAAAGTACTCTGATCGTCGGCGATGATTTCAGCTCGCACATTCGCAAGGTGGCAGCGCTTAAAAAGATGTAGAGCCAGCAAAGTCTTTCCCGAGCCCGAAGGGCCCTGAATCAAAACGCCCTTACCTATCGATCGCTATTAGTGTCGCATGGTGATTATTCACAAGGGAGCCGCAGAATGAATCGCGCGCCAGAGACTTGACGCTTTTGGATTTCTCATTGATGATATTTTCTGCCGTCAATGTCCCCCCGTGGGCCTCGACAATTTGGCGTGAAATGGAAAGCCCTAGACCGGAATTCTTGCCGAAATCAGCGGCGTCTGGGCGATCGGTATAAAATCGCTGGAATATTGTTTCTATGTTTTCAGCGCGAATACCGGGCCCATTGTCTTCGACCAACACTTCTAAATAATTTTTCCGCCGTGATAAGCGAATATCAATCTGGCCATTTTTTTCTGGAATAAAACTGCGCATTCTCGACCAGGTTCGGTGATAATTTCACCGAGCCTCGATTCATGGCCCAAAACGGTATAGCCTTTTGTGCCCGCGGGTACTTTTGCGATATGGAGCTTTACATCCATTTCACCCAAATGTCCCTGTTCAAAGATGGAAACAAGATTGCGCAGTACTTGTGCAAAATCCACCGGCTTAGATTCCTCGCGCACCAGTTCTGCATCAAGCCGAGACGAGTTCGAAATATCTGTAATTAGGCGATCAAGACGGCGAACATCGTGTGCGATCACAGCTAAAAGCCTTCCGACGTTGATCATCCGTTTTGACCAGTGGCAGAGTTTCAACCGCACTGCGCAGCGATGTAAGTGGGTTTTTAAGCTCGTGGCTTACATCGGCGGCAAAGCTTTCGATCGCGTCGATCCGAGCGTAAAGTGATTGCGTCATATCGCCCAGTGCGACGGATAAATTGCCAATTTCGTCTTGGCGCGCTGAAAAATCGGGGATTTCTTCGCGCGCCTTTATCGACTTTCGCACGCGGATTGCCGCAGCTGAAAGGCGGCGTAACGGATTAGCAATCGTGCTGGCTAGCAGCATAGACAGGATTATGTTGACCACAACGGCAACGGCAAAAACGCGAAACATGGCAAGGCGTTCAGCCGAAAACAATTTTATCGATATCACCGCCTATTGTTGACAATTGCAAAACGCCAAGAACGGCACGAAACCGCTGAACCGGCACCGCTACGGATACGATCATTTCGCCTTCTTCTGAAACGCGAACAATTTGCCCGCGCCCGCCTGATAGCGCGCCCATAACTTCCGGGTAAGCTGTTCCTGTGCCACCTGGTTGTTCGCGGTAAACCGGTAAATCGCGACGGATAAAAAATGTCGATATTGAACTTCTGATCCGATCATAAATGCTATCTTTTGGTGCATCAATGGGTTCAAGATCATACCGCAATATTTGCCCACGCGAATAAAGATGGCGCGAATCTAAGACCAAATTTGCATCGCGATCGTAAATCCGCGCTCTCGTTCTGGTCGGGGAGATCAAACGCCGCAGCACCGGTGCGACACGCTCAGGATTTATTGGAAAATCCAGGCTATCAAGGCCATCAACGCTTGGCACAACACTTTGCCCTGCTTGCAATTCTAATAATTTTTCCGGATCAATCAGTATCGTGTCTGTTTCAACGTTGGCCGACGCCGCAATTGCGCCTGCTATAATCTCCCCTTGCGTCATCAGACTTTCGACGCGAGCATCGATCAACCCCTCGCGGAATTGATTGAGATACAAAATCCCTGACATCAAGAGAGCGAGCGCTGCTAAGTTCAGGAATAAAATACGCCGCGTGATAGACGAGAAAAAATACTGACGAAACAGGCGCCGCATTTGACGGAAAAATGGTCCCCAAAAGGCGACAAAAAAGCGGCGCGGCACAGATAGATTGCCGCGTCCTTTTTTTATATCCAAATGTTCCGTATCAACGGCCATTCGTTAGAGACCTTTTTTGATATTCGTCTGGTTTTGTATCACGTTTCGCTAAATCGATAACCAACGCCATATAACGTCTCGATCATTTCAAAATCATCATCGACTTGTTTAAATTTTTTGCGTAGGCGTTTAATGTGGCTATCGATTGTTCTATCGTCCACATAGACTTGATCGTCATAGGCGGCATCCATCAAAGAATCGCGGCTTTTGACAACGCCGGGGCGCTGCGCCAAAGCGTATAGAATCAGAAACTCCGTCACCGTCAGCGTGACAGGCTTATCTTTCCATTCACACGTATGACGCTCTTGGTCTAACACCAGATGTCCGCGTATGATTGTTTGAGCAGCGCCAGCGGCGCCGGGCTTTAACATTATTTCGCGCGCAGCTGTTCGGCGTATGATTGCTTTAACGCGCTCAATCAGTAGGCGCTGCGAAAACGGCTTCGTAATAAAATCATCGGCGCCCATTTTAAGGCCAAACAGCTCGTCGATCTCATCATCTTTTGATGTGAGAAAGATAACCGGAAGATCTGATTTCTGGCGCAGCCGGCGCAAAAGCTCCATGCCATCCATGCGCGGCATTTTGATATCAAAAATCGCTAGATTTGGCGGCTTCGCAAGAAGGCCGTCTAAGGCCGACGCACCATCGGTATAGGTTTCTACCCTAAAGCCTTCAGCTTCTAGAGCGATTGAAACAGATGTCAGAATGTTGCGGTCATCATCGACCAACGCAACTGTTTGCATTTAAAAGTTCTCCCTAGCCAGTGAACGCTATTGCCTCGGATGTTTACCCATTTGAAGGCAAAGCGCGCAAACTCCGTTCAAATTGTGGCACACAAATATTTAGCTGTCATGCCCGTAGACTGATTGTGTTTATGGTGAATTCAATTGCATGACTAAACCGATTGTTTAACGCGCTTGGTAAATAATCCAAAATAAACGCGTTTTTAAACCGATTGAAACGATTTTAAAATTTTTAAACCGATTAAACGTTTGAAGTTATTTAATAATTCTGGTTCAGGACCACCGGGAGAATTCTATTACGTGTTTAAACAAATATGAGATTGGTGTAACGCATGAAAACGAATGGCACATTCAATAAAGCGCATGGCATACAGAAAAATGGAATAGAAGCGGCTGCCGCTGTCTATTACAACCTCACAGAATCATCACTTTATGAATATGCACTTCAACGCGGTGAGGCCGAGTTATCTGCCCACGGTGCTTTGGTTGCCAAAACGGGCGAACATACGGGCCGTTCTGCGCAGGATAAATTTGTCGTAAAAGATGGCATCGTTGATGAGCATATCTGGTGGGACAACAACAAGGCGATGTCGCCAGCTGCGTTCGAAACGCTTCTGGCGGAAATGCTTGCTCATACCAAGGGTGCTGAACTTTTTGTTCAAGACCTGATCGGGGGCGCTGATGCAGAACACAATATAAGAGCCCGCGTTATTACCGAGCAGGCTTGGCATTCGCTTTTCATCCGCAATTTGCTCATTCGCCCAGACCGAGGTTCCCTTGGCGATTTCGTTCCCCAAATGACAATTATAAATCTGCCATCATTTCGCGCAGATCCGGCACGCCATGGCTGCCGCAGCCAAACAGTGATCGCAATCGATTTGACCCGAATGATCGTTCTGATCGGTGGTACGTCCTACGCAGGCGAAATGAAAAAATCTGTTTTCACGGCACTTAACTATTTATTGCCAGCAAAAGGCGTTATGCCGATGCATTGCTCTGCCAATGTGTCGGACAATGGTGAGGCAGCCGTGTTCTTTGGCCTTTCTGGAACTGGTAAAACAACTTTATCGGCAGATCCTGCCCGCACTCTCATTGGTGATGATGAGCACGGTTGGGGACCAAACGGCATTTTTAACTTTGAAGGTGGTTGCTACGCAAAGGCGATAAAATTATCGCAAGAAGCTGAGCCGGAAATTTTCAGCACTACGCGCCGTTTTGGAACGGTTATGGAAAACGTGGTTCTTGATGAAAACCGCGTGCCAGACTTTGATGACAATTCATTGGCAGAAAATTCGCGCATTGCTTACCCTCTGCACTTTATTCCAAATGCCAGCGCCTCTGGAACAGCGGGTAATCCTAAGAACATAATCATGCTCACGGCGGATGCTTTTGGCGTGTTACCGCCCATAGCGAAATTGACCCCAGCGCAGGCGATGTATCACTTTCTATCTGGATACACCGCAAAGGTTGCCGGTACAGAAAAAGGCGTAACGGAGCCGCAGGCTACATTTTCAACCTGTTTTGGGGCACCGTTCATGCCACGCCATCCATCAAGTTATGGCAATCTTTTGCGTGATCTCATCGGTAAGCACAATGTCAGTTGCTGGCTGGTGAACACCGGCTGGACCGGTGGTGCTCACGGTGTGGGCAGCCGCATGCCGATCAAAGCAACACGCGCCTTGTTGTCAGCGGCTCTGAATGGCGAGCTTGATACTACAGCGATGCGCATCGATCCAAATTTTGGCTTTATGGTTCCGATAGCGGTCAATGGTGTGGATGCTAAAATTTTGAACCCACGCTCTACTTGGTCCGATACAGAGGCTTATGACAGACAAGCCGCCAAATTAAGCGCCATGTTCCGCGCAAATTTCGAAAAGTTTGAAGGTCACGTGGATGTCGAGGTCAATGATGCGGCGCCTCGATTTCTCATCGCCGCGGAATAAGTAATTTAAATGCCTGGTAAGCGGTGCATCTGTGTGGATGCGCCGCTTTTTTTATGAACGAAGTTGCGCTAGAATGATCGGATGCCACATGATCAAAAAGCACCTCACATCGCCCTCAATTTTGTTCAGCGTGATTTGAGTGAAATCGCGGCACGTAGCAAGGCTTTTGCGGCGGCAATGGAAACACGCCGCACCGTGCGTGATTATAAGCCAACGCCGGTACCCCGTCAGATCATTGAGAATTGTATCCGCGCAGCCGGTTCAGCGCCATCGGGCGCCAATCAACAGCCATGGCATTTTGTGGCGATCAGCGATCATACAGCAAAACGGGCAATTCGAGAGGCCGCTGAAGCTGAAGAACGCGCCTTTTATGCGGGCCGTGCGGGCGCCGAATGGATCGATGCCTTGGCACATCTTGGCACCAATGATCAAAAACCATTTTTAGAATGGCAACCACGGACACATCCATAACGCGATGTCATGAAGATAACAACCGCATACCATCAACAAAGAAGATACCATTATACTGGCGGTATCGATAAGCTATAAGATTAGCCATCAATACATGATATCACCAGAAAACGACGGCATCCGCAGAAGAATACACAGGCGTGTTTGTTTGATAAATTTTTATGACGCTTCAGCCAAGATGAGCCTTCATCAAGACAAAGATGAGCAGAACTTCGATGCGCCAGTTCTATCTGTCTCTTTGGGTGATGATTGCTTGTTTCGCGTCGGCGAACAAACCCGTAATGGACGCTCGACCTCTGTCAGACTTATCTCTGGCGATGTCATTATTTTGGGCGGTGAAGGACGCTTAAACTTTCACGGTGTTGATAGAATTTATCCAGATACCTCCGCGCTTTTGAAAAATGGAGGGCGGATCAATCTCACGCTACGGCGGGTTTCACCGGTTTAGAGTTTCAAAGTTTTCGCAACAAAACCGTCTCGACTAGATGGTTCGATCCTTTGCGCAAAATCAGATCCGCACGCGGCCGTGTCGGTAAAATATTTTGTATCAAATTTTTCATATTGATATTTTGCCACAGACCTTCTGCAAGAACCCGAACAGCGTCTTCGGACATTTGCGAATAACGATGGAAAAACGATGTTGGATCTTTGAAGGCCGTCGCGCGCAATTTCATAAATCTTTCGATGTACCAATTATGGATAAGCCAATCATCAGCGTCTATATAAATTGAAAAGTCAAAGAAATCTGACACAAACGGCACTGTGCGCCCGCCCTCAGGCAGCTGGCTCACTTGTAGAACATTGATCCCTTCAAAAATAAGAATATCCGGTTGATGTACAGTTTGGCACTCATTTTCGATCACATCGTAGATCATATGAGAGTAAAGGGGGGCGTCGACATCGGGCTCACCCGCTTTAATGGCCGATAAAAAGCGCAAAATTGCGCCCACATCATAGCTCTCAGGAAAGCCTTTTCGCTCCATAAGACCGCGTTTGCGTAAGACTTCATTGGGCCATAAAAAACCATCGGTTGTTACCAAATCCACTTTTGGGCTCGATGGCCATCTTTGTAGAAGTTCTTTAAGAACGCGCGCCGTTGTCGATTTGCCAACGGCCACAGAGCCCGCAATACCGATAATAAAAGGTGTTTTATTGATTTCTCTTACATTTAAAAATCGCCGCCGCTGCGCGAAAAGAGATTGAGAGGCTTCGACATGAGCATAAAGAAGACGCGAGAGCGACAAATAAATACGCGTTACTTCTTCCAAATCAATCGGGTCATTGAGCGAACGTAGGCGCGCGACTTCTTCTGCCGTCAGGGTCAAAGGTGTATCAGCGCGAAACTCTGCCCAATTGTCTGCAGAAAAAAGCCGGTATGGCGAAAGGCTGCCACCGGATAGTTGATCGACCACTTGAGAATCAGAGTTCGAACTGATTTTTTGATCCATCTTTGACCATCACTTTAACTTGGGCTTTCACCGCGATTAGCTTTTTCTGCAAGGCCGCTTTGCGCTGTGCGGTTCTCTAAGGTGCACAGAACATCATGAATACTAACGCCGCGCATGTGAAGCACAACCATCAAATGGTATAGTAAATCTGCGGCCTCTGAAGTCAGCGACACATCGCTCTCACTAAGCGCTGCTATGACTGTTTCAAAGCTTTCTTCGCCGAGTTTTTTGGCGGCTTTTTCTATGCCACCGGCCACCAGTTTTGCCGTCCACGATGTGCCGTCGGTCACAGTAGCCCGCTCGGCAATAATCGCTTCAAGATCTTTTAAGGAAAATTCGCTCATCTCATTATTCACTACGCTACATTCACTACGCCAAACTCGTTACGCTAAGGGATCACGTCTGACATTTATACCGCAGAGCCTGCCATAAAATGTTCTTTATGGCTCCCCCAGAAATCAGAACAGCGGTATCCGTAGGTTGCAAGCACGCCTGTCGCATGGCCATCGCACCAGCAATTACGCCAACGAACGAAGCATA
>JAXHNY010000035.1:0-130411 GCA_034519905.1 Ahrensia sp.
GGGCCAATGAAGCCAAGAAAAATGGCTTTGAAATCGTCGGCGTTGCTGCCATGGCACGTGGGCAAAAGGATAATTGATCATGTCGCAACCCATCCAGCTTCCTTATCGGCCCTGCGTGGGTGTGATGCTTCTGAATAGTGATGGTCTCGTCTGGGCAGGGCGCCGTATTAAAGAAGGCAACACGGAATATTCCGGATCGCCTCTATTGTGGCAGATGCCACAGGGGGGAATCGACAAGGGCGAAGCCCCACTGGCTGCTGCTTGGCGCGAACTTTATGAAGAGACAGGGATCAGATTTGCAAGCCTGATTGAAGAGGCACCGCACTGGTTGACCTATGATCTTCCTGCGGAGATGATCGGGATTGGCCTTAAGGGCAAGTATCGCGGCCAGAAACAGCGCTGGTTTGCGTTTCGCTTTGAAGGCAGCGATGACGAAATTCAGATCAATCCACCGCCCACTGGCCATGATGCAGAATTCGACGAATGGGCTTGGGTGCCAATGGCCGATCTGCCCGATCTTATTGTGCCGTTTAAACGCGATGTCTATTTGCAAGTGGTCGCAGCATTTAAACATTTGGGCGGCAAACCAACGGGGCTGACATGATCTTAGATAGAACCATATTTGAACCCGGCCAGTGGTCTGACATGCGGGCATTGCCGTTCGCTGAACGTGCTTTTGGACGCGCCGACCTGATCTGCGGCGCTCTCGCGGGCTGAAGCTTGACCACGCTTGACCTCTGCGCCAAAATTGATGGTTTAATTGTTGGGCATGCGGTACTCACCCGCAGAGCTGGAGCAGGAAAAAAGCCGTCTGGCGCTAGCGCGCTCGACTGTTGAAACAGAATGGCGCGACTTCCAAATTGGAACGCAAATTGTGCGCCTTTTGATTGCAGCGGCACGCAGCCGCGGCTTTTTGAGTATTTTCGTTCTAGGCGATTTAGATTTTTACCAAAGGTTTGGCTTCAGGTCAGAGGTGGCTGATTGTGTGGATTGTGAGCAGCAGGGTAAGCGCTTTTTAGCGCTCGAACTCGTTCCCAATTCCCTTGCCGGATATAAAGGCAAGCTCGAATACCCAACGCCGCTTATAGAAAGAAGTAGCCCATCGCCGCGCTAGATCTTTGTTTGTTAAACATCAGGTATCACCAAATGCGTTGAAATCTTTGATTTCAGGCAGCGTTTAGTGATTAAATTAACATAAAAATCGCTTTAATCATAGTCTTATCTGAAGCCAGAGTGCCTTGCAAAGTAACCAATTGCGCCAAATAGGTCTCTGCGCGCACTTTTGACTCGCCATCAACCGCCATATGAGCGCTGGTTTTTGCAGCCTCAATGCGCTCATTCAGATCGGTGGCGTTCATCGCTGATAAGGGTACCGCAGCTTCCGCTAAAATTGTGCACGATGTTGGCATCACATCCAAAAACCCGCCAAAGATAACATAGCTTTCTTGCGCACCCGCAGCTGTTTTAACGACGGCAACGCCCGGCTGAAGCGTAGACATTGTCGGTGCATGGTTTGCCATCACAGTCATGTAGATGCATAAATCCCTGGCACTAGGACTTCTGTCACTTGTTCAGATAGCAAGAGGCGCTCAGGAGATACCAATTCAAATGTAAAAGCTTGAGCCATAATTTATCTACTCAGTTTCCGTTTTCTCGAGGCTTAATGAGCCGATAAACCCAAGAAACCCGCCTACAAAAGCGCCAACAATCAAGTTCATCGCCATCGAATTTTCATACGCAAACCCAACAAAGTCATTGAGCGAACTCGGTCCAATTAAAAGACCAACAAGGATACCGGCGAATGTAAGTTCTGCGATAAACAAAAACCTTTTATTCATGTCGGTACCCCCATTTTTTCCAAGTTCAATTATGCAGCTTCTGCTGCAAGCTTCTGCGCTTTCTCCATGGCTTCTTCAATTGTGCCAACCATGTAGAAGGCCGCCTCTGGAAGATGATCGTAATCACCAGCCACAAGACCCTTAAAGCCCTTAATCGTATCAGCAAGTGCAACCAGTTTACCTGGCGAACCTGTAAATACTTCAGCCACGAAGAACGGCTGTGACAAGAAGCGTTCCACTTTACGCGCGCGAGCCACGACCAATTTGTCCTCTTCCGACAATTCATCCATGCCGAGAATCGCAATGATATCTTGCAATGACTTATAGCGCTGCAATGTAGACTGCACCGACCGCGCCACGCTGTAATGCTCATCGCCAACGATTTGCGGATCGAGCATACGCGATGTCGAATCAAGCGGGTCAACCGCTGGATAAATACCTTTTTCAGCAATCGAACGGTTCAGCGTTGTTGTCGCGTCCAAGTGGGCAAATGATGTCGCTGGAGCCGGGTCAGTCAAGTCGTCGGCAGGAACATAAATCGCCTGCACCGATGTAATCGATCCCTTTTGCGTTGTCGTGATACGCTCCTGCATCTGGCCCATATCCGTTGCAAGCGTAGGCTGATAGCCCACCGCAGACGGAATTCGTCCCAGCAATGCGGACACTTCTGAACCGGCTTGCGTAAAGCGGAAAATATTATCAACAAAGAACAACACGTCTTGCCCTTTGTCGCGGAAATCTTCCGCAATCGTCAAGCCTGTCAACGCTACACGCGCACGCGCACCTGGCGGCTCGTTCATCTGACCATACACCAGGGCCGCCTTGGAGCCAGCGCCGCCGCCCTTCTGGTTCACACCAGATTCGATGAATTCGTAGTAAAGGTCGTTGCCTTCACGTGTGCGCTCGCCAACACCGGCAAACACAGAATAGCCACCATGGGCTTTCGCAATGTTGTTGATCAGCTCCTGAATGAGAACTGTTTTGCCAACACCAGCACCGCCGAACAAACCGATTTTACCACCGCGCGCATAAGGCGCGAGCAAATCAATAACTTTGATCCCTGTCTCAAGAATAGCGGCCTCGGTTGATTGCTCAACATAAGACGGCGCATCCGCATGGATCGGGCGCATAACTTTTGATTTAATTGGCCCTGCCTCATCAACCGGCTCACCAATCACGTTGATGATACGGCCGAGCATTTCTTCACCAACAGGTACCATAATTGGCGAACCCGTATCGGTGACTGCCTGACCGCGCACAAGACCCTCTGTCGAGTCCATTGCGATACAGCGCACAGTGCTCTCACCAAGGTGCTGTGCGACTTCCAACACAAGACGGTTGCCAAGGTTGTTGGTTTCGAGAGCGTTCAAAATTGCTGGCAACGAACCATCAAATTTCACGTCCACAACCGCGCCAATAACCTGAGACACTCTTCCCGTGGCGACCGGTTTTAGCAGCTGTCTTTTTGACCGCCGCTGGCTTTGCCGCCGCCTTTGCCGCAGGCTTTTTTGGCGCAGCTGCTGGTGATGCTGGTGCTTTTGCCATGGTGACTACCCTTCCTTACAGCGCTTCCGCGCCTGAAATAATTTCGATAAGTTCTTTTGTAATTTGTGCCTGACGCTGGCGGTTATAGCTCATCGTCAATTTCTTAATCATATCGCCTGCATTGCGAGTGGCATTGTCCATCGCAGACATTTTCGCACCCATTTCTCCGGCAACATTTTCGAGCAAGGCTCGGAAAATCTGTACCGATATATTGCGCGGGATTAGATCATCTAAAATCGCAGCAGCATCGGGCTCATACTCATACACCGCTGCGTCAGCTGTACCCGTATTGGTGGCTTCTACGGCAGGCGCAGCAGCCGGGATAAGCTGAAAACCCGTCGGGATTTGTGAAATAACAGATTTAAATTCTGAGTAGTAAAGCGTGCAAACATCAAATTCGCCCGCATCAAACATACCCATCACACGCTTACCGATCGCGTCCGCATCAGAAAAGCGCAGGTTCTTCACTTCGCGCAAATCAATCCGGTCGATAATAAGATCGGCAAACTCACGTCGCAAAATATCAAAACCTTTTTTGCCAACGCAAAGAATTTTTACCTTCTTGCCAGCAGCTTTGAGCTTTAACACATCGGCGCGCACAAAACGGGCGATCGACGAGTTGAAACCGCCACAAAGCCCGCGCTCTGATGTGCAGGCAATCAACAAATGCGTATCGCTACGGCCTGTTCCGGCCATCAGTTTTGGTGCATCGTCACCGCCCACGGTCGCTGCGATATTGGCAAGAACCGAACCCATCCGCTGCGAATATGGACGCGCAGCTTCAGCCGCATCTTGCGCACGGCGCAATTTAGCAGCAGCAACCATTTTCATGGCCTTGGTGATTTTTTGTGTCGCCTTCACCGAAGAAATTCGGCTTCGAAGGTCCTTCAATGAAGGCATATCTTACAACCCTAAACTCTTGACTTCCGTGACAAGGGGCTTGCGCAATAGTTTACGCAAAACCCTTTGAAAATGCTTCGATATGACCCTTTAGAGCCGCTTCCGTCGCGTCTGTCAGCTTCTGTTCTTTAGCAATTGTCGCCAAAACAGCTTTGCCTTCACCGCGCATATGAGCAAGAAGACCTTGTTCAAAAGCGCCGACTTTGTTGACGGGAAGCTGATCAAGATAGCCTTTTACGCCAGCAAAAATAACAGCGACCTGCTCTTCGGTTTTCAGCGGCGAGAATTGCGGTTGTTTCAGCAATTCTGTCAAACGCGCACCGCGGTTCAGCAAACGCTGTGTCGACGCATCAAGGTCTGAACCAAACTGCGCAAACGCTGCCATTTCGCGGTACTGGGCAAGCTCGCCTTTGATGGAACCAGCAACCTGCTTCATCGCTTTAATCTGTGCCGCAGAACCAACACGTGAAACCGACAGACCCACGTTCACCGCAGGGCGAATACCTTGGAAGAACAAGTCTGTTTCCAAGAAAATCTGCCCATCAGTGATCGAAATCACGTTGGTTGGAATGTAGGCTGAAACATCGTTCGCCTGCGTTTCAATAACGGGCAACGCTGTCAAAGAACCAGAGCCTTGGTCTTCGTTCAGCTTCGCCGCACGCTCAAGCAAGCGGGAGTGAAGATAGAAAACATCGCCTGGATAGGCTTCACGGCCCGGCGGACGGCGAAGAAGAAGCGACATCTGACGGTAAGCAACCGCTTGTTTTGAAAGGTCGTCATAGCCGATCAATGCATGCATACCGTTATCGCGGAAATACTCGCCCATCGTACAGCCGGCAAACGGTGCCAAGAACTGCAACGGTGCCGGATCAGACGCGGTCGCCGCAATAATAATGGAATATGGCAGCGCGCCACGCTCTTCCAACACTTTAACGAACTGTGCCACGGTTGAACGCTTCTGACCAACCGCCACGTAAATACAGTAGAGCTTCTCGCTCTCTGTTCCGCTATCATGAGCAGGCTTTTGGTTCAGGAAAGTATCCAGAATAATCGCTGTTTTACCGGTCTGACGGTCGCCGATAACAAGCTCTCGCTGGCCACGACCAACAGGGATCAAAGCGTCAATCGCTTTAAGACCGGTTGCCATTGGCTCATGCACAGATTTACGCGGGATAATGCCCGGCGCTTTCACGTCCACGCGCATGCGCTTTTCAGCCTTGATCGGACCCTTGCCGTCGATTGGATTGCCAAGTGGATCAACCACGCGGCCAAGAAGCCCTTTGCCAACTGGAACGTCCACAATAGCGCCTGTACGCTTAACTGTGTCGCCCTCTTTAATGTCACGGTCAGAACCGAAAATAACAACGCCGACGTTGTCCTCTTCAAGGTTCAACGCCATGCCGCGAATTCCGCCTGGGAATTCGACCATTTCACCAGCTTGAACTTGGTCCAAGCCGTAAATGCGGGCGATACCATCGCCCACAGATAGCACTTGGCCAACTTCTGAAACTTCAGCCTCTTTGCCGAAATTCTTAATCTGGTCTTTTAAAATTGCAGAAATCTCTGCCGCGCGAATGTCCATCATCCGACCTCTTTGAGCGAAATCTTAAGGGAGGAAAGCTTGGTTTTAAGTGAAGTGTCAATTTGGCGTGAGCCCATCTTCACAATCAAGCCTCCGAGAATTGACGGATCAACACTTATGTTGAGCGTCACGTCTTTGCCGGCCACACTTTTCAGTGTTGCCTTCAATTCTTTTTTCTTGCGCCGCGCTCAGCGCAGCAGCAACGGTCACATCTGCAGACACTTCACCGCGGCCATTGGCTGCGATATCACGAAATGCGCTTAGGATCGACGGTATCGCAAACAAGCGGCGATTGCCCGCCACGACTTTGAGGAAAGTTCGTCACCAGCGGGTCAAACTTTGCTTTGGCGGTAAGGCCGTTTATCGCAGCCACCTGTTCGTCAGCTGAAAACACAGGACTTACGATAAGGCGTTGCAAGTCCGCGCTATTGGCAATCATCGTCTCAAACTCATTGAGAGATTTTTCAACTTTAGCAACGGCGTTTGATTTCAGATGCAAGTTCATACAAAGAACCCGCATACCGTAGAGCGACTTGAGATGTACGAGACGAGGTGGCCACAGACAGTCACTTCTCTTAGCTGTAGAGTGCGCGGATTACGTTAAAAACCATCCAAGCACACCGATCGATTATCATTTTGGTATCGGCTTTAGAACTATTTAAAGATTCTTCGCCATTTCCTCGGCGACCTAGCATAGGGTTTAACACCGTGCAAGTCGCCGACACCATTCTTTATCGTTTAAATCGATCTTAAAATGAACGTTTGTCTATGTCCTTAGTCGTAAAACGCATCAACGACGGACTAAAGCGTTTCGCGTTAAACCTCAAATCACCAAACGCTGCCTGAAATCAACTTCAACGCGTTTGGTGATACCTTATATTTCAAATTTAACGCGAAACGCTCTAGCCAACATAGCCAAAAACATAAAGCAGCGGACCGGCGGCGAGCGCTGCCTCCATTCCAATCGATATCCAATTAAATTGAGTATTACCGCGATCAAAAATAATCGACACCAGACGGCCTAAAGCGGTGAAAAACCATCCAGCACCGAGCACCATCCAAATGAAGGGCTGCGCCAGCAAAATCGCTAAGATGCCGACCCCGAGATAAAATCCCGCCATGGTGGCGCGGCTTTCCGACAACGCTTCGGGCACGCCTTCGGCCGTGCGCAGGCGCAGAATATTAAACGTGATGCGCGGCGCAAAAAAGCAGATCAAACCGAACAATATGGTAATAACCGCCGAGCCCCAAGCCAACATTTCACCCAGCGTTTGCGGCGGCACAATTTGAAGATCGATCATCCGTTTTTCTTTCTTAAGGTATATTCCCGGTACCATAGATAGAGACCGGATGCGGCAACAACAACCATGCCCACCATTGTCCATTGATCAGGCCATTGACCAAACACCAAAAAACCTAAACCGGTCATCCATATGATTTGTGTGTAGGTGAAAGGCACAACTTTAGCGGCGTTGGCCATTTGGCTGGCGCGAATAATCGCCATATGCCCTACCATACCCGATACACCGGCTATGCCAAACGCGATCCAGTCGAGACTGCGCATGGGCACTTGCGCCTCGCCAATCGCGAAAGGTGAAAAATAAAACGGCGGCAAATATGCAGGAATAAAAAATCAGGCTCTCAGGCGTCTCTGAGTTCGCCAGCTTGCGCGTCAAAATAAAATAAAACGAATAGCAAACCATCGAGATGATGATGAAAATAATCGGCCAATCGAACACCGCGGTGCCGGGCCGCACCACGATCAAAACGCCGATAAAGCCGACAATAATCGCCGCCCACCGCCGCGGCCCTGCCCATTCGCCGAGCATCGGACCTGCAAGGGCGGCCACCAATATGGGAGAAGCCAAAAGAACCGAGATTGTTTCGGCAAGCTGTAAATATTGCAGCGCTGTGAAATTGAAGAACGTCATCGCAGGCAACAAAAGACCGCGTATGATCTGAAGAGTAGGATTTTCCATTTTCCACAGACGCGGGTTTTTCCACCCGCGATACATGACGAAGAGTATGATCGCCTGCGATAGGAACCGAACCCAAACCACAAATAAAACCGCTTGACCGCCCGTGACCAGCCATTTGGCCGACGCATCCAGCATCGAAAAACTGAAAAATGCGAACAGCGTTATGACAACCGCAAGCGTTGGCATAGGTAGTTCAGGTTTGGGCAATTCAGGTGCTATGGCGCGGGTGTTTGACATGGTGCAAAAGCCATGGCTTAGCCACAATGGCTTGTCAAAGAAAGAATGAACAAATGATCAGGAGACATAAATGCTAAACCGCATCGCTTTTGGCATCGTCGCCCTGCTTGGCCTTACCGTGGTTGCCGCAGCAGCCATACCTGGCCCGCAACGGGCGCTTTGTCCGACCTGTTTTGGAATGAGCGAAATAGCTGATAATATCTATCTTGATACAAGTGATGAGAAAGTCAGAAATTCACTTCTCGCAGACATTCAAACAGCACAAAAAGCCGTTGAGAACTATTTAGGCAGCTACAATGCAACCCCACGCATTTTATTCTGCACCAGAGAGGATGGCGCTTGCCTTAAACTTTTCGGTGATAAAGGCACCATTGGGATCAGCTGGGGAAAAGCGCTCGTGCGGCTCAATCCCGAAGGCTTGAACACAACAATCATGACCCATGAACTGTTGCATACTGAACTGGCCTTAAGGATGGGCCAATTCGGCATGTGGAATAATGTCATTCCAAAATGGTTCAACGAGGGACTGGCGACCTATGTTTCTGGCGATGATCGCTTCGCTTACGATTATTCAGATGATGAAAAAGCGTGGGCGCGCAACATTCTCAGCTATCACGACTGGAAGCGCGAAGTGAACGAAAACACATGGCCGCAAGCCTATGGTGCGTCCGCGCAAATGGTGCGTGATATCGAACAGGACGTTGGACAAGATGGCATTCGCGAGTTGATTCGGCGTGTGACGGAAGCCGGAGAACCATTCGAAGTCGTTCTGAAGGAACTAACTTCTCATTGATGCCCCTCACAAAAAGCTTTGCGGGTCGACATCCACTTGTATTTTTACCGATCCGCGCGGGTTCGGCGCGGCCTTGATCATCTCGCGCAAATAGGCCTGCACATTGGTGCGCGCATCGCCGTGCACTAAAATGCGAAACCGGTGCCGCCCGCGCACCATGGCGAGCGGCGCTTCAGCGGGCCCCAGCACCGTCACATCCTTGGCCGCTGGTGCCGCGCTGCGCAATGTGCGGCTATATCCTTCGGCCTCAAGCCGCGTTGCCGCCGAAATAATGATCGAGGCGAGCCGACCAAACGGCGGCATTTTCCCGCGCGCGCGCTCATCAATCTGTTTGTCATAAAATGCGTCCATATCACCGGAGATAATAGCCTGCATGACCGGATGCTCTGGCTGGAACGTCTGCAACAGGCCAACGGACTTTTTGCCCGTTCGCCCCGCCCGTCCCGTGACTTGGCTCAGCAACTGAAACGTGCGCTCGGCTGCGCGCGGATCACCATTGGCAAGGCCCAAATCCGCATCGACAACGCCGACCATGGTCATATTGGGAAAATTGTGCCCTTTGGCCACCAGCTGCGTGCCGATCACGATGTCGGCTTCGCCCTTGGCAATCGCCTCCATTTCGAGGCGCAGACGCTTCACCCCGCCCATCATGTCAGAGGATAAAACAATAATACGCGCATCCGGAAAATGGCTTAGCGTCTCTTCGGCAATGCGCTCTATGCCGGGGCCACAGGCGACCAAATGATCAAATGTGCCACATTCAGGGCACGCCTCCGGCACGCCCTCATGGTGACCACAGTGGTGGCACACCAATTGTTTGCGAAACCGGTGCTCGACCAGCCAAGCCGAACACGTGGAACACTCAAACCGGTGCCCGCACGCGCGGCACAAGGTCAGCGGCGCATAGCCACGGCGGTTCAAAAACAGCAGGCTTTGTTCCCCGCGCTCTAATGTCTGCTGCATTGCCTCAATCAAGGCGGGGGATAAAAATCCGCCACGCTGCGGCGGGCTTTTGCGCATGTCGATGGCCTTAAGGGTTGGCAGTGCCGCATCCGCATAGCGCGCGTTCAACCGCTCATATTTATAGCGCCCCTCATCGGCGTTATAGCGCGTTTCAATGGAAGGTGTTGCCGACGCCAGCACAATCGGAAAATTGCCCAAATGCGCGCACAACCGCCATATCGCGCGCATTATAAAACACGCGGTCCTCTTGCTTATAGGCCGCGTCATGCTCTTCATCGACGACGATGAGACCCAGATTTGAAAACGGCAAAAACAGCGCTGAACGCGCACCGGCCACCACCCGCAAATCACCTTGCGCCACTTGCCGCCAGACTTTCTCGCGCATTGTAGGCGCAAGGTCAGAATGCCATGGCGCAGGCTCTGCGCCAAAGCGGTCATGAAACCGCTCCAAAAATACCTGCGTCAGTGCAATTTCTGGCAGCAGCACCAACACCTGTTTTCCTTGTTTTAGCGCCTGCGCAATCGCCTCAAAATAAACCTCGGTTTTGCCAGACCCCGTCACCCCTTCCAAAAGCGTTACGCTGAATTTATTTTCGCGCACTGTTTCAATCAGGCCGTCCGCCACATCTTGCTGATCGCCGATCAAATCCGGTTGCCCAAAGTCTACGTCCGGCTTTGCGACCAGCGGCCGCGCGGGAATGTCGATGGGCGCAAAAACCCCTTGCGCGGCAAGACCGTCGATCACTGACGAGCGATGACGCCCGTCGCATGGGCTAAGCCCCCACGTGTCCACGCCATCACAGGGTTTTGCGCAATTTGTTCCATCACGCGGCGGCGCGCATCGGTCAGCCGCTCGGGCTGCACACCAGTCGCCAGCAACCCTTTCATCGGTGGTTCGGGGTCAAAAGCCGCAGGCGTGCGCAGCACCATGCGCGCCACCATGCCCGGCGCAGACAGCGTATAATTGGCGACCCACCCGATAAATTTGATCATATCCAAGGTCAGCGGCGGACAATCAAACACTTGGCTCACCGCGCGCAGTTTTTGTGGATCCGTGGGTTTGGCATCCACAATGATATCAGGCACAACAACGCCCGCCACTTGGCGCGGCCCCAGCGGAACTTGGACAATCGTGCCAATTTCAGCCACTTGGTCATCGGCCAAGATATAGGTGTAAGGCACTGGCGATGGCGTTGGCACCAGCACGGAAACAGTTCTGATCTTTTTTGGCGAATCGTTGCTCATCACGCGTGACCTAAGCGCTTTCTTGCGCTAAACGACAGTTCAAATTGATCATCCAATTCAAAAGGCTTTAAAAATGAAATTCTTTGTCGACACCGCTGATATCGAAGAAATCCGCAAAATCAATGCAACGGGCCTTTGCGACGGCGTTACCACCAACCCGTCTTTGATCTTAAAATCAGGCCGCAACATCATCGAAGTCACGAAAGAAATTTGCGCCGAAGTTTCAGGCCCCGTTTCTGCCGAAGTGACAGCCATGGACTATGCAACCATGATGAAAGAGGCGGCAGTGCTAGCCAAAATCGCTGACAATATCTGCATCAAACTGCCGCTGACCATGGACGGTCTGCGCGCCTGCAAAGCGTTGACATCCGATGGCCATAAAACAAATGTGACCCTTTGTTTTTCTGCCAACCAAGCGCTTCTTGCTGCTAAAGCTGGCGCGACTTACATCTCGCCGTTCATCGGCCGGCTCGATGATATGGCCATCGACGGCATGGATTTGATCGCTGATATTCGCACGATTTACGACAACTATGATTTCTCAACGCAAATTCTTGCCGCCTCAATTCGCACGGTCAACCATGTTAAAGATGCGGCCATCATGGGTGCAGATGTGGCAACAATGCCGCCAGCCACAATCATGGCCTTGGTCAAGCATCCGCTGACGGACAAAGGTCTCGAGCAGTTCAATGCCGATTGGGCAAAAACGGGCCAGAATATCGCGGGCTAAAATTTAGCGTTAAAGCTAAAACGGCGAGCCCGCCCGCGGATCATCCCGAAGTGTAATTTCGCAGTGGCGCTGGAGCGTCACTGTTAAGTCTTGCACATCGCCTTCGAGCGTACTCACATCGATTGGCGAACCGATTGTCATCTCAAAGGTTTTGCCAACTTTGTTGAGCAGCTCGTGGAATACCGTCATATCCCGCAATTCGGGGTTCCGGTGCGCGAGCAAATAAAATAGGCCCGAATTGCGCGCCTTCATATTCATCGGAATAATCGGCACATTATAGCGCTTTGCCAGTTGCACAGCCGTTGCCATCCAAGGCCGCTCGGTTAACCGTCCCTCGTTCCAATAGGCCAGACGGCCCGACGGAAACAGCACGATGGCCCGTCCTTCCGCAAAGGCTTGATTGGTTTGAACCAGCGTTTGACGGCTTTTTGCCATGGTTTTCTCAGTTTTACGCCATTCCACCGGAATAATGATTTCGGCCAGATTGGGGTTAACCCGCACGGCATCGCGATTGGCAAAAAACACCAGATCAGACCGATGATTTTTCATCATATCATAGACAGCTATACCATCGGCGATGCCAGTCGGGTGGTTTGAGACCAGAATAAATCCGCCTTTTGAAGGTATATTCTCAAAGCCTACCACCGGAACTTTAAGTTTCAGCATCTGGCTGACATAGGCAAAAGATTCGAGCCCGGTCATACCCTGCAACTGCATCGGCCTTGCGATAAATCTCCGCTTGGCGATAATGCAGCATTTTTGTGCAGGCAGAGGCCACTTTACCGCCAAATCCACGTAACCTAGGATCAGCGTGTGACCACGCTCATTGATCAACTGATCAACGATATGCAGATCTTCATGCCGCAACGCGCCAAAACTCCGCTGCGCCAATTGGTCGAAAAATGCGGTTGTCGCGCTTTTCATTTCCATAGAGTCAATCCCCTTGACCGATGGAACCCTATTGGCAGGTTTTTATTGCCTTATTATGACAATTGAGCGCACGCGCAAAAGCCGCTTTGTGCATAGCACACAAAGCGGCAATTCGTTCAATTTTAAATTCACAGTCTCAGCAAATCAGCTGTGTAATTTCACACCCGCATAGGCTTTATCGCCCCAGACAGCTCTAACACCGGCATCGCGGCCACAGCCGGCGCGGTATTTTTTGTAAGCATCGGCTTTTTTGATGATGCCAAAACGCGTCACAACCTTTTCGCTGCTTTTGTAGTAATCCAGATGATAGGCATCAGCAGCGCCAAAATTAATCGTGGTCAGCACGGGTACGGGCAGCTTTTTGCCAAGCTCTGCGCTCGCTTCGGCTAGGACGGCCTCTGCAATTTTCTTTTCTTCGGCATTGCTGGCAAAGAGGCCAGGTGCATAGGAGGCGCCGCGGTCACAAAATTGACCACCGCCGTCGGTTGGGTCAATCGTGCGCAAAAATGTCGTTACCAGCGTTTTATAATCGGTGAGCGTAGAATCATACTCGATCTTCACAACCTCGCGGTGACCCGCATGGTTTTTATAGGTTGGATCCGCCGATGTGCCGCCCGCAAAGCCAGACGTTGTTTTGGTGACGCCTTTAACGGTATCAAAATCTGATTCGACGCACCAGAAGCAGCCCCCAGCCAAGACGATTGTTTTGGTTTCCGCGTTGGCAAATTGTGTCCCACCAACCATTAAAGAGGCCGCGAGAAATGTTTTTGTTAGGAATGATGTCATGGTCTTATCCTTGAAATTCTTCGGTGCAACTAGACATAGTGAATGTACAAAAACGCGCAATGCACGCTTTTTCACATATGCGTGAGGAAGTTTTAGCCAATTGAGATCGCTGTCCGAACATGGAACAGCACAAATGTAAAAGGAAGAACGATAATGCGTCACGTGATGTTGGTTATAAGCATAATGCTCGTCTCATTAACGGCGGTCAATGCAGCATCCCTGCGCGAAGTCATCCGAACCTGCGGCGAGGATGGCAAAAAGTTTTGCCAAGGTGTGGGCTATGGCAAGCCCATGCAGACATGCTTGTCCAAGAATAAAGCGAGTGTCACACCCAAGTGCAAAGTGCTGATCAACCGTCTTGATGCGGGAGAGAAAGTGACGCTATTTTAGCACACGCACCGCCCGCAGCTGCATTGCAGCGAGGATACGCAAAACAATCATTCGATTGCCTATACGCGGCGCTCGACCATCATCTTCTTCACCTCGGCAATCGCCTTGGCCGGGTTTAACCCCTTCGGACAAGCTTGGGCGCAGTTCATTATCGTATGGCAGCGATAGAGCCGGAACGGGTCTTCAAGATTATCTAGACGGTCGCCGGTCGCCTCATCGCGCGAATCGATCAACCAGCGATAGGCTTGCAGCAGAACTGCTGGCCCCAGATAACGGTCGCCATTCCACCAATAGGACGGGCAAGACGTCGAACAACACGCGCATAAGATGCATTCATAAAGCCCATCGAGCTTGGCGCGGTCCTCGTGGCTCTGCTTCCACTCTTTTTCAGGCGCAGGTGTCGTCGTTTTTAGCCACGGCTCAATGGAGCGGTGCTGGGCATAAAAATTCGTTAAATCCGGCACAAGGTCTTTAACCACGGGCAGATGCGGTAGCGGATAGACTTTGACCGTACCGTTCACTTCGTCCATGCCCTTTGTACAGGCAAGTGTGTTCGTGCCATCTATATTCATCGCACACGAACCGCAAATGCCTTCGCGGCATGAGCGGCGCAGGGTCAGAGTCGGGTCGATCTTGTTTTTGATATAGAGCAGTCCATCGAGCACCATCGGCCCGCAGTCATCCATATCCACCGCATAGGTGTCGATGCGCGGGTTTTCATCATCGTCCGGCGACCAGCGATAAACGCGAAATTCGCGCAGATTATTGGCCCCTGCAGGCCGCGGCCACGTCTTGCCCTCGGTCATTGTCGAGTTTTTTGGAAGTGTTAATTCAGCCATCGTATAATCCTCAATACACCCGTGCCTTTGGCGCGATTTTGCCCAAATCGATGCCCGGCTCTAAAAGCTGCGTGCGAACGGCGCGGTAATCCAGCCGCACTTTGCCGGTTTCAGAAATCCAGGCCAGCGTATGCTTGCGCCAGTTTTCATCGTCGCGGCCCGCATAGGGCCCATCTTTATAATCTTCGCGCGCATGTGCACCACGGCTTTCCTTGCGCGCTTCAGCGCCATAAACCGTGGTGATCGCATTGGCCATCAGATTTTCAAGCTCAAGCGTTTCCACCAGATCCGAATTCCAAATCATCGAACGGTCGGTCACTTTAATATCGGCCATCGCTTGGTAGGCCGCATCCATGCGCCGGCAACCCTGTTCCAAGGTCTCTTGCGTGCGGAAAACGGCTGCGTCTTCCTGCATGATCTTTTGCATCGATAGACGCAAATCAGCCGTTGGCGTGCCACCATTGGCATGGCGAAGACGGTCGAACCGCGCCATAATTTTTTCGCAAGACTTTTCGTTGATTTCAGGAATTGCGCTTTTGCGGTCAATAACCTGCCCGGCACGAATAGCCGCCGCACGGCCAAACACCACCAGATCGATCAGCGAGTTTGAGCCCAAACGGTTGGCACCATGCACGGAGGCACAGCCCGCTTCGCCCACTGCCATGAGGCCCGGAACGATGTCATCGTCGCTTGTGCCGCCTATGACTTCGCCCCAATAATTGGTGGGGATGCCGCCCATATTGTAGTGAACGGTCGGCAACACGGGGATCGGCTCTTTGGTCACGTCCACGCCAGCGAAAATCTTCGCACTTTCAGAAATACCGGGCAGACGCTCATTAAGCACCGCCGGATCGAGATGGTCGAGATGCAAATAAATATGATCTTTGTTTTTGCCGACACCGCGGCCTTCACGAATTTCCATCGTCATGCAGCGCGACACCACATCGCGCGACGCCAAGTCTTTGGCCGATGGTGCATAGCGCTCCATAAAACGCTCGCCCTCGGAGTTGACCAGATAGCCGCCTTCGCCGCGCGCACCCTCGGTGATCAAACAGCCTGCACCATAAATACCCGTCGGGTGAAATTGCACAAATTCCATATCCTGAAGCGGCAAGCCTGCGCGTGCCACCATGCCGCCGCCGTCGCCCGTACAGGTGTGGGCCGAAGTCGCAGAAAAATACGAGCGCCCATAGCCGCCGGTCGCCAACACAACCATCTTCGCCGAAAAGCGGTGGATCGTGCCATCATCAAGGTTCCATGCGACGACGCCGGTGCACCGGCCATCATCATCCATGATCAAATCCAGCGCAAAATACTCGATGAAAAACTCAGCATTATGCTTTAGGCTTTGTCCATAAAGCGTGTGCAAAATTGCGTGGCCAGTGCGGTCAGCGGCTGCACAGGTGCGCTGCACGGGCGGGCCTTCGCCATAGTTTTGCATGTGGCCACCGAAAGGCCGCTGATAAATCCGGCCATCTTCGGTGCGGCTGAACGGTACGCCATAGTGCTCAAGCTCATAGACAGCTTTCGGCGCTTCCATGGCAAGATATTGCATCGCGTCCACATCGCCAAGCCAGTCAGACCCTTTGACCGTGTCATACATGTGCCACTGCCATGAGTCTGGCGTCATATTTTTCAAGCTGGCGGCAATGCCGCCTTGCGCCGCAACCGTGTGCGAGCGCGTTGGAAACACTTTTGAAATGCACGCTGTGCGAAAACCTTGCTCGGCCATGCCAAGCGCGGCACGTAGTCCAGCGCCGCCAGCACCGACAACGACGACGTCAAATTTATGATCTTCAAATTTATAGCTACTGCCCTGTGGCTTGGCCGTTTTTGGATCGTGCATATTCATCGTTTAGCTTCCAAAACCCATCTTAAGAATTGCAAATATGCTGAGCGCAGCCACTGCAAAGGTGAAAAATATATTTCCGATAACCAAAGCAAATTTGGTCGATTCGGTATGTATGTAATCCTCAATAACCACCTGCATGCCTAATTTCGCATGATATAAGCCAGATAGGACAACAAGTAGCAAAATCACGGCGACCAAGGGATGCCCAAGTGTCGCACGCACCACATCAAAAGGTTGGCCAATTGTGGTGATAATAACCCAAATAAATGCCAGCAGCAGCGGCACATTGGCAATTGCCGTCAAGCGTTGACGCCAAAAATGCTCGGTGCCTTCTTTGGCAGCGCCAAGGCCGCGAACGCGTTTTAGCGGTGTTAACATGCTCATTTAAGCGATCCTTACGTCACAATAAGGCCAACGGCCCAAACCAAAACCGTTAGCGTCACAGAGCCAACCATCGTCGCATAGGCCAGCTTGGTCGACGTATGCTTTTCCATCATCGAGCCCGTATCCCATATGAAATGGCGGATACCGCCCAGCAAATGGTGCATCAACGCCCAAGTATACCCAAACAAAACGACAAGCCCGAACCACGACGCAAAAAAGCCATTCACAAAATTAAAATGGCTTTCGCTTGTGGCAGCAGCGATCAGCCACCAAGCCACCAGCAAAGTGCCAACGTAAAGCGCGACGCCTGTCATGCGATGGAAAATCGACATGACCATGGTTGGGATGGGCTTATAGATCGACAAATGCGGCGATAAGGGCCGTTTGGATTTAGATTGCGAGGTCGTTGATGACAAAGAAGTCTCCTAAATCGTTCCGTTAGTCGGGCCCGAAGCGCTTTGGCTCTTGATCCTTAAATAGCGCCTATATTGCACTGCGTCAAAGTCCTTAACCGATTGAAAAAGCAACAAAACACAAAATTGGCACCAAAGTCTAAACACTACACCAAATTCAGCCAACTTGCCGCGCAGCTTCAGGAATAACAGCGGCGCGATTGTTGCCAAAACGATACCCTTCAGGTGCTGCCTATAGAGCGCTTCATCGTTTCATGACAACGATGAAGCGCTCTAACTAATTTTTTTACGCATTTTCTTATCCTTTTTACGATTCCGTAAAAAGGGAAAAGGCTCTAGTGTTGTTTGATGAATAATCCGCCTTTGCAATTTTATACCCCCAACTTTTGCCCCAGTAAAAAAGCTAAGCAATTGTTATCATTGGTTCTTTTCAAGAACCGTTAAAACGTATCAATTAAATTTATGAAACACCCCGAAATGGCACGCATAATCGGGAAATGAACCAGCAAACCGAGATTGCTATTGCTATTGAAAATGCGCGCCGCAAACTTTTGCGCCTGATCAGCTATTGGTTATTTGTGGCCAATCTGCTCAGCGCAGCACGCCATGAGATATTGCCGCGCCGCGTCAGCGCTCTTGCTGCAACCATTTTAAACAAGCTAGAGCTGACGACTTTTTTACTGATCAATGCTTATGCCACTTATTATTTAAAAACCGACTGCTTGCATTTGCGCCGCATCACTGCGTTTGAAATCAAGCCTGATAGCGACTTTGCGCACACCAAAAAACTGAAACTTAAGCCCATCATTGCGAGGTTAAAAGCGCTTGAGAAATCGTTGCAGGATTTACCCGCAGCGGCCAGACAGCTTAACGAGAGCTATGCGCCACGCCGAACATCAAATTTTGACGCAGAAGCATCGTGCCAATCAAAAATTCAGCGCCCTGGAGCATCTAAAAAAGCGCGTAATTTTCACCCGAATATAAACAGCCAATCGCGTGCACCGCCGTC
The DNA here is from genome assembly GCA_034519905.1 of Ahrensia sp. Taxonomy (GTDB): domain Bacteria; phylum Pseudomonadota; class Alphaproteobacteria; order Rhizobiales; family Rhizobiaceae; genus Ahrensia. Next base: position 18,416 of record JAXHNY010000035.1, read on the forward strand.
ACTCAACGACTTCAAAACAGCACCAAACAAACAGATTTATCAACTAACAAGCTGCGATGGCTCCTTCGGCGGCAACGCGCGTACGTCAAATCAGCGCTTGCAATCGGCGGGACGTTTTCCTGCGGCAAACCAGCTCAAGGTTCGGCCGGCGAACACCAGCGCATAACCATCTGCCCCATAGCGCTCCCGTTGTCCGGGCGGATCGGCGCGCAGTTCCGTTTGTCCACCCCGGCTGTCAGCAACCGAAAGCGCAGAACCTAGATTTGAGATTGTGATGGAAAATGTTGCCGAAGAAATAGCGTCACTGCATCGCCAGATTGCAACGCGCGGCTGCGCCGAGCTTCGAACGCCGACATCACCGCCACTGGTATCGCAACCAACGATAAAAAGAGGCAAGGCAGCGGTAGCGCATAGTACTTTTGTTTTTGAAAACTGCTTCATACCCAAAGATTATTCCTGCGGCGCGCCTCCTGCAAGCCTTCAATTTCAACAATCACCAATCAATCAGCCTTGTAGTTTACAAGGGGATGATTATTGCTATCAACATATTCTCCGGAAAATCCCATTGCTCGATATTTTTCTCGCCGTATTGCCAGTCTTTATTTTGATAGCCACCGGATATTTGGCTGTTCGTCTTGCCTATATGCCAACGACGCTAGGCGATGCACTCAACCAGTTTGCCATCAAGATAGCCGTACCCACGTTGCTTTTTCGAGCGATGATGAACCTTGATTTTCAAACCGCCTTTTCGCCGGGTGGCTTGATCAGTTTTTACACCGGTGCGTTCACCTGTTTCGTGCTTGGTATCGTTCTTTCACGCATATTCTTTGCCCGCACACCGGGCGAGTCCGTTTCTGTGGGTTTTGCCGCGACCTTTTCAAACTCGGTCTTGCTGGGTCTCGCCATTGTTGAACGATCCTTTGGGCAGGCGGCTTTAACGCCCGTCTTCGGTGTCATCGCATTTCATGCCCCAAGCCTTTACATCGCAGGCATGCTGACCATGGAGCTGATGCGGCGCGATGGCCAACCCTTAGGATTGACATTGCGCAAGGCGGCAAAATCTATCTTTGCCAATCCGCTGATGATCGCGATTTTGGCCGGTGTTGTTTTCAATCTTTCAGGCCTTGCCATGCCGGAAGCGCCGATGTCTGCCATCAATATGCTGGCAGGTGCGGCAATTCCCGTAGCCCTCGTGGGTATCGGTGCTGCCATGACCAAATATCAGATCCGCGCCAGCCTATCCGAAAGCCTGATGGTTGCTGTGCTGTCGCTTATTATCCATCCGCTTATTGCTTTCGCACTGGCACATTATGTCTTTGAGCTTGACCCGCAGATCATCCGCGCCATTGTGACCATCGCCGCGATGCCGCCCGGCATGAACATCTATATTTTTGCGGTCATGTATGACCGAGCGGTGAGTTTGGCAGCGTCCGCGTTTTTAATTTGCACCGTGCTATCAATCGCAACCATCACCATTTGGCTTTACGTGCTGTCCGCCATACTGCCTTAGGCGCATCGGCTTTTAGATTTTGCGCACGTCGACAAAATGTCCCGCAATCGCCGCCGCCGCCGCCATCGCCGGTGAGACCAAATGGGTGCGACCTTTAAAGCCTTGGCGACCTTCAAAGTTGCGGTTGGATGTCGACGCGCAGCGCTCTTCGGGCTTTAGCCGGTCATCGTTCATGGCAAGGCACATGGAGCATCCCGGCTCACGCCATTCAAACCCTGCCGCCTTGAAAATCTTATCCAAGCCTTCGGCCTCAGCCATTTCTTTCACCAAGCCAGAACCCGGCACGATCATCGCGTTCACGTTTGCCGCAACCTGTTTGCCCGCAACCACTTTTGCTACCGCGCGAAGGTCTTCAATGCGCCCATTGGTGCATGAGCCAATCCACGCGCGGTCAATTTTGATGTCGGTAATTTTAGTGCCCGGCGTCAGGCCCATATATTCGAGCGCCCGCCATTTTGATGCGCGGGTGTTGGCATCTTTGATGTCGTCCGGATTTGGTACCGCACCTTCAACTGAGATCACATCCTCAGGCGAGGATCCCCATGACACGATCGGTGGCAGATTTGCCGCATCAAGCTCAATCACCTTATCAAAATGTGCGCCCTCATCGGTCTTCAGCGTCTTCCAATAGGCCAAGGCCATGTCCAGCGCTGCACCTTTGGGTGCGCGCGGTTTGCCGATCACATAATCGAACGTCGTCTGGTCGGGCGCAATCAGGCCAGCGCGTGCGCCGCCCTCGATGGTCATGTTGCAAACGGTCATGCGCCCTTCCATCGACAGTGCCTCAATCGCCTCACCAGCAAATTCGATCACATGGCCGGTGCCGCCCGCTGTTCCAATCTCTCCGATGATGGCCAAAATGATATCCTTGGCAGTCACGCCCTTTGGTGCAACGCCATTGACGCGCACCAGCATGTTCTTAGCCTTCTTTTGGATCAGCGTTTGTGTTGCCAAAACATGCTCGACCTCCGACGTGCCGATGCCGTGCGCCAACGCGCCAAAGGCGCCATGGGTCGATGTGTGGCTATCGCCGCAGACAATGGTCATGCCCGGCAGCGTAAAGCCCTGCTCTGGCCCGACGATGTGAACAATGCCTTGGCGCTTGTCATGCTCTGAATAATATTCAACGCCAAAGTCCGCCGCGTTCTTGGCGAGCGCCTCGACTTGGATACGGCTCTCTTCGTTCTTGATACCAACATAGCGATCCATCGTCGTGGGCACATTATGGTCAACCACGGCCAATGTCTTTTCCGGTGCGCGCACGGTGCGGTTGGTCATGCGCAAACCTTCAAAGGCCTGCGGGCTTGTCACTTCATGCACCAGATGGCGGTCTATGTATAAGAGAGCCGTGCCGTCAGCCGCCTCGTGAACCAAATGATCGTCCCAGATTTTATCGTAAAGTGTGCGCGGTCCAGCCATCAGTGTCGCCTTGAATGTGGGTTGAAAAATTGTTTTGCCGATATGCACCCTGAAGGATGATCGCGTCAAGTATTTCGCCGCAACGGATTGTCGCTCTGCGTCCAATCCATCAACCAATTGTGACCAGAACAATCGTCAAGAGATAAGACACCGAACCTCGAATCATTTATTGTGTCTGAAATTATTCAAGGTGATTTATGTCTGATACCACAACAACCCGTCGCAACTTTTTAACTGGCGGCGCTCTGGTTTCTGCGGCTTTTCTGGCCGGATGCCAATCGGTGCCACCCATCGGCAGGTCGCCTTCACCAGCCCCTGTTGCACCGGCAAGACCTTCTTTCATCTCAGCGCCTCCTGCAGATGTAAATAATTTTGCATCGGCCTATGCGTCCATATCAGACGGCGGTTTTCAAATTCCAGCTGTGCCATGGGAAAAAATCGACCGCCGCTTTTTAAGACAGGAAGTGGCAAACAACACCGGCGTCGGCTCCGGCAAAGTCGTCGTTGAGACATCGCAGCATCATCTTTATTTCACCATGCCGGGCGGGCGCGCCATGCGCTACGGTGTTGGCCTTGGCCGTGAGGGCTTTGAATGGGCGGGCACCGGCGATGTGCGCCGCAAGGCTGAATGGCCAAAATGGCACCCGCCCGCAGAAATGATCGACCGTGAACCGAAGCTGGAAATATACCGCACGACCTACAACAAAGCGACCGACACATGGGAAGGTGGCATGGAGCCGGGCCTTTTGAACCCGCTTGGCGCACGCGCGCACTATATATTTCAAGGCCAGAATGACACGCTTTACCGGCTGCACGGCTCACCGGAATGGTGGTCCATTGGCAAATCCGTATCGTCAGGCTGTGTGCGGTTGATCAACCAAGACGTCATTGACCTTTATAACCGCGTACCCGAGGGCACCGAGATAATTGTGAGATAAAGCGGCAATCAAACCTGTTGACGGAAGACCTTTTTGCGAGCATCGCTAATCCTTCTTTACCGTGAAAGCCTCATCCCATCATGCCCATATTTGAAGCCGCCGCGTTGCTTGCTGCCATCACCTGGGCGTTCACCAGTATTATTTCAGCCGATCCGGCAAAGCACTTAGGCGCTATAGCCTTTAACCAACTGCGCATGACCATTGTATTTGTCGCACTTGGGTTCTGGGTGACCCTTTCTGGGCAATGGTCAAGCCTGTCGAGCGCAACATTCTGGCCCCTGGTGGCATCAGGCTTCATCGGCATTTTTCTCGGCGATACGGCACTTTTCCTGACGATGAACCGGCTCGGCCCGCGGCGTACCGCGGTGCTTTTTTCCATGAACGCGCCCATGTCAGTCGCGCTCGGATATCTTGTGTTGGGTGAGACGTTGCAGCCGCTTACGATGCTTGGCATTGCCATCACCATCGTTGGCGTTGTGCTCGCAATTATCTATGGCAAGCGCAAAACCCAGCTGCACAAATGGGAAGACATCAATGGGAAGCTTTGGATTGGCGTTGTGCTTGGCCTAGTGTCGGCCTTGGCGCAAGCCGTTGGTGCGCTCATCGCGCGGCCCGTCATGGAGACCGGCGTTGATCCGGTTGCCGCATCGGCGGTACGGGTTGGCATTTCTGCCCTTGGCCTAACAATACTGATGCAGCTTCCCTATGCGATGCTCAAACAAAGTAATCCAGCGACGCCGCGTGTTTTTGGTCAAGTCGCGCTATCTGGGTTGCTCGGCATGGGCGTTGGTATGACGTTGCTTTTGTTTGCCCTGTCTGGCGGCAAGGTCGGTATTGTGACGACGCTTTCGGCAACGACACCCGTCTTGCTCCTGCCGATCTTGTGGTGGCAGACCAAAGAGGCGCCTGCCATCGGCGCATGGGTCGGCGCCCTTTGTGTGGTTGTTGGTTCGGGGCTAATCTTTAACGGTTAGGCTAGAGCCAAACAAAAAAGGCGGGCAACTTGCCCACCTTTTAAAAATTCAAACCAATAAAGGTTCAAGCGTCTTTGTTTATTCTGATGCTGGGGTTTCAGCCGCTGCTGCATCCGCCGCTGCTTTTTCAGCCGCTGCTGCTGCTGCGTCCTCTGCTGCTTTTTCTGCCGCAAGCGCTTCAGCCGCTGCTATTTTTTCAGCTTCGAGCGCCGCTTTGGCTGCGAGCATCGCTTGACGCTCTTCCTCGTTCAGCTTGCGCGCACGTGTACCTGTGTCCTCCACGATACGAGCCTTCTTGCCGCGTAGATCGCGCATGTAATAAAGCTTCGCACGGCGCACCTTACCACGGCGAACAATTTCCACACCCTCAACGATTGGGCAGTAAAATGGGAACACGCGTTCAACGCCTTCGCCATAGGAAATTTTGCGCACTGTAAAGTTTTCGTTTAGCCCTGCGCCTGAACGTGCAATGCATACGCCCTCATAGGCCTGCAAGCGGGTACGCTTGCCTTCCGTTACGCGTACTTGAACGCGCAGTGTATCGCCGGGAGAAAATTCTGGGAACTTGCGCTTGGCTTCAATTTTCGCGCGCTGTTCCATATCCAATTGTTGGATAATATTCATCTGTCTATTCCTGTTCTTTTGAACCGCCAGAGCGCTCTACGAAGGCCCACAATGCTTTTGATCGTGAGGCCTGATCCACATTTTGAATATACAGATCGGAGCGGTAGTCATGCTCGTAATTGCTTTTGACATTGTGTCTTTTCGGATCTTTGCCCGAATTTGCTCGGCTGATACCCCTGATCGAGCTATTTGTCCACTATGGCCGGATATTTTTCTTGAGATAGGCATCAAACAAATCCGGCCGGCGCTCTTTGGTCAATTGTTCTGCCGCTTGTCGCCGCCATTTTTCGATACGGCCATGATCACCCGAAGTTAAGATGGCGGGAATTTCATGGCCTTCCCAGACCGCAGGACGCGTATAATGAGGGTGTTCTAAAAGTCCTGTCTCGAAGCTCTCGGTGTCGCCAGAAATTTCATTTCCCATCACGCCGGGTAAAAGTCGCACGATCGCATCAAGCAGCACTTGCGCGGCGATTTCCCCGCCCGATAGAATATAGTCGCCAATGGATACTTCTTCCAAATTGCGTGCATCGATGACCCGCTGGTCAACGCCCTCAAACCGGCCGCAAACGATAACCACGCCTTCGCCCGCCATCAATTCTCGAACACGGCTTTGGGTCAATGGCGCACCGCGCGGGCTCATCATCAGGCGGGGACGCGGATCATCAAGGGGCGAGACTGCGTCAATCGCCGCGCCAACCACATCGGCGCGCATGACCATACCTGCACCGCCGCCCGACGGCGTATCATCAACATTTTTGTGTTTGCCGGTGGCAAAATCGCGTATCTGCGTAACCTCAAGCTGCCAAATGCCGTTGCCCAGCGCACGCCCCGCCAAAGACTGCCCTAAGGTGCCAGGAAACATATCGGGATAGAGCGTGAGGACAGAAGCGCGAAAGCTCATTCGGCGGCCTCATCACTGTCTTCTGAACCATCCGGCGCGATGATAATTTCTCGCGGCGGCACAAGCGTTATCGCCCAGCGCTCCATATCGATGGTGGGCACGACTTCTTTTGTAAACGGATACATCGTCGTCTTTGTCGAAATGCCGCCTGTCTCTGACAGCGCTGCAACTTCAATCATATCACCAGCACCAAAGTTGAGCACAGCCATCACCGCGCCGATATGTGCGCCGCTGGCATCAAGAACATCCATGCCCACAAGATCTTCGATGTAGAACTCGTCTTCATCCAGCTCCTCGTCGGGCAATTGCGACCGATCGACAAAAAGCTCAACGCCGTTCAGCGCCTCGGCAGCTGTTCGATCTTGGACTTGTTTAAAGGTTACAACGACGACATTTTTCGCGACCCGAGCATCTTTGACATCAAAGGCGCGTCCATCTTTGGCATAGAGCGTGCCGTAATCACCGATCGCTTCAGGGTCGCCCGTATAGCTTTTGACGCGCAGCTGACCTTTTATGCCGTGCGCCGCGCCAATGACACCCAACAAAATGGGATTTTTGAATTCATGTTTCTTCATGGTTTTCCGATAATTGGTTTTTTGGCGAAGAGCAACGAAGCTGTAACCATCGGCTGATATTATCGCCCTATGAATATTTCAGCTCAAACGCAAAATCTATTGCCTGCCACATCAAAGCTGTTGGCGTATCGCAAGGCATGGCTTGATAAATTGGAGCAACAGCGCCGCTTGTCCGGCCACACGATTGAAGCCTATGAACGTGATAGTCGTCAATTTTTGTATTTTATGTCTGGCCATACGGGTGATCTTGCGGATTTAAAATCGATTGCAAACCTGAAGCCGATTGATCTTCGTTCCTATTTGGCCCAGCGGCGAAACCAAGGGGCAGGCGCACGTACGCTGGGGCGCAGCCTTGCCGGCGTTCGCTCGTTTTTGCGCTATCTGGAAACCGAAGGGCTTGCAAACGCAACGGCCGCAACGGCCATGCGCGCGCCCAAACAGCCCAAATCACTGCCAAAGCCATTGACCGCCAAAGATGCGCTGAGGGTTGCAAACGCCGATGAGCAGTTGACCGAGGAGCCTTGGCTGCGCGCGCGCAACGTGGCAATTTTTACGCTGCTCTATGGCTGCGGCATGCGGCTCGGCGAGGCGCTTGGGCTGGATGGGTCAGCACTCAAAGATAGCGCCTCTAAATCCATGGCCATTACTGGAAAGGGAAACAAGACGCGCTTGGTGCCGCTTCTTCCCGCCATTTTTGAAGCGGTCGATAGCTACCGCCGGCTTTGTCCTTACGATTTGCACGGCGGTGCGCCGTTGTTCCGCGGCGCGCGCGGCGGCGCGTTGCAGCCTGCTGTTCTCCAGCGGGATATGCGTATGCTGCGCGGTGCGCTGGGTCTTCCCGATACGGCAACACCCCATGCCCTGCGCCATTCATTTGCAACGCACTTGCTGGCGGCGGGCGGCGACCTGCGCACCATCCAAGAGCTGCTTGGTCACGCAAGTCTTTCGACCACACAAATCTATACGGGCGTTGATACGCGCCATTTGCTGGACGCTTATAATGCCGCCCATCCACGGGCTTAAAAAGTTTCGCTTTAATGGGTGCAATTTATCTGCCGGTTTTAACCAAATAATTGCACTTTGATGTTTTAGATCAGGTATGAAAAGAAATCACACCCAAGCCGCTGCGCTGGCTGACCGCGCATCTTCCGCCACAATCGCCTTTTTGGGTGCATTGCATATCACCATATTTGCCATCACTTTTTTGCTGGCGGCCTCGCTTATGGCAAATGCCCAATCAAATACTGCAACCACTGACCCTTTGCCGACGTGCCAAGGTGCGAATTTGCTGGAACAAATGGCGGCCAATGAGCCAGAAAAACTCGCGCAAATTAATACTGAAGCCGCGCAAGTTCCCTTCGGCGAGGGATTATTGTTCAAACTTGAGAAAGAAGGTCGCACTGCATCATATCTGTTCGGCACCATGCATATGACTGATCCACGCGTGATTTCCCTACCTACGGCTGCTCAAAATGCGTTCGATGGCGCTCAGATCATCGCGGTCGAAAGCACCGAAGTGCTTGATCCGACAAAAGCGCAACTCGCGCTCATGGCCAGACCCGAACTGACCATGTTCACCGATGATACGCGTCTATCAGACTTTTTAGATGAGAATCAAAAAGAGGTATTGTCCGAGGGACTTGCGCAAAAAGGTATGCAACTTGCGCTGGTCGACCGCATGAAACCGTGGATGTTGGCCGGCATGATGGCATTGCCAGCCTGCGAAATGGCGCGAAAACAAGCGGGGAAACCGTTTCTCGACATGGCGCTCGCGCAGAATGCACAAAACTCCGGCAAGGAATTGGTCGGCCTTGAGACATTCGTCGAGCAATTTGATGCGATGGCATCTTTGCCGATGGAATTTCATGTGAAAGGTCTCATCGATACATTAACGATGGGCGATAAGGCGGGCGATATCACGGAAACAATGATTGTTTTGTACACGCAGGGTAAGACTGGCACGGTGTGGCCGCTGATGCGGGCATTTTCAGCCCGTGAGGACGGGGCGCTGGGAGAAGGCAATGCAGCGTTCGAAGAAGCGATGGTCAACCGCCGAAACATAACGATGCTGGAGCGCTCAATGCCTTTATTGGAACGTGGCAACGCCTTTGTGGCTGTCGGTGCGCTGCACCTGCCCGGTGAAAAAGGTCTTGCACAGCTGTATCAAAATGCGGGCTACACAGTTACCCGCGTGCAATGAAAATTGTGCAGTAAAATAGTCAGTCACCTTTTATAAATTAGCTCTTTTCATTTTGTGACCCTGCGTTATCTTAGTTTGGTCACTACCGAAAAACTCAAGATTGTAATAGGAGATTAAGATGTCTATCAAAACACTAAGCCTCACTACCGCGATCCTTATCGCAACATCTTCAGTAGCATCAGCGGAATGCAGCTACAGCAAACACATGAGTGTAGCTTCTGCGCCTGTTGAGCAAAAACTCGTCAGCGAACGTACCTATGTGGCTGAGCTACCAGCAACAATGAAAACAGATGCGTGGCTGGTGAAATACCTCAGCGATTGGCAAAAAGCCTAAATCTTTTCACATCAGAACCGGCCAAACCCAGCCAGATGTATTAAGTTGGTTGGGTTTGTTTTTTTAAACCCATCGTATTCACATATGAAGCGCTTTGCCAAAAGCTGTGGCTAAGGCCGCCTCACGCACCGCTTCGCTCATCGTGGGATGGGCGTGACATGTACGCGCCAAGTCCTCTGACGAGCCACCAAATTCCATAAGCACCGCTGCCTCGTGGATAAGATCGCCCGCGCCCTTGCCCACAATATGCGCGCCCAAAACGCGGTCGGTTTTCTTATCGGCTAGAATTTTCACAAATCCATCGGTTGCCTGCATCGCACGCGCGCGGCCATTGGCGGTAAAGACGAACTTTCCTGCCGTATATTCAATGCCCGCTTTTTTAAGCTCTTCTTCGGTTTTGCCAACAGAGGCCACTTCCGGCTCCGTATAAACCACGGATGGGATCACATCGAAATTCACATGACCTTTTTGGCCTGCCATGATTTCGGCAACCGCCATGCCTTCATCTTCCGCCTTATGGGCGAGCATTGGGCCGACAACCACATCGCCGAGCGCATAAATACCTGGCACCGACGTCATCCAATGGCCATCGATATGGACGCGTCCGCGCTCATCAAGCTTGACGCCAGCATCTTCTAGACCAAGGTTTTCCGTATAGGGTTTGCGGCCCGTAGCCACCAAGACAATATCAGCTTTCAGGGTTTGCGAATCGCCGCCTTTTGCCGGCTCAAACGTGACTTCTGCGCCCGTTTTGGATTTAACAACGCCTGTCACCTTTGATCCCGTTTTGAAAACCATCCCCTGTTTTTCGAGAATTTTCTGGAACTGCTTTGACACATCTTGGTCCATGCCGGCCAAAATCGTATCGAGATATTCAATCACCGTGACCTGCGCCCCAAGGCGCTGCCAGACCGAGCCAAGCTCCAGGCCAATAACACCGCCGCCAACGACGATCATCTGTTTGGGCACTTTTGTCAGCTCAAGGCCGCCTGTCGAAGTGACGATGATTTTCTCATCAAAATCAACTGTGACACCGGGAATACCCGCGACATCCGACCCCGTAGCGATCACGATATTTTTCGTCTCCAACTCTTGAATTTTGCCATCGGCGCCCGCGACAGATACTTTTCCCGCGCCAAGCACTTTGCCAGTGCCCGTGAAAACGTCGATTTTATTCTTCTTCATCAAAAATGAGACGCCATCGACATTGGCTTTTACGGTTGCATCTTTGTGCGCCATCATCTTTTTAAGATCGAGCTTTGGTGTGCCGACATCGACGCCAAGTGCTGCAAATGAATGACCTGCTTCGTGAAACATTTCTGACGCATGCAGCAGGGCTTTTGACGGTATGCAGCCAATATTGAGGCATGTGCCGCCAAGCGTTGACCGCTTTTCGACGATTGCGGTTTTAAGCCCAAGCTGCGCGGCCTTGATGGCGCAAACATAGCCGCCCGGGCCCGAGCCAATAATCACAACATCGTACGCCATTTAATTTTCCTAATAGTTTCAATTAAAGACAACCAAGGGGCCGCCTTATCATTATAAATCAAGCACCAAGCGCTCTGGATCTTCCAAGCTTTCTTTGACGCGCACCAAGAATGTCACAGCCTCTTTGCCATCGACAATCCGGTGGTCATAGGACAGCGCCAAATACATCATTGGGCGGATAACCACTTGGCCATTGATCGCCACTGGACGATCCTGAATTTTATGCATGCCCAAAATGCCCGATTGCGGTGCGTTCAAAATCGGCGACGACATCAGCGAGCCATAAACGCCGCCATTGGAAATGGTGAACGTGCCGCCTTGCATGTCGGCCATGCTGAGCTGGCCATCGCGCGCCGCGCGGCCAAGACGGCCAATTTCTTTTTCAACGTCGGCAATACCCATATCGTGCGCATCGCGCACCACGGGCACGACAAGACCTTTTTCCGTGCCTACCGCAACGCCGATATGACAGAAATGCTTGTAAATAATGTCTGTCCCATCGATCTCGGCGTTGACCGCAGGAATTTCTTGCAGAGCATGGCAAACAGCTTTTGTGAAGAACCCCATAAAGCCAAGTTTGACGCCGTGCTTTTTCTCAAACAGGTCTTTGTATTTCGTGCGCATTTCCATGACCGCAGTCATGTCAACTTCGTTATAGGTAGTCAGCATCGCAGCCGAATTTTGCGCATCTTTCAAACGCCGGGCGATTGTTTGGCGAAGGCGTGTCATCTTCACGCGTTCCTCGCGCGATGCATCATCGCCTTGTGTCACGCGTGGTGCGCTAGGTGCGCTAGGTGAACTTGATACCTTCGGCATTTCCACCGATGTTGACGCGCTCGCCGCCATCGCTGCCAATACGTCACCTTTCAGCACTTGGCCACGCTTGCCAGAACCGTCTACATCACCGCTTGCAATATTGTTTTCTGCCATCAATTTTGCCGCAGATGGTGCCGCTGGCATCGCCTCGACAGCTGGCTTAGCAACCTCAGCTACCGGCGCTGGCTCGGCTTTTGGCGCTGGTGCTGGTGCTGCCGCAGCAGCATCCCCGACGCTCAACATAGCCAGCAGGGCATTTACTTCAACCGTATCGCCCTCTTTGGCAACAATCTCAGAAAGCACACCGGCGGAAGGCGCAGGCACTTCCAAGGTCACTTTGTCCGTTTCAAGCTCGAGCAAAGTTTCGCCATCGGCAACTGCATCGCCAACTTTTTTAAACCAAGTGCCAATCGTCGCTTCGGTGACAGATTCACCAAGGGTCGGTACGCGAATTTCTGTGGCCATTTTCTATCTTTCTTTTCGTATCAATCGCAAAATTATTCGCTGAGTGCGTCTTCTAGGAATGCTGCTAACTGTGCCTTGTGCGTGGACATCAAGCCTGTGGCCGTGGAAGCCGACGCAGGCCTGCCCGTATACCGAACCCGCTGATGCTTGGCATTGATATGCGCCAGAACCCATTCGAGATAAGGATCAACAAATGACCATGCACCCATATTTTTTGGCTCTTCTTGGCACCACACCATTTCGGCATTTTTAAACCGGCCAAGCTCATTGATCAGTGCCTTGGCAGGGAACGGATAAAGCTGCTCGATGCGCAGCAGATAGACATCCGTGATCCCGCGCGCATTGCGCTCCTCTTCAAGGTCATAATAGACCTTGCCGCTGCACAAAACGACACGGCGAATTTTACTATCCGTAACCAGTTTTAGAGGATGATCTTTTTCATATTCAGCGTTGTCCCATAGCAAGCGGTGGAACGCGCTTTCGCCAGACATCTCTGCAAGTGTCGAGGTTGCACGCTTATGGCGCAGCAAAGACTTCGGCGTCATCAGGATCAACGGTTTTCTAAAGTCCCGCTTCATCTGACGGCGCAAAATATGGAAATAGTTCGCGGGCGTTGTACAATTTGCCACTTGCATATTGTCTTCAGCACACATTTGGAGGAACCGTTCTAACCGTGCCGATGAATGCTCAGGCCCCTGACCTTCATAGCCATGGGGCAAGAGACAAACCAGCCCGCACATGCGCAGCCATTTGCGTTCGCCCGATGAGATAAACTGATCGAACACCACCTGCGCGCCATTGGCAAAATCGCCGAACTGCGCTTCCCAAATCGTCAATCCGTTTGGTTCGGCGAGCGAATAACCATATTCAAACCCAAGCACTGCCTCTTCCGACAGCATTGAATTGATTACCTCATAGCGCGCTTGACCTTTTTTGATATGATTGAGCGGTGTGTAGCGCTTTTCAGTCGCCTGATCATACAAAACCGAATGACGCTGCGAGAACGTTCCGCGTTCACAGTCTTGGCCCGACAAACGCACACCATAATTTTCCAGTTGCAACGAGCCGAACGCTAAAGCCTCGCCCATGGCCCAATCGATGCCTTCGCCGGTTTCAACCATAGCGGCGCGATTTTCCAAGAAACGCTGAATGGTCTTATGAACCTGCATATCAGCGGGAACGCGCGTCAGCTTATTACCGATTTCTTTAAGCGTTTTAAGCGGCACGGCGGTTTTGCCGACACGCTGTTCATCTTCATTATTTGCACGCGCAAGACCTGCCCAAGCGCCATCAAGCCAATCGGCCTTATTGGGCTTATATTCATCGCCCGCTTGGAATTCGACTTCGAGCAGCTCGCGCCAGTCGCTTTTCACTTTTTCAACGTCGGAAGTGCTCAGCACATTTTCGGCGACGAGCTTCTCCGCATAGATCGACACAGTCGTCTTATGGCTGCGGATATTTTTATACATCAATGGCTGGGTAAATGACGGCTCATCGCCTTCATTGTGGCCAAACCGGCGGTAACAAAACATGTCGATGACGACCGGCTTGTGGAACTTCATCCGGAACTCGATGGCAACCTTTGCCGCATAAACAACTGCTTCAGGATCATCACCGTTCACATGGAAAATCGGCGCCTCGATCATCTTTGCCACATCGGACGGATAAGGCGATGAGCGCGAGAAATAAGGATTTGTGGTAAACCCGATCTGGTTGTTGACAATGAAATGGATTGTTCCGCCCACTCTATGCCCGCGCAGCGCCGATAGGCCCAAACATTCGGGCACAACGCCTTGTCCAGCGAAAGCAGCATCGCCGTGCAAAAGCAGAGGTAGAACTTTCACACGCTCTTTAAGTGGAACGATCTCGGAGCGATGCGAACCGCCCGCATGAATATCTTGCTTGGCTCGGGCTTTGCCCATTACCACCGGATTGACAATCTCAAGGTGTGAAGGGTTTGCTGTCAGCGACAGATGCACAGTATTTCCATCAAATGCGCGGTCCGATGAAGCGCCGAGATGATATTTCACATCGCCCGAGCCTTCGACATCGTCTGTCATAAACGAGCCGCCCTTGAACTCATTGAACAAAGCGCGGTGCGGTTTACCCATCACCTGCGTCAACACATTCAAGCGCCCGCGATGCGGCATGCCAAGCACAATATCTTTGAGGCCAAGCTGACCGCCGCGCTTGATAATCTGCTCCAGCGCCGGAATAAGCGATTCGCCGCCATCAAGCCCAAAACGTTTTGTACCTTTGTATTTTACATCGATAAATTGCTCAAAACCTTCGGCCTCGACCAGCTTTTGGAAAATAGCCTTTTTACCGTTTTTGGTGAAAGCAACGCCCTTGTTTGAGCCTTCAATGCGTTCCTGCAGCCAAAGCTTTTCAGCCGGATTAGAGATATGCATGAATTCGACGGCCATCGTGCCACAATAAGTGCGCTGACAAATATCGACGATCTCGCGCAGCGTTGCATATTCAAGACCAAGCACGTTATCGATGAAAATTTTGCGGTCATAGTCCTGCTCGGTAAAGCCATAGCTTGATGGATGCAGTTCTTTATAATCCTCGCGCGTGTTGACGATACCCAAGCGGGTCAAGTTTTGCGTGCAAATGCCCGCGTGTGCGATAGGCGCGGATCATCATGATGGCACGCACGGAATCGCGCGTGGCCTGCGTCACATCTTGCGCCGCGATCGGGCTGGCAGGTTCAGTAACCTTGGTCGCGACTTTTTTGGCGATGACCGCTTCAGCTTTGTTTTTTACCTCAGCGTCGCCCCAGTTTCCGTCGAGCGCTGCGGTCAGATCACCATTTGGGGTCACCGGCCAATTGCTGCGTTCCCACGATGCGCCTTGCGCATTTTTGCGAATATCGGCTGGCGCATCTTTTAATTCGGCAAAAAATTCCTGCCAATCGCTTGCAACCGACGACGGATCATCTTGATATTGCGCATAGAGCTCTTCGATGTAATGCGCATTACCGCCGTACAAAAAAGACGTGAGCGCCATCATATCGTTTTGATTATCGGTGCGTGCCATTCAATAATTGCCTTCCCAAACCACTTGCATAAAGCGGAGCAAACTCCACTAAATTTTACTAAATTAGCCTTTGAGGACCTCAACGAGCGTCTTGCCCAATTTGGCTGGCGACGGCGACACGCGAATGCCTGCTGCTTCCATCGCTTTGATCTTGTCTTCCGCGCCACCTTTGCCGCCCGAAATGACAGCGCCCGCATGGCCCATCGTGCGGCCAGCCGGTGCGGTGCGCCCGGCGATAAAGCCCACCATCGGCTTCGACCGGCCCTTTTTGGCCTGCGCGATCAGCCACTCACAGGCGTCTTCTTCAGCAGAGCCGCCAATCTCGCCGATCATGATGATCGATTTTGTTTCCGGATCATCAAGGAACAGATCGAGCATGTCGATGAACTCGGTACCTTTAACCGGATCGCCGCCAATGCCGACGGCAGATGATTGTCCAAGACCTTCATTGGTTGTTTGGAACACGGCCTCATAAGTCAGCGTGCCAGAGCGGCTCAAAATGCCGACCGAACCCTTTTTGAAAATGCTGCCGGGCATGATGCCGATCTTACATTCATCAGGCGTCATCACGCCGGGACAGTTCGGACCAATGAGGCGTGACTTCGATTTTTCGAGCTTGGCTTTCACATGCACCATATCCATCACGGGAATACCTTCGGTAATGCAAATGATCAGCGGTACTTTTGCATCAATCGCCTCGATGATCGCTTCGGCTGCACCTGCCGGTGGCACATAAATGACGGAGGCATTGGCCTTTGTTGCCTTAACCGCCTCAGCGACGGTCGCGAAGATGGGCAATTCAGTGCCTGCAGCGCTTCCCGCCCCTTCACCAGCCGTCCAAGTCTCACCGCCTTTTTTCGGGTGAATGCCAGCCACCATTTTGGTGCCGAAATAATTCAGCGCCTGCTCCGTGTGGAACGTGCCCGTTTTGCCCGTTAGCCCTTGAACGATGATCTTTGTGTTTTTGTCGATGAGAATGGACATGATGTCTGCCGTTTCTTTTGTTCGATATATTTAAATTAAAATCTGAAGACGCAGGATTGAAAAATGCCCGTTGACCTCTCGGTCACGGGCTTTTCCAAAAACCTAGCCTTTTACGGCTGCAACGATTTTTTGCGCCGCATCATCCAAGTCGTCGGCGGCGATGACATCCACATCAGATTCGTTGAGGATCTTTTTGCCCGCTTCCACATTGGTGCCTTCGAGGCGCACCACGAGCGGCACCTTAAGGCCCACATCCTTCACCGCTTGCAAGACACCTTCGGCAATGACGTCACATTTCATAATGCCGCCAAAGATATTGACGAGGATGCCTTTGACCTTCGGGTCGGCAGTGATGATTTTGAACGCGGCCGTTACTTTTTCTGTGGTTGCGCCGCCGCCAACATCCAAAAAGTTAGCCGGTTCAGCACCATATAATTTGATGATGTCCATGGTCGCCATCGCAAGGCCAGCGCCATTGACCATACAGCCGATGTCACCATCCAAAGCCACATAAGCGAGATCATATTTTGAAGCTTCGATTTCTTTTTCGTCTTCTTCGGATTTGTCCCGCAGCGCTATTATATCGTCATGGCGAAACAACGCATTGCCATCAAATGATACCTTGGCATCAAGCACGCGCAAGGTTCCATCTTTCATCACGATCAGCGGATTGACCTCGAGCAAGCTCATGTCTTTTTCCGTAAACGCCTTGTAGAGAATAGGAAACAACGTCAGCCCATCGGTTGCGGCCTGCTTGGTTAATTTCAAGGCTTTGTTGAGCTTTTTGCAGTCTGCCTCTGTGCAGCCCTTAGTCGGATCGATGGGCAGCGTGAAAATCTTCTCAGGGGTTTCTTCGGCCACTTTTTCGATGTCCATACCGCCTTCGGTCGAAACAACAAAGGCGGGACGGCCAACAGTGCGGTCGATCAAAAGAGATAAATAGAGCTCGCGGTCGATGTCCGCGCCATCTTCAATATAAAGCCGGTTTACCTGCTTGCCCGCATCGCCCGTTTGTTTGGTGACCAGCGTTTTACCGAGCATCTCTTTGGCATGAGAGACGACTTCTTCAACCGAGCGCGCTAAGCGCACCCCGCCTGCCGCATCAGAACCAAGTTCTTTAAACTTACCTTTGCCGCGGCCACCGGCATGGATCTGACTTTTGACCACATAGAGCGGCCCAGGCATTTTTTTTGCCCATTCTTGCGCTTGTTCAACGGAATAAACCGCAACGCCGCCCGCAATTGGCGCGCCGTAAGTGTGCAACAAACGCTTTGCCTGGTATTCGTGAATGTTCATGAGGACGTGCCTTATTGATTTGAAATGACTATGATTACTTCAGGTTGGGGGCGATGTTGGCGCAGGCTTCACAAAGCCCAGCAACCGCTTCGACCGATTTGTCGAACATCTTCTGCTCGGTCTTGTTCAGTTCAATTTCGATGATCCGCTCAATACCGCCAGCGCCGATAATCGTCGGCACACCAACATACATGTTTTTAACGCCGTACTGTCCAGTTAAATGCGCGGCGCAGGGAATGACGCGTTTTTTATCTTTAAGGTAAGCTTCGGCCATCTGAATGGCAGACGCCGCCGGCGCGTAATAGGCAGAGCCCGTTTTCAGCAATTTGACAATTTCGCCGCCGCCAGAGCGTGTGCGTTGAACGATCTCGTCCATACGCTCTTTTGTTGTCCAACCCATTTTAATCAAGTCAGGCACAGGAATACCGGCAACGGTCGAATAACGCGTCAGCGGCACCATGGTATCACCATGACCGCCAAGCACGAATGTGTTGATGTCTTCGACAGACACTTTGAACTCTTCAGAAAGGAAATAAGTAAAGCGCGCTGAGTCGAGTACGCCCGCCATGCCGCACACTTTATTTTTCGGCAGACCAGAGAATTTTTGCAAAGCCCAAACCATCGCATCGAGCGGATTGGTAATGCAAATCACAAAAGCATCAGGAGCATATTTTTTGATGCCCGCACCCACTTGTTCCATGACTTTCAGATTGATGGACAGCAAATCATCGCGGCTCATGCCTTCTTTGCGCGGCACACCAGCGGTCACGATACAGACATCGGCGCCTTTGATCGCCTCATAGGAATTGGCGCCCGTAAATTTCACATCGAAACCATCGACTGGCGATGATTCGGCGATATCAAGCCCTTTGCCCTGCGGAATACCTTCAGAAATATCGAACAAGACGACATCGCCCAATTCTTTGAGGCCGATCATGTGCGCCAGAGTGCCGCCGATCATTCCAGATCCGATAAGTGCGATTTTGTTACGTGCCATAATGTCCGAGTTCCGTTTTAAAGATAAAGTTGGTCACACAAACCTTGCTTTTACTCAGAAAACCAAGGTTTGAAAGTGCGAAACTGGTGGCCTGCTTTTATCAAAAAATCAATAGAAAACTGAAAATAGATCAATTTCAATCGGTTAGATACTGTTTATTTGACGTTTACGTCAACTATTTGCATTTCTTATTGCGCTTTTATTGATTCTTTTATGAAAGTCAGTCAATTCAAGCGCGACTAGTGCGACATCCAACTGTCAGAGCGCATTTCAATAAGGCGCGACGCAGTCCGGTCAAACTCGAAGCCTTCGGTACCAGACTTTGACACATAGAGCTTGGTCGGTTCTGCTTGCGCAGAAATCACAAGCTTGGTTCGCGTATCATAAAGCGTGTCGATTAAATTGATAAACCGTTTGGCCTCATTGCGTTTGGTCTCATCCATAATCGGTACGCCGTCGATGAAAACGGTGTGATAGGCGCGCGCAAGTGCCATATAATCGCGAGCGCCAAGTGGCTGCGCGCACAAATCACTAAAACTAAACCGCGCCGCACCAAGTCCTGCCTGAGGCACAATGACTTTGCGCCCTTTTACATCAAGCGCAGATGGTCTTGGGTCTGGGCCAGCAATGGCAGCCCACAAATTATCCATGCCCGTTTCTGCCACCGCACCAAGGGGCCAAAAATACCGCGCCGATATCGCCAATTTGCTCAAGCGATAATCCTCATGGGCATCAAGGCTTGTCACGTCCGTATGGTTTTTTAAAATATCAATAAAGGGTGTAAACAGGCTCCGATTGAGGCCGTCTTTGTAAAGATTATCCGGTGTCACGTTAGAAGTCGCAACCAACACCACACCCTGCTGAAAAAGCGCCGTAAAAAGCCGCGATAAAATCATGGCATCGGCGATGTCGGTAACGGAGAATTCGTCAAAGCAAATCACTTTTGCCTCTTTGGCCAAATCTTCCGCAACGGGGGAAATGGGATCGGTGTCCTTGACCAAGCCATCTTTGACCTTTTGCCGATAAGCGCCAATGCGGTCATGCACATCCGCCATGAAATCGTGGAAATGCGCGCGGCGCTTTTTGGGTTCAGGGCAAGCCTTGAAGAAAAAATCCATCAGCATGGTTTTACCGCGGCCAACGGAGCCATGGATATAAAGACCGCGAACGATGTTCTTCTTTGGCGCTTTTTTCGCAAATAACCAGCCCAGCGATGAGGATGAAACCGCCAACCGGGCCGCGCTAATCCGCCCATTGAGTTCGTCCAATTGCCCTGCAAGCTCTATCTGCGCCACGTCCGCGTTGATTGTGCCCATAGCAACGAGCTCGCTATACTGCGACCCAACCGTTTGTCCCAACTTGCTGCGATCAGGCATAATTTGTCTTTAAGTCCAGACAGGCTTTTAGCGGGAAAGCGTTATGGCGCTTCCGCCTTTGGTTTGGCCATTATATGCGCCGGATCCTGTCGGGAACAATGTCGCCACTTCATTGCCATTGGTATCGCTTAACACAACGCGATTGCCCGATACATTCCACGCGGTCACGGCCGCCGCATCACCTGGGCAACCGCGAGATGCCGCGCGAAATCCGCCGGACCATTTTGTCAGCGCCATAAACATTTGGCAGCTTGAGCCAGATGTTGACACTTTCCACGCACCGACAAGTGCTTCCTTCGTCACGGGAGCATTGGTCGACACATTCTGCACACTCGGCGCACTTGCAGTTGGCGCCGCAACAGGTGGAGCGGTCGCGATTTGTGTGCCAGCTGGCGCTTCAGGGAACTGGCCCTGCGTGACTTGCGACGCTTCAGCCGCCTGCGTCGCCGCATCGGGCTGTACCGGCGGAGGCAGTTGACCGCTGGTTACGCGGCCCGATGGCGCGGGTGTAAGCGGTGCCGGACGCGCCTGCGTTTCTAATGCGCCAAGGCGGGCACTTTGGCACCCAGATAACAAAGCGCCTGCAACCGCACAAAAGGCCAATGACCGAATTAAACTTTGCCCCATTTAAAAGTCTCCAAAGTGGTTGAGCAGAAAAAACCCCACAAGCTTTATCAACGTCTAAGCTCATAAAATGGCCAAAACACGAAAACACAAGGCTTTATTGCAGATAAATATCCATTATGCAGGCATAAGCGCTGATTTTAATGCAAAAAAGGCGGCACATCACTGCGCCGCCTTTCGCAAATGAGATACAAAGATCAAATATTAGGCTTCCGCTGCCATCTTCCTTGCAGTTTCTTGGTCGACCTTCGCCCGCGGACCTTTACCGTCTTTCATCTCTTGGGCTTGAATTTTCCATTCTTTCGACTGCCACTGATCGCCAGCACCAACCTTTTCGGATAGCGCAGCGAGGTCTTCGTCTGACATGTCAAGAATTTGCGAAAGCTTTGTTACGCCTTCAGCGGCAAGCGCCTCGGTTGTTTTCTCGCCCACGCCGTCCAAAAGGATGATCGCATCAACAAATGGGAAGGCTTCATCGGATGCCGCCACTTCAGCGGCTGGTGCCGCCTCAGCTGCCGCTTTTGCTTCGGCTTCGGCTTGCTTTGCAGCGGCAGCTTCGGCAGCAGCAGCTTCTGCAGCGGCCTTTGCTTCTTCTGCTGCTGCCGCTTTGGCGTCAGCTTCCGCTTGTTTTGCAGCTTCTAAGGCGGCTTTGGCATCAATTTCTTTTTGTGCCTTTTCAGCAATACGCTGCTGAGCCGCTTTGCCCGGCTCACCCTTCTTAGGGTTGTTTGCAGCAGGACGTGATGCCAAGCCAGCGTCTGCTAGAAAGCGCAAAACGCGGTCTGTTGGGATTGCGCCTGCGGCAAGCCAATGCTTGATGCGCTCTTCGTTCAGTTCAACACGCTTTGCTTCACCGTCTTTGGCAAGCATTGGGTTCCAGCGGCCAACGCGCTCGATAAAACGGCCATCGCGCGGCGCACGCACGTCAGCAATAACAATGTGGTAGTAAGGGCGTTTTTTAGATCCGGCACGTGCCAAACGAATTTTTGCAGCCATTTTAGTCTCTTTCTTTTCAGTTCTTAAAGTTAAAGGATTTCGTTATTTCTTTTTCGGCAAACCGGGCAATCCCGGTCCACCCAAACCTGGTAATTTGGGTCCACCAAGACCCGGTAGTTTCGGCATGCCGCCAGCGCCGCCCAAGCCGCTCATGCCAGCTAAGCCCATTTGTTCAGCCTGCTTTTGCAGCTTTTCGATATCTTTGGGGTTCATATTGGCAAAATCAGGCATACCGCCACCAAATCCGCCGCCACCGCCCATGCCGGGTATGCCCATTTTAGCGCCAAGGCCGCCCATCATCTTGCCCATCAGGCCGCCGCCTTTTTTACCGCGCATGGACTTCATCATATCGGCCATCTGACGGTGCATTTTTAAGAGTTTGTTGATCTCAGCCGCATTGGTGCCAGAACCCGCCGCGATGCGCTTCTTGCGGCTATGCTTCAAAATATCAGGATTGGCGCGTTCTTTTTTGGTCATAGAACCAATGATCGCCAGTTGTCGATCAAAGACCTTGTCATCCATGCCCGATGCGGCCATCTGGTCTTTCATTTTGCCCATGCCCGGCATCATGCCCATGATGCCGCCCATACCGCCCATCTTTTTCATCTGGCCAAGCTGGTCGGCAAGATCGTTAAGATCAAATTTGCCTTCCTGCATTTTCTTGGCCATCTGGGCGGCTTTTTCTTGGTCGATCGTTGCCGCGGCCTTTTCAACCAAGGAAACAATATCGCCCATGCCCAAAATACGGTCGGCAATGCGCTTGGGGTGAAACTCTTCGAGCTCGTCCATGCGCTCGCCCGTACCGATGAGCTTAATGGCTTTGCCCGTCACTGCGCGCATGGAAAGCGCCGCACCGCCGCGCCCGTCGCCGTCCATCCGGGTGAGAACAAGACCGGTGATACCGACACGCTCGTCAAAATTCTTGGCAAGATTAACCGCGTCTTGACCGGTCAGCGAGTCAGCGACCAGCAAAATCTCATGGGGGTTGGCGGCTTTTTTGATGTCCGCCATTTCGATCATCAACGGCTCGTCGATGTGGGTGCGCCCAGCCGTATCAAGGATGACGATGTCATACCCGCCAAGCTTACCCGCTTGCATCGCCCGCTTGGCGATATCAACCGGCGATTGGCCTTCGATCACGGGCAGTGTTGCGACGCCAACTTGTTCGCCGAGCTGGCGCAGCTGTTCTTGCGCAGCAGGACGGCGCGTATCGAGCGAGGCCATCAGCACTTTTTTGCGGTCGCGCTTAGTAAAGCGATTGGCGACCTTCGCCGATGTGGTCGTCTTACCTGAACCTTGCAGACCAACCATCATGATAACAACAGGGGGCGCAGCGGCAATGTTAAGCGGTTCAGCAACATCACCGCCCAGCATTTCAACCAGCTCGTCACTGACAATCTTGACGACCATCTGGCCGGGCTTCACCGATTTGACGACCTCAATGCCGACAGCTTTTTCGCGCACACGGTCGGTAAAATCGCGCACCACTTCAAGCGCCACATCCGCTTCAATCAACGCACGACGAATCTCGCGAAGCGCTGCCGAAACATCTTTTTCCGAAAGCGCGCCGCGACCTGTCAGGCCAGAAAATATCGAACCTAAACGGTCCTGAAGCGTATTAAACATCGTTTTCCCTGCTCTTTATTTCACCCCAAACAACATCGAGTTGTGAAACGAAGATAAGTGTTCAAACATAAGAACGAATTCCATCGCAGAACCATTGACATAGCCAAAAGGCACCCGAGGGCGCATCGCGCTGTCGGGTGTTGACCTCCGGCATCATCTATCAGATCACTCTATAAAACGCACCGGTCAGTGGCTCGGCGTTAGAATTTTCGCTGAACTGCGGGCTCTATGCGCATTTTTGTCCCTTAAGTCAATATGGCGGTAAGCAAGGGCAAATACTCAAGGCGGGAATCTTTTATCGTCGCCTTTTGGCTAGAGCGTTTCACGTTTAACTTGAAACATCAGGTATCACCTAACGCGCCCAACCGTTCTGCGACCGTGCGCAGTGCTCTTATTTCGGCATTCAGCCTTGACGCTTGAAGTTGATGTGCGAGCGATGTGACAAGATACATAGACCGCACCTTTTCGCCGACATCAAACAGCAACTGTCCATCGTCCAGAGCTAAAGGTTGGGCATCGTCAAACAATTTTAGAAATTCAACTGACATGATATTGATCATATACACATCCGAGTATGTGTGTCACCCTTTGTCCCCAAGCTCCACACCACGGGATACATTAAGATGGCGACTTCCAATTTCTTGAAAAAAACGAGCAGCAAAATTACGGCAGGCCTAATCGCGGTCGCGCTTATTGCCGGAGGCACCTATTTCTATCAGAACACCCATTTTGCAATGGCCATGATGCATAACAACGGCGGTATGCAAGGCATGATGGGCGGTATGGGTAATATGCACAACATGCAAGGTATGATGAGTGGCATGAATGGTGGTGCCAATCATGGCGCTGACGGAACCGGCCATGATGAAATGACGATGCCCGGCCTTCGCGGACAAAACGCCACCGCCCAGGAGAGCCAGGAACTTGCGCTCATGTTTCGCAAATTCAAAACGCTGTCACGCACCGTTGAAAACCTGCCAAATGGCATTCGCACGGTGACCACATCATCAGACGAGGAAGTCATGGCAAGTCTTTCAAGCCATGTGACTGGCATGATCGGCCGCGTTGAAAACTTGGATGATCCAAAAATCATGATCCAAAGCCCGACGCTTGATATCTTTTTCCAGCGCGGAGAAAAAATTATATCAGAAATTGATGTGACCGACAAAGGCATCGTTGTCATACAGACCATCGGATGATCCGGCAAGTTGTCAAAGCGTTGCAGCTTCACGCCGCCGAGGTAACCGATATGGTCGACCGCGGCATGCAGGCGGTGCACGAAAAAATGATGAAAACCGCGTCAAATTGATTACGAACACAGCGTTTAGATGAAGCGCCGGAACACCATAGCAGTGAAATCCAACTGCACCGACCAGCACATTATTGAATGCGTATCAGCCGAAACGATCTCGGCTGATACGCTCACTTATTTAATCACGCTAATTTTTGTTTGAAAAAATCAACCGTACGTTGCTCGGCAAGTTTTGCAGCTGCCTCGTCATAGCGCGGTGTGGTGTCATTGTGAAACCCATGATTCACGCCTGGATACATAAACTGGACGTAGTCAACACCAGCCGCTTTCAGCGCCTCTTCATAGGCGGGCCAACCGGCATTGATGCGTTCGTCCAATTCTGCGTTCATGATCATCAGCGATGCTTTGATATCTTTAACACTGGCTGGCTCAGGCTGGCGGCCATAAAACGGCACGCCCGCGACAAGCTCCGGATAGGCGACTGCAATCGCGTTGACAACGCCGCCGCCATAGCAAAAGCCAACCGCACCGACTTTGCCCGTCGATCCTTCATCGGCGCGCAAAAACTCAAACCCGGCGAAAAAATCGTTCATCAGCTTTGTACCATCGACTTTGCTCTGCATTTCGCGTCCCGCATCATCGGTACCAGGATATCCACCAAGGGATGTCAGGCCATCGGGCGCCATCGCCATAAAGCCCGCTTTTCCAAGACGCCGCGTCACGTCCTCAATGTAAGGGTTCAACCCACGGTTTTCATGGATCACCAATATGGCTGGTAACTTGCCCGATGCACCCGCAGGCTTCACCACATAGGCATTTACAGCACCATTGCCGTTGGGCGATTGATAGGTGATACGCTCGGTGGTGATCGCCGCATCGTCCGGCATCACCTGCTGAGCCAGCGCATAGTTTGGTGCAAGTTGATCGAGCAACATCGCGGCGGTAACGCCAGCTATGGCAAATTTGCCAGCGCCATTCAAAAACTCGCGCTTGGTAATCTTGCCATGGGCATAAAAATCATAAAGGTCTAACAATTCCTGCGGAAAATCTTTGGCCGTTTTACGGGCTGTAATGGGTGTCATATCATTCATTTTACGTCTCCTTTTATTTCCCTCGCCTTCAAGATGACGTAACAGAAAGTAAAGGCAAGTCACTTTTAAGCGCGCGCGTACAATATGACAAAAATATCATATTGAACCAATCGCCAAACAGAAGCGTAGTAGGGTGGATTGGGAGAATAAAGATGATCAGAAGACGCAGCATCTTAATCGGCGGACTGTTGGCGAGTCTGCCCGCTTTTGCGCAAAATGTGTCAACGCTAAATGCACACAGCTTTACCATTAGCGGCATCGACGGAACGCCGATGCCTTTGGCCAATTTTAAAGGCCGCGTTTTGCTGATCGTTAATACCGCATCGCAATGCTCGTTCACCAGGCAATATAACCCGCTTCAAGCGCTCCACGAAAAATATGCACCATTAGGGCTCACCATCATCGGCGTGCCGTCCAATGATTTTGGCGGTCAAGAACCCAAAGGCGAAGACGATATCGCCAAATTTGTATCGGGCGAATATTCGGTTCAATTTCCGATGGCCGCAAAAATGCGCGTGGCGGGAAGCAAAGCCGACCCATTTTACCAATGGCTTGCCAAGCAGGCAGGGCCTGCCGGTGCACCACGCTGGAACTTTCATAAATATCTGATCGATGCCAACGGCAATTTTATCGATTGGTATTCCAGTTTGACCGACCCAGCATCACCAAAGTTTCAACGTGCCATTGAAGCAGCTTTGAAAAGTGTTGTCGCCTCGAACTAAAAGGTTTTGCTTTAAAAAATATCGTCGCGCATGACCTGTACATCAGCAATTGTTGCGATCGCCATTTGCGGCTCAATCATCGCGTAGACTTTCGGCAAAATTGTATCTGCTTTTTCGAGCGACAATATCGTGACGATCATCACCATTCGCCCGCTCGTGCCGATTAGGCCATCGCGGTTCCATGCACCTTCGCTACCCTTACCCGAGGCAGCTTCAAACTGGGTGTAACCGGTAACACCGGCATCATCGAGTGTTTTTGTAACGCGGCGCGCCAGCGGCAGCTCGCAAATAATCGTTAGTTGTTTTTTGGGATATGTTTTCATGAATTTAGCCTCCTGATACCCATATCCCGAGCGCAGCATATGTCGGGATGCCCAAAGTCAAATTCATCGGAAATGTAACCCCGAGCGATAGCGTCAAATAGACCGATGGGCGCGCTTCGGGCAATGCAATTCGAAGCGCCGCTGGCACTGCGATATAAGAAGCACTTGCGGCCAACGTCAACAGGATCGCGGCGCTGCCCGCGTTAAGACCCGCGATCCACGCCATGGGTAAAGCCATGATGGCGCCGACAAACGGCATCAACAGCCCAAACATAACAAGACGCCAGTTGAGCACATTGGCGCCTTGGCCCATGCCTCGGCCTGCCACAGCGCCCATGTCCAGCAAGAACAGACAAAGCACACCGGCAAATGGAACGACGATAAAGCCACTCACCGCCTGCATACCGGTTTGGCCCGTTATCGTGCCAATAATAAAAGCGCCCATCAAAACAACAATTGATGAATTAAGCAGCACTTCTTTCAGCAGGCCCTCCTGTTCTTCACCCGCATTGTGCCTTGTTTTTGCCCGCACACCGCGCGCCAACATCAACGCCACAATGATTGCTGGCGTTTCCATGACGGCTGCAACCGCAACCATAAAACCGTCAGGCTTTAACCCGATAGCCTCCAGCGCTTGGCTTGCCGCAACAAAAGTCACAATAGAAATCGAGCCATAATGGGCAGCCACAGCCGCAGCATCGACCCGCGGCAACTTGCTAACGAATTGTAAGATAATGAAGGCGACGATCGGTATAATTGCCGACAATATCGCACCAACAACAAGTGCTAACAATAAGGTTGCGCTTAATCCCTCAGCATTAAGGGCTACCCCGCCCTTAAAGCCGATTGCCAGCATCAAATAGATCGACAGGGTTTTAGCCATTGCCTCTGGCAGAGTAAGCTGAGAACCGGCAATCGATCCAACAAAGCCCAGTATAAAGAACAACACAGGAGGAGAGAGTAAATTTGCACTGGCTAGCTGAAGAATAGCGTCCATGTCATTGTCCTATGATCAGCGCACGATATACTAAATTCAGATCTTTTAAGAAGCGACTTCCTGCTTTTTAAAATCTCCCACATCATCCATCGTCCATAATTCGCCCGTTGAAATATCAAACCAAGCACCATGCAATGTTAAACGACCTTTGCCATGCAAAATCGAAACGCAGGGAAATGTTTTCAGGTTTTCTATCGAATTTCGAATAGAAATGCGCTCAAGTGCAGTTTGCCGTTCTGCGCCGGTCATCCAGCTATTTGCCGCAACCGCTTCGGCGGCAGGTGCCAGCAAGTTCATCCATTTGCCGATAAAATCGCCCGGGGACAACGGTGCCATATCCGGCGTCAGCGCCGCCGAAATACCGCCGCAGCGCCCGTGGCCCATGACAACGATGTGCTTTACCTTCAGGCTTTGCACGGCAAACTCAAGTGCGGCTGATGTCGAATGATATTCGCCGTCCGGTCTGTAGGGCGGCATAAGATTGGCGACATTGCGAACAACAAACATCTCGCCGGGGTCAGAACTAAATATAGTCTCCGGCGCGGCGCGGCTGTCACAGCAAGCAATCACCATGACTTCGGGCTTTTGACCTTTGTCGGCAAGTTCGCGCGCGATGGTGCGTTGGGCTTCTAACCGCCCTCGCGCAAAAGTTTGATAGCCATCAATAAGGCGTTGAGGAAAAGTCATAAGCTCAATTATCCAGATGCATCACTCTTTGCAACAATCATTCACAAATTGATCGACGCTGAGTAAACCCTTTAAATTGCGATTCTTTTCAGCCATATAGACGTCATTAAAAGAGGCGAGCGCCCAAGACATGCCACGAGATATAAATTTTGCGAAAATGAATGGCCTTGGCAACCAGATTATCGTTGCCGACATGCGTGGGCGAGCCGATAAAATTACGCCCAGCGCTGCCATCGCTCTCAATCAAAATCCTGATACTGCTTTTGACCAAATCATGGCGATCCATGACCCAAAAACGCTTGGCACTGACGCTTATATTATGATCCTCAACAACGATGGGTCGCAGGCCGAGGCTTGCGGCAATGGCACACGCTGCGTGGTGACGGCATTGGCCGCAGAATCAGGCCGCACATCGTTTACATTCGAGACATTGGCCGGCATTTTAAACGCCGATGAAGGCGAAAATGGCATGGTGTCCGTTGACATGGGTCGCCCGCGTTTCCGCTGGGATCAGATACCCCTTGCCGAAGAATTTGGCGACACGACGGGCATCGAACTTCAAATTGGGCCCATTGATGCACCCGTACTGCACACGCCGTCAGTCGCATCGATGGGCAATCCCCACGCAGTGTTTTGGGTACGCAAAGATGTTTGGGACTACGATCTTGATCGCTTTGGGCCGCTGCTCGAAAATCATCCCATATTTCCAGAGCGCGCCAATATTTCCATCGCGCAAGTCCAATCGCGCGATCATATTGTCATACGCACATGGGAGCGCGGTGTCGGCTTAACGAAAGCCTGCGGCTCAGCGGCCTGCGCAACGGCGGTATGCGCTGTACGTAAGAAATACACAGATCGAAACGTAACCGTTACAGTTCCAGGCGGTGATTTACACATTCTTTGGCGCGGCGACGATCATGTCATCATGACCGGCCCAACGGAGTGGGAATTTGCGGGAAAACTTGATCCTGCCACCGGTGAGTGGCTGCGCGAGATTGAAGGCGCATCCGCTTGACGATCGATGTAAAAACCTTTGGTTGCCGCCTCAACGCTTTTGAAGGCGAGGTCATCAAACGTGAGGCGGAAGCTGCGGGTCTTAACGCGCTGGATGGCGGAGCCGTGATCATCAACACCTGCGCCGTCACCGCAGAAGCCGTGCGCCAAGCCAAGCAATCCATCCGCCGTGCGCGGCGCGAACAACCCCATGCGCGTATTATCGTGACCGGTTGCGCGGCACAGATAAACCCGTCGGACTTTAGCGCGATGCCAGAAGTCGATCTCGTTATTGGCAACGATGATAAACTCAAAGCGTCCTCCTATCGCGCCTTGCCGGAATTCGGCATCAATCAATTTGAAAAAGTGCGCGTCAATGATATTTTTGAGGTCACACAAAACGCACCGCATATGGTGGACAGTATCGAGGGGCGCACCCGCGCCTTTGTGCAAGTGCAAAATGGCTGTGACCACCGCTGCACCTTCTGCATTATTCCCTACGGTCGAGGCCAGTCGCGCTCTGTACCCATGGGCGGCATCGTTGATCAAGTCAAACGCCTCGTCGACAATGGCTATGCCGAGATCGTGCTTACAGGCGTTGACCTCACAAGCTTTGGGCCAGACCTGCCCGGCGCGCCATCGCTGGGTGATCTGGTCAAAAAGATTTTAGCGCAAGTGCCGAGCTTAAAGCGTTTGCGCCTATCCTCAATTGATTCGATTGAAGCCGATGAGGCGCTCTATGAGGCAATTGCCACCGAACAGCGCCTGATGCCGCATTTTCATCTGTCGCTTCAGCACGGCGATGATATGATTTTAAAACGCATGAAGCGGCGACACTTGCGTGACCATTCCATTGAGTTCTGTGATCACGTACGCCAATTGCGCCCCGATGCTTCGTTTGGCGCCGATATTATCGCCGGTTTTCCTACAGAAACAGAAGCCATGTTTGAAAACGCCCTGTCGATCATTGATGATTGCGACATAGCGCGTGTGCACACATTTCCGTTTTCGCCGCGCGAGGGAACGCCAGCCGCCAAAATGCCTCAGCTTAATCGAACGATCATTAAAAGCCGCGCGGCCAGGCTTCGGCAAAAGGGCGATGAGGCATGGGCAAAACACTTGAATAAATTTCACGGCACAACGCAGACCGTGCTGTTTGAAACGAATGGCCTCGGGCGGACAACTGACTTTACCCCTGTGCGGTTGATAGAAACGCAAGCCCGCGCTGGCACTATCAGTTCAGTTCAGATAATAGACACGGACACTGACGCTGACGCGCTTATCGGGCGGCACATCACCGCCTAAATATATACACAGGACGAAGCATGGCTTTCGGCAAATTTATCAAAAAGATTTTCTCCTTCGGCAAATCCGAGGTTGAAGAACAAAAACTTCCCCCCGCCGAAGCAGCTCCGATTGAAGCTGCGACTGAAGACCTCGCAGCAGAAGCCGTTGAGGTTCTTGAATTTCCCGTTGAAGAAACAGTTTCAGTACCTCTAAACGAGCCTGTTCAAGAGCCTAAAGTAACACCGCCCGCTGTTGTTAAACAAAAGCCAAAAGTTGCACCGCCCCAGCCTAAAATTAAACCGCAAAAAAAGGTGGCAGAACCGCGACGCGAACCCATTGCCCCAAAAAAGGCACCCGAAGTAACGCCTGTTGAAACAAGAGCCGTTCCAACCGTTGAGCTAGCGCCCGAACCGTCACCATCACCGGCACCGGCACCGGCACCGAAGCCGGAAAAAACAACACCTATCGTCAGAACCACTAACCGCGATGAGATGCGCGGCTCGATTCGTATTTCAGACGACCCAGAGGGCGATAAAAATACTGCGGCAAAAACAGTTGAGACCGCTGAGCCAGCAAAAAAAGGGTGGTTCAGCCGATTAACGTCGGGGTTGTCACGTTCTTCTAAACAGCTGACCGAGAGCATTACCGGTATTTTCACCAAGCGCAAACTTGATGATGATACCCTGCAAGAGTTGGAAGATGTGCTTATTCAAGCCGATCTTGGCATGGAAACCGCTATGCGCATCACCGACACCCTTTCTTCGGGGCGCTTTGGCAAAGATATTTCCACCGAGGAAGTGCGGGCTGTTATGGGGCAGGAAATTACAAAAGTGCTTACGCCTGTCGCGCTACCTCTAGAATTGGACCTATCGTTTAAGCCCCATGTCATTTTGGTTGTCGGCGTAAACGGCACCGGCAAGACAACAACGATTGGCAAGCTGGCATCAAAGCTTCGCGCGGCAAACTTGAAAGTAACACTGGGTGCAGGCGATACATTTCGCGCTGCAGCGATAGAGCAGTTAAAAATATGGGCTGATCGAACAGGCTCAGAATTTGTTGGCACAAAGCTCGGCGCCGATGCGGCGGGCCTTGCCTATAGCGCGTTTGAGACAGCGCGCGATAATGGTTCAGACGTGGTGATCATCGACACGGCAGGCCGCTTGCAAAACAAAACCGAACTTATGGACGAGCTGGCTAAAATTGTCCGCGTCCTGCAGAAACTTGACCCTGATGCGCCGCACACGGTGCTTCAAACTTTGGATGCCACTACGGGCCAAAATGCGCTGAACCAAGTGGAAATTTTTCGCAATATCGCAGGCGTCAATGGGCTTGTCATGACAAAGCTTGATGGCACCGCGCGTGGCGGTATTTTGGTGGCCATCGCTGCAAAATTCAAACTGCCGGTCTATTTCATCGGTGTCGGTGAGCAGATAGAAGATTTGGAACCATTTAGGGCGGATGATTTTGCAAAGGCAATTGTTGGCAATGCCAACCTAGAAGAGGAAGTGTAAACCGTGAAAGAACTGTCTGAGACAAAGTCAATCAGTCCGGCGTTTAAGTTTGCATTGGAACTAGGGCCCCTCGTTGTGTTCTTTTTGGCCAACCGGTTTGGCGAGCGTCTGGCCAATGCCTATCCTATCTTTCAAGATCTAGGCGGACCCCTATTTATTGCGACCGCGGCCTTTATGGTCGCAACTATTATTTCACTGGCCGTTTCTTGGGTGCTCACCCGCACCATTCCCGCCATGCCTTTGGTATCGGGCGTGGTTGTGATGGTCTTTGGCGCATTGACACTTTATTTGCAGGATGAAACTTTCATCAAAATGAAGCCGACCATTGTAAACGGTTTGTTTGCAGCATTGTTATTTGGCGGCCTGTTTTTCGGCAGATCATTGCTTAAACTCGTCTTCAGTGCAGCCTTTGAAATCAATGATATTGGCTGGCATAAGCTCACTATCCGCTGGGCATGGTTTTTCGTTTTCATGGCAATCTTAAATGAAATCATCTGGCGCAATACCTCGACAGATTTTTGGGTAGCCTTCAAAGTCTGGGGCAATATGCCGTTAAGCATCGCGTTCATGATGTTTCAAATTCCGCTCCTTCAGCGTTATGCGCTCAACCCTGAGCCCAAAGCTGAAACTGAAAAATGACCGGGCCTAAACAACAATTATACGATTTATTTCAGTCCGGCGTTGATGCGGTACGTGGCTTTAATGCGGTTAAAAATGCGCTTGTTTCATATAATAAGCCCACGCCTAATATCATAATCGCAGTCGGCAAAGCCGCTGGCGACATGGCGCTTGGGGCGCGCGCGCATTTCCAGAAATCCATCGAAACAATCGTTGTCACGAAATACGGACATGTCAGCGATGAGTTAGCAGCGCTTTCATCCTGCGAAATTTTTGAGAGCGCGCACCCAATACCGGACAGCAATTCACTCATCGCAGGGGCACGCCTATTGGATCTGGTCAGCTCCCAGCCACAGGATGCAAGACTGTTGTTACTCGTTTCCGGCGGTGGTTCTTCACTGGTTGAAGCGTTGCAGCCAGGTATTTCACTTGATCAATTGGTGGCCTTAAATAAAGGCTTCATGGCAGATGGGCTTACAATTGGGGCGATTAACACTGAGCGCAAAAAAATTTCGCGCATCAAAGCTGGCGGATTGCTCGCGGCATTTAGTGGCGCACAGGCGCATGTAATTGCTATTTCCGATGTCGAGGGCGATAGCATTGATGTCATTGCCTCTGGCATTGGAGCCTACCACGGCAGCGGCAAAAACGTTGAGATAATCATAGCCGCATCAAACCATGTTGCACGTCAGGCGATTGCTCAAAATGCCGGATCTATGCCTGTTATATGCAATGAAGAAACACTTTACGGCGATACGGCGCTGGTTGCCGACCATATCCGAAAAATCGTCAATCATGGCCCAGCGGGCCTTTATATTTTTGGCGGTGAGCCAACCGTTAAGCTGCCGACAAACCCTGGACGCGGCGGGCGCAACCAGCATCTGGCACTTTTACTGGCGGATAAAATCAAGGGCCAAAACAGCATCACAATTTTAGTGGCTGGTACTGACGGCAGCGACGGGCCGACAAAAGATGCCGGCGCGATCATCGATGGTCAAACCGTAGCGCCAGAGGCGGATGTGAGCAATTTTCTTAGATCAGCAGATGCAGGCACATTTTTAGCCACACGCAATGCTTTGCTCACCACGGGGCCGACAGGAACGAATGTCATGGACATCGTATTGGCTTTAAAAACAGAATGAGCTTAAGCTGCGACCAGCCTCGCGCGCCGCGTGCCTAAGAAACGCGCGATCAAAATACCAACAATCATTGAGCCCATAAAGACCAGCGTTTCGCTGTGACCAAGGCCAAGCGCAGGAATGGCACCACCGGGACAAAACCCGGCAATACCCCAGCCCACGCCAAAGCCCGCTGAACCAAGTAATAAACGTGCATCGATGGTTTTATTGTTTGGCACCTGAAACGCATTTTCAAAAATAGGCTTGGACTGACGACCAAACACAATGCGGTAGCCGATTGCGGTGGTGATCAATGCGCCGCCCATAACAAAGGCGAGGCTTGGATCCCATGTGCCGAAGACATCAAAAAAGTTGAGCACTTTTGCCGGATTAGCCATGCCCGAAATGGATATCCCAAGCCCAAAAACGAGGCCAATAAAGAGCGAAGAAAGAATTTTATTCATGATTAAATGCCCATCATGTGACGCGTTACGAAAACGGTAACAAACGCTGCAACCATAAATACAAGCGTCGCCGCAATAGAGCGCGGCGATAGCCGTGCCATCCCGCAAACGCCGTGCCCGCTGGTGCAGCCAGAGCCAAAATAAACGCCAACACCAACGATCAATCCGCCGACTATCAACGCAAGTGTCGATGGTGGGACGGCAAATTCAACCGTACCGCCAGCTGCAACAAACAGCGCCGGTGCCAAGATAGCGCCGATCAAAAACGCAGCACGCCATCCCCAGTCAGCTGATACCGGTGGCAAGATACCCGACAAGATACCAGTCATGCCTGCAATGCGGCCATTCATCGCCATCAACAAGACCGCAGCTAAACCAATTAGGACGCCGCCACCGAGCGACATCCAAGGTGTAAATTCAGTGATAAACATGATTATATTTTACACGTTGATGCGCCAATAAGGCGGTAAAGAGGGCAAAAGCGAAAAAGGGCTGTGAGAACAAGTACAGCACCGATAATGGGCAAGCCGTAACGGGCTACCGTATTATCCCACAATGCCATTTGCGTGAAATAAGGCGCTACAATAAGCGCTAGGCCTACAATAATACGCACGAGACGATCAATTGATCCGATATTTGCTGTTTTGAACATGGTGTATTCCTTTTTTAATTAAAAAGTTTATTATTTATATAAGCAACAATATATATGCAAATCGAAGTTGCAAGGGAAATCTTACCCATGGACGTAAAAGCCTTAGAGCCAAAAATGTTTGAAGCGGCAGCGCTCATGGAAATGCTGGCAAATCCGGCGCGCCTGCGCATCCTATGTCTGATGTTGGAGGGTGAAATGAGCGTTTTGGCCCTTGCGGCCAAGTGTGGGCAATCACAACCGGCCGTGTCACATCATCTCAAAAAGTTGCGCGATGCGGAGCTTGTGCAAACACGGCGCGATGCACAAACAATATTTTATTCGCTAAAAGGAGGCGACGTCCGCGCCGTATTACAAACTTTGCACGGCATTTATTGCGCTTAAAGCGCCGCTCAATTTGTTAGCCCTGATGCCAAGCGTTCAATCACCGGTATAAAATCTCGGGCTACAATTTCCGGCGTTAATGGCCCAGCAAGCTTGAACTCAATTTTGCCATCGGGCCCAACAATAAAAGTTTCGGGCACACCATAAACACCCCATTCAATTGCCGCACGCCCTGAATTATCAATGCCAATGGCATCGTAAGGGTTTCCTAGGGCCGCCAAAAATGCCGTAGAGTTTTCGGTTTTGTCTTTATAATTGAGGCCTATCAGTTGAACCTGCGGATCGCTCGCCAGCTCGGTTAAAATCGGGTGCTCTTGGCGGCACGGCACGCACCACGAGGCCCAAACATTGACCAATGTGATTTTGCCTTCAAACATCGCAGGATCAAACCCAGGCACAGGCGCACCATTGGCGCCGATCAAACCCGGGATTGGCGGTAAAGCAATCGCTGGCGCTGGACTACCAATAAGCGCAGACGGAAGCGCTGATGTATCGCGCCCTTCTTGCGTCAACATTACGATAAATACGCCGACAAGCGCAAAAAACGCCAATGGGGCGATGAAGACGATCAAAGATCGCTTAGGTTTTTGCACCTGATCACTCATTGGACAATACCATCGGCTTTTGCTGTGGCATCAGAATGATCGGAACTGTCGGAGCGGTCAGAGCGGCGACGAATACCCATATCCTCTAGACGGGCGAGCTCTTTAACTGTGGCGTTGCGGTCAACCCAAAGCCAAATGACGAGCACCGCCAAAATCAATGCGCCCAGAGCATAGCTCGAATAGACAAATATCTCATGCTCGCTCATGACTAGCCTTCCAGCACGGCGGTGGCCGCCGAAGCGGTTTTTCCGCGAGCACCCGCAATGCGCATGGACGCCGCACGCCGGCGGCGCACTTCATTGCGCATGCCAGCCAAATGCATCGCCAAAAACAAAAAAGTGAAACCAACAGCGACAATCAAAAGCGGCCATAACATCGAGGGGTGAATGGTAGGACCATCAAGACGAATGACCGAAGCCGGTTGATGAAGTGTGTTCCAAAAATCAACCGAAAACTTGATGATCGGGATGTTGATAAACCCAACCAAAACCAACAGCGCGACTGGACGAGCAGCCTTTGCCGGATCTTCCATCGCCCGTTGCAGCGCCATGATCCCGAGATACATAATCAGCAACACAAATACCGATGTTAGCCGCGCATCCCACACCCAATAGGTTCCCCACATGGGCCGACCCCAAAGCGATCCCGTGACAAGACACAGCAGGGTGAATGCGGCACCAATAGGCGCTGCGGCACGAATGGACACATCGGCGAGGGGATGACGCCAAATCAACACGCCCAGTGCAGAGATCGCCATTACTGTGTAGGAAAACATTGCAAACCAAGCGGCTGGCACATGGATATACATGATGCGGACCGTGATGCCCTGCTGATAGTCTTCTGGCGCGCGCCATCCATAAAAAAGACCTACCGCCGTAACAATGATAGCAAGGGCGATGAACCAAGGCAGCAGCTTCCCTGACAGGCCCATGAAGCGCGTCGGATTAGCCAAAGCGGTCAAAGCGCCTTGTTTCTTTTGGCTTGTATCTTTGATGATCGTGTCGCTCATTAACTCTCTCAACTTGCCCAAACTTGGGTGGCAACCTAACGCTAAACTTAAACCGCCTTTATAATAGATGCAATTGCGGCAATTTATCGAGCTTTACAGGATAAAGGCTCTAATCATTTGCACTCTTAAGCGCATACCCCGCCGCCAAAGGCCCGAGCACAGCGAAAAATAACATCAGCGCGGTTAGCAATAAAAGAGGTGCCTGAAATGGAGCGCCGGATACCGTCGCACCAAAAGTTGCCATCACGCCAAATATCAAAACGGGGATCGCAAAGGGCAGGATTACCACAGAGACGAGCAGGCCGCCCCGCGGCAGCGTAACAGCAACCGCTGCGCCCACAGCCCCGATAAATGTGATGGCAGGCGTGCCAATGAGCAGCGTGAGCATGGTCGCGCCGATGGCAAGGCCATCCATATTAAGCAGCAGGCCAAGAAGGGGCGTAACAATCACCAGCGGCAAGCCAGTCGTTATCCAGTGGGCAACGCATTTTGAAAATACTGCCAGACCGAGTGGCACTTCATTATTATTGAGCACCATCAGATCCAGGGAACCGTCTTCGCGGTCAATCTGAAATAAACGCTCCAACCCTAAAAGCGATGCAAGCAGCGCGCCTGTCCACAGGATCGCGGGGCCAATGCGTGCGAGCAAATTTAAATCCGGCCCCATCGCAAAGGGTGTCACCGCGACAATCGCAAGATAGAACAAAATTCCCACCAATGCTCCGCCGCCGGCGCGTAAGCCAAGTTTAATATCGCGTAAAATCAGTGCCATCATGATGCACCACCTTCAAAACGCAATCGTTTCATGCCTTTAACCACAATGGGCAAATGGGTTGCGGCGATAACAATTCCGCCGCCGTTCATATGGTCGGCCACAAGCGCGGCAAACATGGCTTCTGCGTCGCTATCCAAACCCGATGTTGGTTCATCCATCAGCCAAACGGGACGGTGCGCCACAAAAACACGCGCAATCGCAACGCGGCGTTTTTGACCGGTTGAAAGATCGTTGAACGGCATATCGCGCACATGGGCGAGCTGCACTTTTTCAAGCGCATCATAAATGTTGCTGGTGCCTACGTAATATCGCCTCCAAAAATCAAGATTTTCAGCAACTGACAGGTTAGGTTTCATTCCATTATTAGGGCCTAAAAAATGGCTTTGCGGCGCGAGTTCGCCCCCATCCAGTTGAACGCGACCTTGAGAGCTACGCAAAAACCCGGCCAAAACACGCAAAAGCGTCGATTTTCCGGCACCATTTGGACCCGTAACAACCATGCCCTCGCCGGCGGAAAGTTCAAACGACACTTTTTCAAAAATGCGCACTTCGCCGCGGTCGGCACTCAAATTTTCGGCGATAAGCTTCATCAAAAACCCCGTTCGGTCATGCTTTGCCATAAAATTCGTAAAAGTTGAAATGCCAATGCGCTTTTGACCTTTGTCTCTCTTTAAATCCAACCAAAATACGATTATGCACTGCAGCATAGACACTTTACCACGCAAAATATCATGCGTAGGCAGCCAAAAGGAACAATGCCTTGTCCAAAATCGACAGCTTCAAATGCCGCAAAACCATGAACGTTGCAGGCAAGGAATACGTGTATTACAGCCTGAAAGAAGCCGAGGCTAACGGCCTTGAAGGCATTTCAAAACTACCGTTTTCCATGAAAGTCTTGCTCGAAAACCTTTTGCGCAACGAAGATGATCGGTCTGTCAAAAAGGCAGATATCGAAGCCGTCGCAAACTGGCTAAACGATAAAGGCACGGCGGGCTATGAAATTGCTTACCGCCCAGCGCGCGTTTTGATGCAAGACTTTACCGGCGTTCCAGCCGTGGTTGATTTGGCCGCCATGCGCGATGCCATGGTGAACCTTGGCGGCGATCCTCAAAAAATCAACCCGCTGGTGCCCGTTGATCTGGTGATCGACCACTCGGTGATTGTTGATGAATTTGGTAATCCAAGTGCTTTTGCAAAAAACGTGGAACTTGAGTACAGCCGCAACGGTGAACGCTATCGCTTTTTAAAATGGGGCCAAAACGCGTTTGATAATTTCCGCGTGGTGCCGCCAGGTACTGGCATTTGCCATCAGGTCAACCTTGAATATCTTGGCCAATGCGTTTGGACCAAAGAACAAAACGGCGATCTGATCGCATATCCTGATACTTGCGTGGGCACTGATTCGCACACAACGATGATCAACGGGCTTGGCGTCTTAGGCTGGGGGGTTGGCGGTATTGAAGCCGAAGCCGCCATGCTAGGCCAACCGATTTCGATGCTCTTGCCGGAGGTGATCGGTTTCAAGCTGACAGGCCGCATGCGTGAAGGCATCACCGCCACCGACTTGGTGCTGACGGTTGTTCAAATGCTGCGCAAAAAAGGCGTTGTTGGCAAGTTTGTTGAGTTTTTTGGACCGGGCCTAGACCATTTGACGTTGGCCGATGCAGCCACCATCGGCAATATGGGCCCGGAATATGGCGCGACATGCGGCTTCTTCCCCATCGACGACGAGACGCTCAACTATCTCAATATCACGGGGCGCGATGAGGACCGCATCGCACTCGTGGAAGCCTATTCCAAAGAACAAGGCATGTTCCGCAAGACCGGTTCGGCTGATCCGGTTTTCACGGACACGCTAGAGCTTGATTTGGGGACTGTCGTGCCATCGATGGCAGGGCCAAAGCGACCTGAAGGCCGCATTGCCTTAGAAACCGTTGGATCAGGTTACCGCGACGCATTTGTTGCAGAATATAAAAAGGACGCAGGCCTGCTCGACAAACGCTACGCCGTTGCTGGAAAAGACTTTGATCTTGGCAATGGTGATGTGGCAATCGCAGCGATTACCTCATGCACCAACACATCAAACCCGTCGGTGCTTATTGGTGCAGGATTGCTGGCGCGCAATGCGAACCGGCTCGGCATCAAACAAAAGCCGTGGGTTAAGACATCGCTTGCACCGGGCTCGCAAGTTGTTGCTGAATACCTCGAAAATTCTGGCTTGCAAAAAGAACTCGACCAAGTGGGCTTCAACTTGGTTGGCTTTGGCTGCACCACATGCATCGGCAACTCAGGGCCCTTGGATTCAGAAATATCAAAAACCATCAACGAAAAAGGCCTCATTGCTGCGGGTGTTCTTTCTGGTAACCGCAATTTTGAAGGCCGTATTTCGCCGGACGTGCAGGCAAACTATCTGGCATCGCCGCCCTTGGTGGTTGCCTATGCGCTGGCGGGTACCGTCAATATCGATTTGACCGCAGAACCGATCGGCCAAGACAGAAATGGCAATGATGTATTTTTAAAAGACATCTGGCCAACCAATAAAGAAATCCAAGATTTCATCCAGAAATACGTAACGCGCGAAATCTTTGCGAAAAAATATGCGGACGTATTTAAAGGCGACGAAAACTGGCAGGGTGTTGAAGTGCCCGAAGGCGAAACCTATGCGTGGGAAGACGGTTCAACCTATGTGCAGAACCCGCCTTATTTTGTCGGCATGAGCGCATCAAAAGGCACCATCGGCGACATCAAGGGCGCGCGGATTATGGGACTGTTTGGCGATAAAATTACCACCGACCATATTTCACCTGCCGGTTCTATCAAGGCGGCATCGCCAGCAGGGTCATACCTGATGAACAATGGCGTCGGCGTGATGGACTTTAACCAATATGGCACGCGGCGCGGCAACCATGAGGTGATGATGCGTGGCACCTTTGCTAACATCCGCATCCGTAATCATATGCTTGGCGAAAACGGCAAAGAAGGTGGATTTACAATCCACTATCCAACTAAAGAGGAAATGCCGATTTATGATGCGGCCATGAAATACCGCGAGGAAGGTGTTCCGCTGGTTATTTTTGCTGGCGGCGAATATGGCAATGGCTCATCGCGTGACTGGGCGGCAAAAGGTACGAATTTGCTCGGCGTCAAAGCAGTAATCGCGGAAAGCTATGAGCGTATCCATCGATCAAACTTGGTGGGCATGGGTGTTGTTCCGTTCGTCTTTGAAGAAGGCACGTCATGGAAAACGCTTAAGCTTGCGGGAGACGAAATGGTCTCCATTGAAGGCTTGGCCCATGTAAAGCCACGCCAAAAAGTGATCGCGAAAATCACACGCGCCGACGGTTCAACCTTCGATTTACCATTGGTGTGCCGCGTTGATACGGCCGACGAGATCGATTATCTGAAAAACGGTGGTATTCTGCAAACCGTGCTGCGCGATTTGGCAGCTTAACGCGACATGTTATCTTCTATGCTCTGATTACTAGATCGGAGCATAGAGGCCCTATGGAATGGCTACGCGCGCTGCATTGCCAAGCTCTCCACCTTTTTTCTCTCACCGCCATTCTCACCTCAATGTGACTGGGCAGTGATGAATGCGTGCGATACTCTGTTTGCCTAAACACAGATGTTAGGGTAACTCATGAGCAGATTTTCAAATCATTTCGCACCATTTGTCTTTGCTTTCACGCTGGCGGCATTGCCGTCTGGTTCTATTTTTGCGCAGGAAGCTTCAAAGCCTTTGATCGGCGTCGTAGAGCTTTACACCAGCCAGGGCTGTTCATCTTGCCCGCCGGCGGATGCTGCTTTGGAAACACTCATCGACCGCGGTGATATTCTCGGCCTTGCCTTCCACGTGCCCTATTGGGATTATTTGGGTTGGAAAGATACGCTCGCAACGCCGGAACATGAGGTGCGTCAACGGTCCTATGCGCAATCGTTTCGCGCGCAGTCGGTCTATACCCCGCAAGCGGTGATCAATGGCCGCGAGCATCTCGTCGGCTCGCGCGCAGGCGAGATTGCAACAAAGTTAGCCTATCATTCAAATCAAAATACCGGCCTTACTGTGCCTGTTCAGATGATGAAAAAAGGCGACCGCATTCACGTTACGGTCAGCGAAGACACGGGCTTTACAGGGCAAGATGTAAAACTCGTCATGGTCTATTATAATAAACAAATCGATGTCGAGATTAAGCGTGGTGAAAACACAGGCAAAAATATCAGCTACCGTAACGCAGTGACTGCTACCCATAGCATCGGCATGTGGAGCGGGAAAAAAATGGAGATTGAGATCCCTTATGCTGAACTTGCGACTAAAAACGCAAATGGCGGCGCTGTCTTGCTTCAGGCTGTTTCCGCGAACGGATTGCCCGGTGCAATTTTAGGCGCAGCCATTCTTCCCTGAGCAAACCCATAGCGGGCAACTCATTAGCCAAACCAGGAATATCTTTTTCAAAATGTGACCGGCTCGATATAGCATCGGGGGCTGGGGGCTATAAGGTTCCAACTCTACACCAAGCCGGTCTTTTAGCATGTCGCAGTCCATTAGAACAAAGACGATGCTGTCACTGACATGCCCGATCGGGCTAGAATACGAACCTATCAGCACGATGAGTTTGTTTTTAAATCATGGTCATCGCGCGGCCAAAAGACGGCCAAAGAATGGCGAGCGATCACACTTTGACGCAAATTGATCTGTTCTGTGAGTGACTTTTTTCGCTCATTTTACACGAAAAACTTCGCGTTAGAGCATTTCGCGTTTAACTTGAAATATCAAATATCACCAAACGCTGCTTTAAATTTTTGATTTCACGCAGCGTTTGGTGATTTTGGTTTAACGCGAAACGTTTTAATCTTGCATTACACAAAATTTGCCGCAAAATTTGATTGTTCACCGCAGGAGATCGCCATAACCACGTTCGATCAAAACCAAACTCAGACCAGCAATATCGTTTTGCTGGCTGACATAAAACGCAGAACCTTACCTGAAGACGTAAAATTTGACCGCCGCGAGCTCGATCAAATTCTGCGGATTTATTCCTTTATGGTATCGGGCGGCGATTGGCGCGATTATGGGATTAGTCACTTACCCGACCGCGCCGTATTTTCGGTCTTTAGGCGGGCGTCAGAGATGCCGCTGTACCGCATTGAAAAAAACCCAAAGCTTAGCCGAAAACAAGGCGCATATGCAGTTATCACAGCCTCGGGCCAAATTATCAAACGCGGACAGGATTTGTCGCAAGTTCTAAAAATCTTCGACAAGCAGATAAAGCTGGTCCACGCGGATTAAACTACTTGGGCGCGTTTGGCGCTTTATAAATGGTGCCGGGATAAGAATTGGGATCTGGCTCAGTTTGGCCGCCATCACCCAAAGCCAGCTGCATCAACACTGAATCAAGCCACCGCCCGTGCTTAAACCCTGATGCGGGCAAGCGGCCGACATGGACAAAACCCAAACTTTCATGAAGCCTGATTGAGGCGAGATGCTCAGCACCGCCGATGACACTGACCATTTGGCGAAAACCCAGCTCTGCACATCGGTCAATGACTGTTTTCATCAGTAATTTGCCGGTGCCCGCGCCTTGCATTTTGGGGTCCACATAAACCGAATTTTCGCATGTCCACCGATAGGCCGGACGGGTTCGAAATGAGCTTGCATAGGCATAACCGGCAAGGTTGCCTTTCGCATCTATGGCAACAACATAAGGAAAACCACCGTCGGTAATCGCGTGCATACGCGCTCGCATTTCTGCTTCATCAGGAGGATCAAGTTCAAAACTAGCCGTACCGTATAAAACCGCCTCGCGGTAAATGGCAGTAATGGCAGGAATGTCGGCCAGTTCCACATTTCGAATATTCAAGTCCTGCATCGTTTCCCCATGTTTCAAAATGCGAAATGCAAACAAAAAAGGCGACCCTAAGGCCGCCTTTGTAAACACTATTTTATAAACTTACTCCTGGTTCATAAAACCAAGAAGCTGCAAAATGTTCACGAACATTGAGATGAAGCTACCATAGAGCAAAAATGCGCCGAAGATAGCTTTGCGGGACTGAATCGCCTGACCATCGGATTCAACATACATCTGCTTGATTTCCTGTGTTTCCCACGCGGTGATTGCAGAAATGAGCAAAACATAGATCGCAGAAATACCGACGCTGAGCATTGTGCTTTCAAAGAAGAAAACGTTTGCCAATGCCACCACAATCAAACCGATCATGGCCATCACAGCAAATTGTCCAATGCCAGACAGGTTCTTCTTCGTTGTGTAACCAACAAGGCTCATGGAGCCAAAAAGAACTGCCGTTATTGCAAAGGCTTGGACCACAAGCCCTGGCGCAACGTTGAGATAACGTACAACCATCGGCGCGATTGCTAGGCCCCATAGGCCCGCATAACCCCAATAAAAGGCTTGTGCCATTGCTGGGCTTTTTGCGTTAAGCACCATACGTGGGCCAAACCAGCTCACTGCTAAAAGAGCGATAAAGAATACAAGGCTCATGCTCGAAATAGTAGACAATAGTGCTGGGCTGTTAGCCAGCGCCATTGTGATAATTGCTGTAAAGGCGATACCAAGCGACATGTAGTTATAGACCCGTATCATATACGAGCGAAGACCCTCATCAATGGCCGCATCGCTGCGGATACCACCGATCGAAGAGTTATAAGTGTTTTTCAATTCAGCCATTTTGACCTCTAAAGTTGCAAAGTGTCCCGTCCGGTGTCCGACCATGAAAACCGCTTCCATAAGCCGAGGCGCCGCTGGCGAGACTCCAGCATGCCTTTGCGTAATATGTGGTCAATATTTGTCTAAAACAAGACAAAAGGAATCAGGAAACCAACAAAAAGACGAAAAAATTTTACGTTTTTGTCTTAAATCAGCTGATTTCCTTAACAAAAAACGATTTTTGTTAACACTTATAGATTTCGCAAAACCGGTGCTGCCTTTTGGCCGAGCACACGCCATGTTCCCAACAAGCCAAAACCAACAGTACAAACCAATGCA
Source organism: Ahrensia sp. (assembly GCA_034519905.1). Taxonomy (GTDB): domain Bacteria; phylum Pseudomonadota; class Alphaproteobacteria; order Rhizobiales; family Rhizobiaceae; genus Ahrensia. Next base: position 63,090 of record JAXHNY010000035.1, read on the forward strand.
GCCAACACTGTGAAAGCGGCAATTGAGGGTTCAAACGTCCACGGCAGCGTCATCACTCGGCGCACGATAAACCAAGCCGCAAAGCCACCTGCCATCAGCGCGAATATTGCCGTCGCCAGACCCAGAATTGCATACTCGGTGACAAATGCGGCAATTAATGTCCGGCGCGTAGCACCAAGGGTTTTAAGCACAACCGCGTCATGCACACGCGCACTGTTGCCCGCCGCCAACGCTCCAGCCAGCACTAAAACAGAGGCAATGAGCGCAACCGAAGCAGCAGCGCGAATTGCGGTTGCCAGTTGCGCAACAACACCATTGACGATGTCGATTGCGTCTTTAACCCGCACCGATGTGACGGCAGGAAATGACTTTGTTACAGATGTTAAAATCGTCTTTTCTTGCGCGGAAGTTGCGTCAGGTATGGTGAGCGTTGCCAGCCACGAATGCGGCGCACCGGCAAATGTATTGGGCGAAAATACCATCACAAAATTGATGGCGAGACTTTCCCATTCCACTTGGCGGAAGTTAGCGATTTTAGCGGTGATATTGCGCCCAAGCACATTTACCGTCACCGTATCACCAATTTTTAAGCCCAGCTCACCGCCCTCTTCCGCCGCAAAAGAAACGAGCGGCTCGCCAGTGTAGTCGGCTGCCCACCACTGGCCTTGCGACAAAGTGGAGTTTTCAGGCAGATTTTTCGCATAGGTTATGCCGCGGTCGCCCCGCGTTATCCAGCGCGCCTCGGGCGGAATATCGATGGTAGAAATGTCTTGTCCATTAAGGCCGACAACGCGGCCGCGCAGCATTGGCACGCGCACCAATTTGCCACTTGTCCCAACTTGGCCTTCAATATTTGCTGCAAAATCATCGGCGACATTCGACTGAATATCGACAAAAAAGAAATTGGGTGCACGTGTCGTAATATTACCCGCAATTTGATTGCGCAAATTGCTGTCAATAAGCGCCAAGGCGACAAGCAAAGTAAGGCCAAGCCCAAGCGCCAAAACTACGGAAGGTGTCAGCGCGCCTGCGCGGTGAATGTTGCCAACGGCCAACCGAAGCGGCGTACCTTTAATGGTCCCTATGCGGCGCGCACCAGCCATTAACACCGAAGAGACAAGGCGAAGTACGACAAAAGAAATGATTACACCGAGCAGGAAAAAAGCCGCCAAACGCCGATCGACCGAGAAATAAATCGCAAGTCCTGCCAGCAAAAATGCTGCTAGGCCCGCACCGACCACATAGAGAAGCCGAGGTAGTTTATTTCCGGCCAAATTATGATCCCGAAACAGGCTTGAGGCCGCCACATCGCGCGCACGACCAAGAGGCAAAAGTGCAAAGACAAGAATAGTCAGAATTGAGAATATAATCGCAATGCCCAGTGCATTTGGATAAAAATATCCGCCCTCTGGTAGGGGGATGACGCCAACAAGCGCAGCCTTTGCCGCGATGGGCGCAAGAGCAGCTAAAACCAACCCAATGGCGATGCCAATTGAACCGACGATCAGAATTTGCAGAAGATAAATGAGGCTGACAAGTCCGCCCGGCGCACCCAAACATTTGAATGTCGCTATCACAGTGCGCTTGGACGCAAGAAATGCACGCACGGCATTGGCAACGCCAACCCCGCCGGTGACAAGTGCGGTCAACCCGACCAAAGTCAAAAACTGTGCAAACCGTTCTATATTTGCCGATAGGGCTGGCGCTGCATTGGCCCTAGAGCGCTGCGACCACCCAGCCTCCGGGAAAGCCTGATTGGCTGCGTCAAACCCCGATTTAATATCGGCAAGGGAACTGCCCTGTGGCAGACGAACCTTATACAAGCGCTCAACCAGCGATCCTGGTTGAATAAGCCCCGATGCCTGCATTCCGTCTGTGCTCATGATAAGGCGCGGTGCAAAACCAACGCCTGAGGACAAAGCGTCAGGCTCTAGCTCGATAACGCCGCGAACATTATAGGTCTCATTTCCAATCAAAACATCATCGCCCACGGCAATGTTCAGCCGATCCAAAAATATTGGCTGAACATAAACACCAAAGGCGCCGCCAGTTCTCCCAAGCGCGTCAAAGCTAAAGGCCGGCTCCGTTTTAAAGGTACCATAAAGCGGATAACGGTCATCTACGGCCTTAATCTCAACCAGCGTCTGATCCGATTGGTCCGTCAACCGCGCCATAGAACGGGTATCGGCGCTCACGGCTACGACACCTAAATTATCGAGAAATGCGCGCTCATCTGGCGTCGCATCCCGTTGTACAAGCTCAAAACGCATATCACCGCCAAGGATCGCAGCGCCCTCGGACTCGATGCCTTGCGTGATCGCTTGGGCAACCGCATTCACACCGCCGATGGCCGCCGTGCCGAGTGCTATACACGCTAAAAAGACATAAAAGCCCGTCAGGCCGCCACGAATTTCACGCAGTGCAAAACGCCACGCCAACGCTATTTGATTGAAACTTGTCATCATTGGAAACTACGCCGCCGTCTTGTTGCGTTTTGGTGCGCCATCGACGCTGACAACGCCGGAATTGACGCGCACCATCCGGTCGCAGGTTTTTGCCAGTGCCGGATCATGCGTCACCAGCACGAAAGTCATACCGCGTTCTTTTTGTTTTTTGAAAATAAGGTCTGATATTTGTGAACCTGTCGCTTCGTCCAAATTGCCCGTTGGTTCATCGGCGATGAGTATTTTGGGGTTTGGTGCCAACGCGCGTGCAACGGCAACACGCTGTTGTTCACCACCCGACAATTGACCCGGATAATGGGTGAGGCGATGACCAAGACCCACCGCTTCAAGCTCAGCACGCGCACGCTCAAATGCATCGGACGCCCCTGCCAGTTCAAGCGGCACGGCAACATTTTCAAGCGCTGTCATATTGGCAATCAGGTGAAACGATTGAAATACGAAGCCAATATTTTTCCCGCGAAATTGAGCCACATCATCTTCGCTCAGCTTGCTCAAATCTGCACCTGCAATAACCACAGAACCATCGTCGGCACGCTCAAGACCAGCCAGAACCATCAGCAACGTTGTTTTGCCTGAACCCGACGGCCCCACGATGCCAATCGACTCACCTTTCATAATTTCAAGCTCAACATTTTTGAGCACATGAACTGCGCTTGCGCCTTGGCCCAACTTCAAATTGACATTTTTTAGATTGATCACGGTTTCAGACACAGAGTTATTTCCTATATAAAAGCAACGCAGGGATGCGCTTGCGTATCAGCTGACCAACAGATGGGATCATTGAGACGATGTTCAAAGCTTTTTTACGCCTTTTTTCAACTTACGGATTGTTAATTCTTGGAATCAGCAATTTATCAGCGTCAGCACATGCGCAAACACTGGCCAAAACCATACAAGGCGTTGGTTTTGGCGATAGCCTAATGGTGGGCTATCAGCTCACAAATGGGGAAGGGTTTACGGATCAGCTGCAGCAGGCACTCATCGCCAAAGGCTATGATGTCACGATTACAAATGCGGGCGTATCCGGCGACACAAGTTCTGGCGGCCTAGCGCGGCTTGATTGGTCCGTTCCCGATACCACCGATTTCGTTATTTTAGAACTGGGTGCCAACGATGCTCTGCGGGGTATATCGCCGGATATAACGCGGCAAAATTTGGATCAAATGATCATCGGCCTAAAGGCGCGTTCGATCGACGTCGTTTTGGTTGGCATCTTGGCGCCGCCCAATATGGGCGTAAACTATGAGAACCAGTTTAACCCGATCTATGCCGAGCTTGCTCAAAAGCACAATATACCGCTCTATCCGTTTTTCCTTGAAGGCGTCATCACGGAACCAACAAAGTTGCTGAGCGATGGGATGCATCCCAATCCAGAAGGGGTAAAAACGATGGTTGAAGGGTTTTTGCCCACAATATTGGCCTATCTGGAAAAACGCTCATAGAGCTCTTGGTGCATGAGAGCGTTTTATTTGAGAATTCTTGTTTCGCTTCTCACCGGCCGCGACATCAATAAACCGATTGTTTGATCGATATCTTGGCGGCCCTCTAAAACCGCACTGACAGCGCTGATAAGCGGTGCGTCGATATTATTTTTTAAGCAATTTGCGCCGCAATTTTGGCGGTGGTCACGCCTTCAGCCAGTTTAAGTGTTTTTAGTTCTTGGCCGCGTGCAAACGCTACGCCATAGGCAAAATTGCGGGATTTTTCCGATGCGCAGGTCAAAATCAAATCACCCAAACCCGATAGCCCGGTCAGTGTTTCGGGCTTTGCGCCGAGCGCCAGCGCAATGTCCTGCATTTCGGCAAAGCCACGTGCGGTAACCGCTGCAACTGCGCTAGCGCCAAGGTTTCGGCCATACACAATGCCTGCGGCAATCGCCAAGACGTTTTTAAAGCGCGCCGCCGTAGTCCACACCCAACAGATCGTCGCTCGCATAGCAACGAAGCTGCTTGTTGGAGAGTATATGACATAGTTCGAGCGCGACTGGCATGGTGTTTGCGGCAATTGTTACCGCCGTGGGAAGGCCTTGTGCAACATCGGCCGCAAAGCTGGGGCCAGACAGGCAAGCTATTTTGTTCTGAGGACAGACCTTGGCTAAGACAGCGCTCATGGTCGAACCTGTTTGCTGCTCAATGCCTTTGGCGCAGGAAACGAGGGTCATATTCAGGGGTGATGCTTGGTTTAATGGTCTCGATTGTACCGCGCATATGCTGCGATGGAATGACGAGGAGAAGGATAGAAGCCTTTTTTGATGCGCTATGAATATTGGGTTCAAAATTCAGATTTTCTGGCAGAATCACACTGGGTAAATATTGGTTATTTTCCCGCGTGCTCTGCATATGGTCTAGCGCCTGCGCATTTCGGCCCCATAGGGTGACTTGATGACCATTTTTTGCAAGATTGAGCGCCAGGGCGGTTCCCCAAGCCCCTGCCCCCAAAACGCAAATAGATGTGTTGGTGCTCGTTTTCATATTATGCTTTTGCACCTTTCTTGCCATAACCAATAAGCGGCACCGAATCTTCATCGAGTGGCCAACGCGGGCGCGGTGAAGCCTCAAAATTCGGGTGAGTACCGGCACGCAAATGCTCAAGCCCTGCCCAAGCGATCATCGCGGCATTATCGGTGCATAAATTATGAGGCGGAGCTAAAAATGCAAAACCATGAGCCGAACACAGCTCGAGCAGCATAGTACGGATCGCATTATTGGCTGCCACACCGCCCGCGACAACCAGCGTTGCATCATGGGTCGATATTTCATTTCGGTATCGTAACAAACTGTGCAATACTCGGTCTTCTAGCGATGCTTCGACTACGGAATTTTGAAAGCTCGCGCAAAGGTCAGATATATCTTGATTGGACAAAACACCCATGGCGGTTGCCTGACGGCGCAGCGCTGTTTTTAAGCCGGAAAACGAAAAGTCGGGCCGCTCTTCGCCCTTAAAAGGGACTGGTAGTCGGAAGCGCTTTGCATCGCCGTTTAGTGCCATTTTTTCAACGGCAGGCCCGCCTGGATATGGCAGACTTAAAAGCTTCGCGGTTTTGTCAAAGGCCTCACCCAGCGCATCATCTATTGTCGTTGCCCAGCGTTGATAGTCGCCCAAATTTTTGACCAAGATGATTTGCGTGTGACCACCAGAAACCAGCAAAAGAAGATAGGGAAACGTTATGCCGTGGGTTAGCCGCGCGGTGAGCGCGTGACCTTCAAGATGGTTGATTGGGAAAAATGGCTTATTCTTCGCAAAAGCGATTGCTTTTGCGGTCATCGTTCCAACAATAAGACCGCCGATCAGGCCAGGGCCCGTCGTCGCCGCGATCGCATCAATATCGCTCCAGTTGGTTTTGGCCTCCTGCATCGCTTGCAAGATGATGAGGTCAAGCTTTTCCACATGGGCACGGGCGGCAATTTCTGGCACAACCCCGCCGAAAGCAGCGTGATCATCGATTTGGCTGTGAATGACATTCGATAAAATCTCGCCACCGTTGCCATCCGTTCTGCATCGGACAATAGAAGCGGCAGTTTCATCGCAGCTTGTTTCTATACCAAGTATTACATGCATGAAGGTTTACAGCCAAAAGTGTTGGGTTGCCGTGACAGATTGTTCAAGCTAAATCACAGCAGGGACTAACACGTCAGAAGAGGGTTGCAAAGTTGAGTTCGCCATTAAGAAAAATTGGAATTGGGACACGCGGAAGTCCTTTGGCATTGGCTCAAGCACACGAAGTGCGCGACCGTCTAATCGCAGCGCATGGTTTGGCTGCGGGCGATGTTGAGATCAACGTGATTTCTGTGCAAGGCGACCGTATTCAAGATCGCGAACTTTCCGAAATCGGTGGCAAAGGCCTTTTTACTGAAGAAATTGAAGCGCAGCTTTTAGATGGGCGTATTGATCTGGCGGTGCACTCGTCAAAAGATATGCCAACGAAATTGCCGGTCGGATTGGCACTCATCGCATTTCTTGAGCGGGAAGACCCGCGCGATGCGTTTTTGAGTAAAAGTGCGGCCAATTTGATGGCCATGCCGCAAGGCGCCGTGATCGGCACGTCTTCCCTGCGCCGGCAAGCATTGGTTCGGCGGGCACGACCTGATCTAAAGGTTGTTGGTTTTCGCGGCAATGTACAGACGCGGCTGCGCAAATTGGAGGAAGGCGTTGCGGATGCAACTTTGCTTGCAAATGCTGGCTTGCGCCGTCTTGGTATGAGCCATGAAATCACCGATCTCATTGATCTTCATGTGTTTCCGCCGGCACCTGGCCAAGGAGCGATTTGTTTAGAAGGGCGCGCCGATGATGTGCGCATCTTAAAGCTGATTGAGCCGCTCAATCATGCGGCGACCTTTTCAGCATTGACCTGCGAGCGCGCATTTTTGGGCAGTTTGGATGGTTCATGCCGCACGCCCATTGCAGCGCACGCAAAAATTGATGGTGACGATGTTTCTTTTTATGGTCTGATTTTGACGCCCGATGGCACGCAATCTCATGATGTCACGATGACGGGCAGAGTTGGCGATGTGATTGGCCTTGGTCAAAAAGCAGCGGATCATGTGCGCCTTGCGGCTGGGCCAAACTTTTTTGACAATTGGTCATAATCGGTCTTGGAGAGACACCGAACAATATTGGTGACGCGGCCAGAACCAGGTGCAGGCAAAACAATTAGCGCGCTTTCTGCCATCGGTTTGAGTTGCGTGAAGGTGCCGTTTACGGAAATGGTCGCCAAGTCCATCAATGCGGAATTTATCAGCGCGCTCGAATCAAGCGCGTTACAAATTGATGGTATCGTTGTTACGAGTGCAAATGCCCTTCGCTACGCGGCTCCAAACTTGCTTAGAGTTATTGCCACGGTGCCCGTTTTTGCCGTTGGCGATGCCACAGCGCAGTTTGCGCGTGAGCTTGGGTTCACAAAGGTTTATTCCGCCGATGGCAACGCTCAAGATCTCTGTGCACTTGTGCGAGCAAAACTGCTTCCGCATTGTAATCTGATCTATTTATGCGGTGTCACGCGTTCCGACGATGTCGAGCGGGAGCTTCATCATTGCGCCTATAATTTGACGACAATTGAGACTTATGAGACGGTAAAAGTCAGTCAGTTGACCCATAATTTGCAGGGTATTTTTCGCGAGCAAAAGGTCGATTCAGTTCTTTTTTATTCGAGCCTATCGGCGCAACTATTTGCAGCTGAATATGATGCACTTAATGCAGGACATTTATCGGACGTAAATGCTATTTTCTGCATATCGCAAAAGGCGAAAAACGCGCTTCCGAGCACCTTATCTGGCCTTTGCATCGTATGCCCCACACCGCGTGATGATGAGATGATATCGGTTGTGCGAAGATTTTATGGAGCCTAGGCAGCCATTAATTCATGAGAACATGCTTTTGTTTTGGTGCTATCATTGATAAACCATAAGCAAAGATACTGACGCCTCGACTGGAGATATAAATGGCCAGCTTGCCACAGAAAAATCGTTCCCGCCCATCGCGAAAGCCGATCACGATTGATCTTGAAGCACAGACCGTTGATGAACCTATTGATACGGATGCAGACACTTACGCGTCTGATATAACCGAAGACGGTGATCGCGCCTTTGCAGTTGAAGCTGAAGGCGGTGAAAGCGGAGAGAATGATACAAAAAAGCCTGTAGCAGACGATAGGCCGTTGACTCCGCCAATCGCACCGCCGAGGAAAAATAGCGCATCATTAATGGGCGGTCTCGTTGGTGGTTTACTCGCCCTTATCGGTGGTGCAGGGCTACAATGGGCGGGCGTGCTGCCAAATTTTGGCGGTCAAACCGTACAGCAGCCGATTGATCTTGTGCCAATGCAAAGTCAGATCGATGGTCTTAAAAGCGAAATTTTGCAGCTTGCGCAAGGCAGCGCCGATAACGCCGCAGTTGCCCCAGAAACACAAGACGCGCTCGACAGCATCGCTAAAATTAGTGCAAGCATTGAAACCCTATCCTCAAAAATTGACCAGATTGAAAGCACCCTCTCAACAGGTGGTGCTGGAGAAAATGTTGGCCTGGAGACGTTGACCAATCGCCTCGCTGCATTGGAAACATCGATTGAGACTCAAATCGCAGCGCTGCCCACGGCGGGTTCGGCTGCAGGCATAGACATCGCCGCAAGCCTTGCGCCGATTGAAGAAGAGCTTCGTGCGGTTGGAGGGAAGCTTAATGATTTTCAGCAAAATATAACGTCACGATTATCAGAATTTGATGCACGCATTGCGCAGAATGCGGAAAAGGTTGGGCAAACAAGTGGATCGGCAGGCGTGGCTATTGCCATTGCTGCGGCAGGATTAAAATCTGCCATTGATCGCGGTGGATCATTTATGAGCGAACTTGAAGCCTATGCTACCGTTGCGCAAGACAAATCTGTCGTCGAAGAATTGCGCAATTATGCTGCCTCCGGTGTTCCAACCATCAGTCAATTGTCAGACCAATTTCCTGCCATTGCCAATCAGATTGTCGCGACCGGACAGGTGCTTGCGCCGGATGCGAGCATTGCCGACAAACTGATAGCAAGCGCGTGGTCGTTGGTTAAAATCAGGCCTGTGGGCCAAGTTGACGGGGATAGCCCGGGCGCGATTGCAGCGCGTTTAGAGGCACGTCTTAAAAACGGAGACATCGCCGCTGCTCTGGCTGAGTTTGAAACTTTGCCCGACTTAAACAAACAAGCCGCTACTTCTTTTGCCGATAGGATGCGTGCACGCCAAACGGTTGATGGGTTGCTTGCTAAGGCGCTGGCCAGTGCCATGGCGTCCACAACCACTGTACCCCAAGCCAATTGAAACGATAGGAATGAGTTGATGTTGCGCGTTTTATTTTTCGTTTTGATCGTCTTCGCCTTTGGGCTGGGGTTCTCGTTTTTGGCAGATCAGCCGGGCAAGGTGACGCTTGAAATTCTTGGCCAAGAAATCTCAACGTCGTTGCTGACGGCGGCAATTCTAATTACGGCGATTATCGTCGCGGTGATGTTGATCTGGTGGTTGGTGAAAATTGTGTTCACCTCGCCGCAGCGTATGCAGCGCTTTTTTCGCGCGCGGCGCCGTGACCGCGGCTATCAGTCTTTGTCGACGGGCATGATTGCAGCGGGTGCCGGTGATGGCATGGCAGCGCGAAAAATGTTAAAACAAGCAAGCGGACTTTTGGATGTAACAACCGAGCCGCTTATCAAGCTCCTCGATGCGCAAGCGACGATGCTTGAAGGCAATCACGTCGAGGCGCGAAAAAAGTTCGAGGATATGCTTGAAGATCCCGAAACGCGCATACTTGGATTGCGCGGCCTCTATATCGAGGCGCAGCGACTTGGCGACCGCGATGCCCAAAAGCACTATGCGGAAAAGGCGGCAGAACTTGCCCCGCATTTGAGCTGGGCGAGCAGTGCAGCACTTGATTCCAAAACAGCCAATGGCGATTGGGATGGGGCCATTCGCCTGCTCGATAAGCAAAAGAGTACCAAGCTTATTGGCAAGCCGGAGGGAAATCGTAAGCGCGCAGTGCTGTTGACAGCGATGGCGATGGATAAGCTCCAATCCGATCCTGCCAATTCAAAGTCAGCAGCGTTTGAAGCCCATAAATTAGCACCTGATTTTGTGCCTGCAGCTGTTGCTGCGGCTGAGGCAGCGTTTCAATTGAACGAAACACGGCGGGGCGTGAAAATACTTGAAACAACATGGCGCCAGCAGCCGCATCCCGATCTGGCGCTGGCCTATGTCAACGCAAAGTCTGGTGAGAGCGCGATAGAGCGCCTTAAACGGGCGCAGCGTTTGCAGACGCTTAAACCTGATCATAATGAAACGCGTATGATTGTTGCGCAAATGGCGATGGAGGCAGGCGAGTTTGACACTGCCCGCAAGGAAATCGCGCAAGTGCTCGCGTCTGACCCGCGTGAAAGCGCCTTTATGTTAATGGCCAATATCGAAGAAGCTGAAACCGGTGACCAAGGCAAAATGCGCGAGTGGTTATCGCGCGCCGTGCGTGCACCGCGTGATGCGGCATGGACGGCGGATGGTTATGTATCAGAAAAATGGGCGCCCTATTCGCCCGTAACAGGAAAGATAGATGCTTTTGAGTGGAAAGTGCCGCTTGAAAAGCTCGGCGGCGCGATGATTGACAATCAGCTGGAGCCACTTGAAACATTGACACCCGCGCTGGCCAACACTGGTGCAGTGATCTCTGAGAGCACTATTGATAATGTGGTGGACCATGAACCCACCGCTGGAATTATGGATATGAAAGAGCCTGTCGTCGCAGGGGCTGAACTGGAGGCAAGTGATGATGGGGACATTGCCGACTTAAAATCACCGATCCCAGATGATCCAGGTATCGACATTGGAAATGATCAAGAACCCGTGCCAACAAAAAAATTTCGATTGTTCTAAAACAAAGCGTTTCCCAGATGTTTGACAAAGTACTGAAATTTTTCGCGACCCTTGCACCGAGCCCAAATACAGAGGCGAGCGGTTTTTCGCCAAACGATAGCCGCGTGGCTGCTGCTGCACTGATGCACCATGTCATTGAGGCCGATGGCATTTTACGTGACGTGGAAAAGGAACGGTATAAAGAGCTCCTTGAACACGAAAATAATTTGGCAGGAAAAGAACTGTCAGCCTTGTTAGAGGCAGCTCAAAAGGCTGACGCGGAAGCGGTTGATCTGTATAAATTCACCAGCGTACTCGTGCGCGAATTATCTCAAGCGCAACGGGTGCATTTCATCGAGCTTTTGTGGGAACTTGTTTATGCGGACGGCGTGCGCCATGAGCTGGAAGATAATGTCGTTTGGCGCATATGTGAGTTGATGGGCGTGAGCACACAAGACCGGGTTGCGATGCGCCAGCGTGTTGAAGCGCAGCTCAAATCATAAATTACTCAATGCAGAGCAAAAAACCTGTCCTTATTATTCTGCATCAAGAAACGTCGACGCCTGGCCGCGTTGGGCAGCGCTTAATGCAGCGCGGTCACGCGCTGGATATTCGCCGTCCAAGGTTCGGCGATAGTCTCCCGCGAACGCTGGAATACCACGATGGCGCGGTGGTATTTGGTGGGCCAATGAGTGCCAATGACACAGAAGACTATGTGCATCGTGAAACAGAGTGGCTCGGCATTCCGCTAAAAGAAAATAAGCCGTTGCTGGGCATCTGTCTGGGGGCGCAGATGTTGGTCAACCATCTGGGTGGCTGCGTTTATGCCCGCAAGGATGCACAAGTGGAAATTGGCTGGTATGATCTTGAGGCGACAGAAGTTGGCAACAGCCTTCTGCGTTGGCCGTCAAAAATTTATCAGTTTCACACCGAAGGGTGCACACTGCCGAGCGGCGCTGTGCACTTGGCACAGTCTGACCTGTTTCCGACCCAAGCTTTTCGTTATGGCGAAAATGCATGGGCTGTGCAATTTCATGCGGAGTTGACCTTGGCCATGCAGCACCGATGGGCGGTTAAGGGTGCTCACCGTTTTGATTTACCAAACGCTCAAGAGGGGCATCTGCATATTGCTGGGCGCTATGCCTATGATGCACCGGTTTCAAAGTGGCTTGATGATTTTCTTGACCTTGTGTTTGGACGCTGAATAAGACGCTTCAAAGCGTTTCGCGTTAAACGCCAAACGCCCTTAATCGCGGTGCTCAAGATGGCGCGCATTCGCGCAGCTGCGGAAACTTCCAAGCCCAAATGCCGGCAACGGCCATAGCGCCAATACCGCCAAACACAACCGCAGGCACAACGCCAATCCATGCAGCCATAAATCCAGCGCGAAACTCGCCAAGTTCGTTTGACGCGCCTAAAAATACCATGTTGACCGCGTTAACGCGGCCGCGCACTTCATCGGGTGTCCACAATTGCAAAAGCGTCTCGCGGATATAGACGCTGACCATATCGGCAGCGCCAACAAGTGCCAGTGCAAGGACCGAAAGCCATGTGATGGTTGAAAAACCGAAAACCACTGTGAAAAAGCCAAATAAGCCAACGCCGATGAACATGATGCGCCCCGCGTGATCGCGCACCGGTGATGCGGCAAGCCAAACCGCGACCATGACCGCGCCAATGCCCGGCGCAGCGCGCAAAAGGCCTAGTCCCCATGGGCCGAGTTCTAAAATGTCACGGGCATAAATTGGCAAAAGCGCCACTGCCCCGCCGAGCAGCACCGCAAAAAGATCAAGCGAGATCGCACCAAGCACGACCTTCTCTTTTCGGATGTATCGCAGGTCCATCAAAAAGCGCTGAAAAACTGGCCTTTTGAATATTGGTTCGCTTTTCAGGCTTCGGGATCAACATGATCAAAACGAATGAAAGACAAAATAATGTATTGGCCACAGCGTAGGCGACATTTGCACCCAGTCCATAAAGGAGCCCGCCGATAACCGGACCGCCAATCGAAGCCAGTTGCCAAGCCGATGAGTTCCACGCCACCGCATTGGGAAAAATATGCGTTGGCACAAGATTGACCACGAGAGATTGAGAGGCCGGGCCGAAAAAAGCCCGCGCAATGCCAAAGCCTGCGAGCGCAATAAAAATCGGCAAGGGCGATGTCAGACCGCGCGCAGAAAAATATAAAATCGCTAGTCCGCATAGGATTTCTGCTGCGATCGCCCATGCCATGACAGTTCGCCTGCCGTAGCGGTCGGCCACAGCGCCCGTGACTAACACCAGTAAGAGGAGCGGCAAAAATTGCACTAAGCCAATGATGCCAAGATCCATTGGATTTCGCGTGAGATCATAAATTTGCCATGCAACGGCCACGGCAATGATCTGCGTGCCAATTGTTGCCAAGAACCGTGAAGCCCAATATTTTGCGTAAGCCGGATAGGCAAAGGCGGCAAAACGCGTTGGCGTTGGCGCTTGGTATGGCTCATCGGTTTGCGGGGTGTTTTGGCTCATAGGATTGCGACAGATCGCTTTTCATTTTTGCGGTTGGCAACAAAAGGCATGTCTCAAGTCTTGCTAGTTCAGGAAACCACGTTTATCTGGATGTTGCAGAACGAGGAGAACGCCCGTGGGCCTGACAATCATTCAAACATTGCTTTATATAATTGACATATACCGCTTCATCGTCATCGGCGCGATTATTTTCTCATGGCTCTACGCGTTTAATGTCGTCAACAACTCAAACCAGTTTGTGAATGGCCTTGGCACTTTTTTCTTCAAAGCGACAGAACCAGCGCTTGCTCCAATCAGGCGCTTTATTCCAAATTTGGGCGGCATTGATATTTCGCCGATTGTTCTTTTTGTTGCGCTTTATTTTGTTGAGAGCTTCGTGCGCAATGTCCTAGCACCGGCGATTATTTAACAAATAAATTGCAGCGCCGCCAACCCAATGCGGCGCTGCGAAGTTTCATCATTTCTTGGCGCGTTCAATCGCTTCAACGATAAGACGGCGCGCTGATGTTGCGTCTTCCCATGCGCCTATTTTGACCCATTTGCCCGGCTCTAGATCCTTGTAGTGCGCGAAGAAATGTTCAACTTGTTGCAGTGTGATTTCCGGCAAATCCGTATGCGTCAGTACTTTTTCATAGCGCTTGGTGAGATGGCTTGAAGGAACGGCGATAATTTTTTCATCTCCGCCTGAATTATCTTCCATCCGCAGAACACCAATCGGGCGTACATTGATCACCGATCCAGGCATCAGCGGCCTTGTGTTCATGACCAAGACATCAATCGGATCGCCATCGTCTGACAGAGTGTGCGGCACAAAACCGTAATTGCCGGGATAGGTCATCGGTGTGTACAAAAAGCGGTCGACAAACAAAGCGCCTGATTTTTTGTCCATCTCATACTTAATCGGATGGCCGCCAACGGGCACTTCAATAATAACATTCACGTCTTCTGGCGGGTTTTTGCCGATTTCAATTGCGTCGATATTCATTATCTTTCTCCATTTTGCGCTCTGATAACCGCTTAGCCGCCTGCGTGCAACACGCCTTTGGTCAAGTTTGTCGCAGTTTATAGCGTTTCGCGTTTACCTTGAAAAATCAGCTATCTCTTAAAGCTTTTATCACAGACAGTGTTGACCGCACCAATTTACCTATTGAAAATATCAAAGACACGGTATGCTGTTTACGAAAGGAATTTTCATGCGCGGAAAACTTAGTTGGACTGCTTTTCTCATCGCTTCGTTAAACGTAGGTTTTGGTCACGCACAAGACGCTTCTTCAAGCGAAAAAGTGGATAGTGTCTACACGCAGCTTGATCTTGAAGCATCATGTATCGAATATGCAAGTTATGAATTGGGCGCTGCGTTCTCATGCCCGGGCTATGCTGGTTTTGGCGTGCTGTTTGCCGAAGAAGATCTGCGCCAGTCGGTTTTCTATGGTTATGTCGGTGCTTGGTTTGGTGAAGGCGCGTGGGAGAGTTTCAGCGGGTTTAACACCATATCAGGAACAATAGAATGGCGGCTGCGCGATAGGGTTCCATTTGCCACCATCCATCGCTGGTTGATCACCCCAGAAGGCGGCGATGATAGCTCCGAAAAGGGGCAAGTTTTGGTCGTCTCAAAAGTGGCGCAGCCCGGTGTTGGTGAAGGGTGTGTTGTCGGCTACGTGGATGCACTTGAGAACGAAAATGCCAATGATCTTGCGCGCGAAGTCGCCGACACGATGGCTGTGGATTTTAGCTGCCGAATTGAAGAACCGATTTTTCATGGCAATGAAGGTGTTGCAGCGGGTTTCCCCGTTCGCACGTTTGGGCCCTGACAAGCAAACGCGGCCGCTAAAAACTATTTAACGCGAAACGCTTTAATCCCAAACATATGCAATTTTGCGTAAGGTCGAGTGCCCAAAGGTCTCATGGCCTTCTGCGATATCGCGGCCACCTTTGCCCTCATAAAAACGCAGCGCATTTTCGTTATCTTCCAGCGACCAAACCACCAAGCCATCGCATTTTAACGTCTTTAGCCGTGTGCGCGCCGCAGTAAAGAGCCGAGAACCCAGCCCAATGCCTTGGTATTCGGGCCGCAAGTAAAGTTCATAAATTTCGCCGTCCTGTGGCAGCGCGCGCGCACGGTTCAAGCCAAAGGTTACATATCCAGGTATGACGCCTTTGCCCAAATCGAGCACCATCACTGAAGTGCCACGCCTGATGGCACGCTCCCACCATGCTTGGTCGCGCCTATGGATCATTTCGCGCAAATTTTTATGGGGGATAATACCCGCATAGCTGTTCTCCCATGCTACCGCATGGGTATCTGAAATGGCCGCTGCATCGCAAAGCTCTGCAGGGCGTATATCTATAGTGATTGCGCTCATAACCGGTAAACAATCTGTTAAAAAAAAAGGCCTCGCAAGATGCGAGGCCTTTTTTTTCTAAGATGTGCACATATGCTTTTATAAGCACAAATGCGCAGTGTCCGTTGATTTATGATTTTGCCATGCGCTTTCGGTCGATGGGATCGAGAAAGGTTTTCCGCAACCGGATCGTCTTTGGTGTTACTTCCACCAATTCATCATCTTGAATCCACGACAGAGCGCGCTCCAACGACATGGCTTGAGGCGTGGTCAGTTTGACGGCTTCATCCTTGCCCGATGCGCGCATATTGGTGAGTTTTTTGCCTTTAAGCACGTTAACCTCAAGATCGTTCTCGCGCATGTGAATGCCGATAATCATGCCTTGATACACTTTGACACCTGTTCCGATAATCATCGGGCCGCGATCTTCCAGATTGAAGAGGGCATAGGCTACTGATTCGCCTTGCTCATTCGAAATCAACACGCCTTGTGTGCGGCCACTGATATCGCCTTTGTAAGGCAAATAGGCATGGAACAACCGGTTCATGATCGCGGTGCCTTTGGTATCGGTCATCAATTCTGACTGATAGCCAATAAGACCGCGCGTTGGCGCAAGAAACACCATCCGCACGCGTCCACCACCCGATGGTTTAAGCTCCAGCATTTCACCTTTACGCTCGTTCATTTTTTGAACGATCACACCGGAATGCTCGTCATCCACATCGATGACGACTTCTTCGACGGGTTCTAGGCGCTCACCATTTTCGCTCTTATGATAGACAACGCGCGGACGCGAAACAGCAAATTCAAAGCCTTCGCGGCGCATTGTTTCAATCAAAACGGCCAGTTGCAATTCGCCGCGGCCTGAAACGTAAAACGAATCTTTGTCTTCAGATTCCTCAATCTTTAGCGCCACATTGCCTTCAGCTTCTTTCAGCAAACGGTCACGAATGACGCGGCTGGTGACTTTATCGCCTTCGGTGCCGGCATAGGGCGAATCATTAACAAGAAAACTCATCGTCACCGTTGGCGGGTCAATGGGCTGTGCCTGCATCGCAACCGTTACCGATGGGTCGCAATAGGTGTCGGCAACCGTTCCCTTTGAAAGGCCAGCAATGGCAACGATGTCGCCCGCATGGGCTTCATCAAGTGCCACACGCTCCAAACCACGGAAGGCGAGAATCTTTGAGATGCGGCCTGTCTCGACTAATTTACCGTCTTGGCTGAGCACTTTGACCGCTTGGTTGGGCTTTATAGACCCGGAATGAATGCGTCCGGTGATCATGCGGCCAAGAAAGTTATTGGCCTCAAGCAACGTCCCGATCATAGAAAACGCACCTTCACCTACTTTTGGTTCAGGCACATGGCGCAAAACAAGATCAAGCAGTGGCTCTAGCGTCGCATTTGCTGGCTGTTCGGGTGCATCAGCCATCCAGCCCGCGCGGCCTGAACCGTACAGAATTGGAAAATCGAGCTGCTCGTCGTTTGCATCCAAAGCGGCGAAAAGGTCGAACACTTCATTGACCACTTCATCATGGCGCGCATCGGGACGGTCAATTTTGTTGATCGCAACGATCGGCTTCAAACCGACTTTAAGTGCTTTGCCGACAACGAATTTTGTTTGTGGCATTGGGCCTTCGGCCGCGTCAACCAGAACGATTGCGCCGTCAACCATCGATAGGATGCGCTCAACTTCGCCGCCAAAGTCGGCGTGGCCTGGCGTATCAACAATGTTGATGCGGTGGCCTTTCCATTCGATGGATGTCGCTTTGGCAAGAATGGTAATGCCGCGCTCTTTTTCGATATCGCCAGAGTCCATCGCGCGCTCTTGCACGCGCTCATTGTCGCGATAAACGCCAGATTGTTTGAGAAGTTCGTCTACCAGTGTCGTTTTGCCATGGTCAACGTGCGCGATAATCGCGATATTTCGCATTTTCATTTTATTTTTCCGGATCAAGGGGCAGCTGATTTGTAAATTCAGCCTAATTTGTCGCGCTCATAACCCAGTTTGTGCGCTGCGAAAACCCTTTGTTGCAAATTTTGTGCTCGGCATCGTTAATCTGAGCGTATTTTTAGCAATAAGGCTGCGATCCGATGGCCTGCGCCGGCGAATAACGATGCCCATGGGCAAACCCAGCGGGTAATATCGCTTCAATCTCTTCCAAATGTCGTGGTGTCAGCTGAATGTCGCGCGCCTCGATAAATTCATCCAGATGCGCTGGCGTGCGGGTCGCCGGAATGGCCATGCATTCGGGAACGCGGGCCAGAACCCATGCCACCGCAAGCGCCGGAAGCTTCCACCCATGATCGGCCGCATAGGCGCGAAGACCATCGACCATTTTGTTGTTGGCCGATAAATGAGGCTCGACAAACCGTGGACTGGTTTTTCTGAAATCAATGTCTCGAAAATTTGCCGCATCTACTGGTTTTGATCCGAATATGCCGCGGCCCAAGGGCGAAAAAGGCACAAAAGTCACACCGAGCCGTTTGCAGGCCTGAATGGCACCGAGTTCCGGCTGGCGTGTCCATAGCGAGTATTCGCTCTGCAATGCAGCAACAGGGTGATATCGACAGGCTTCTTCTAATACCCATGGGGCGATTTCTGAAAACCCAATGGCGCTAATTTTCCCGGCTTCGATGAAGCGGGTTAACGTTTCCATCACGTCGGCCATGGGCACCGTTTCATCGCGCCGATGAATGTAGAAAAGATCGACGTGGTCTTTTTTGAGGCGCTTTAAGGAAGCGTCCAGTGCGTTTGTTAAATAGTCGCGGGAATTGTCAAACCGGCGCTGCGGCTGCGTGACGATGCCCGCTTTTGTGGCGATGGAACATTTGCGCGGATTTTGTGCCAGGAAATTCCCGATCACCGTTTCAGATATGCCCATGCCATAAATATCTGCCACATCTAAATGGGTGATACCGAGGTCAAACGCGCGCGCCAGCGTTTCATGGCTTTCGGCTTCTGTCGTTGGCCCAAAAATACCGCCAAAGCTCATACAGCCTAGACTGATGCGGCTTGCGTTTATGCCTGATTTCCCAAGTTCAATATGCTGCATTTGCCGTCATATCAATCCGCGTCCTTTCAGCATGGCATCCGGTGTTGGCAGCTTCCCACGAAATGCAATATAAGCATCTTCAGGCTCCATGGTCGCGCCCGATGCATAAATATATTTGCGCAAGCGCTCCGCCATTTCGGGATCAAATGGATCGGCTTTTTCTTCAAAGGCGCTGAAGGCATCGGCATCCAGCACTTCGGACCAGATGTAGGAATAGTAACCGGCGGCATAGCCGTCACCGCTAAATATATGCTGGAAATGAGTTGAACGGTGGCGCATGGCGATGGCCTCCGGCATGCCTATTTTTTCCAAGATCTCTGCTTCAAACTCTATCGGCGCTTCCGGAGCGTCACCTCTTTCATGATAAGCCATGTCCACCAATGCCGACGACGTATATTCTATCGTGTCATGGCCCATGTTGAAGGTGCTGGCGGCCAGAACCTTATCCAACAGTTCTTTGGGCATCGGCTTGCCTGTTTTTGCATCGATGGCAAACTCGTTTAAAACTTGCGGCACGGTCAACCAATGCTCATAGAGCTGCGAGGGAAGCTCAACAAAATCGCGTGCAACGCTGGTTCCCGATACGCTCGGATATGTGACGTCAGATAACATACCATGCAGCGCGTGGCCAAATTCGTGAAATAATGTTCGCGCATCATCAAATGACAGAAGGGCATCCTCGCCTTTTGGCGGCTTTGCAAAGTTCATGGTGTTGGTGATGATCGGCGTGTCGCCGGTTAGTTTAGACTGGTACTGCATGGCGCTCATCCACGCGCCGGATCGTTTTGACTGGCGGGCAAAATAATCGCCGATAAACAGTGCTTGGTGGCTGCCATCGGCGTTTTTCACCTGCCAAACGCGGGCATCTGGGTGATAGAGCGATACGTCTTTTAGCTCTTCAAAGGTCAAACCAAACAGTCGCTTTGCAACCGAAAAAGCAGCTTCAATCATTTTCTCAAGACGCATATAGGGGCGCACTTCGTCGTCTGAATAGGCAAAACGTGTCTCGCGAATTTTCTCCGCATGATAACGCCAGTCGGCACCCGTCAGCTTATTATTATCGCCCTGCTCACGCATAAGCGTTTCGATGTCCACCGCTTCTTTCTGCGCAAGAACCTTGGCGCTTTGCCAAACGGTATTCAGCAATTTTGTGACATTTTCTGGCGTTTTTGCCATGGTGCCATCGAGCTTAAGTTCGGCAAACGAGTTGTGACCGAGCAGTTTTGCACGCGTTGCACGGGCGCTGAGCGTATCGGCAATGATCGTCCGATTGTCGCTCGCCCCATCGTTCTGGCCGCGCGCTAACCACGCTTTATAGGCGGTTTCACGCAAATCGCGGCGCGTTGATTTTGTGAGAAACGGCACAATGATTGAGCGACCAAGCGTAACCGCATATTTGCCCGCATGTCCTCGCTCGGATGCAGCTGATGACATGGTTGCTCGAAGTGATTCCGGCAATCCCGCGAGTTCGGCTTCGGTTTCCAGATAAAGCGCCCAAGTGCTTTCATCGCTCAGAACGTTTTGACTGAAATTGGTGCCAAGCGCTGCCAGCTTTTCATTGGTTGTAATGAGCTCGGCTTGTGCGCGTTCGGGAAGTGCTGCACCTTGGCGCACAAAACTGCGGTGATAGCGTTTTAGTACCTGGGCCTGTTCAGTGGTCAAATTTAGGGCATCACGGTTTTGCCAAAGCGCATCGATACGCGCAAAAAGTTTTTTGTTCTTTGCTTTTTCTCCGCCATGACGGGCAAATAAAGGCGAAAGCTCCCGTTCTAATTGCTGGATAATGTCGTTGGTATGGTTCCCAGCCTTTTGGTAGAACAGTGTCGCTGCGCGGCCAAGCGTTTTGCCAGTTTTCTCCAGCGCCTCGATGGTGTTTTCAAATGTTGGCGGCTCGCTATTTGCAGCGATTGCCTCTGCCTGCGCAAGATCTTCTTCAAACCCCGCGATGATTGCGGCTTTAAAATCGAGATCGTCTATTTTTTCAAAGTGCGGCAACCCGAAAGCGCCGTTCCAATCTGTGATCGCGGCGTTAATTGAGGAATTTGTCATAGATGCTCCAGATGGCGAAATATTCGCCCAGATTTAAATAGGTGCAGCACAAATTATTCCAGCCCGCTTTATATCTGGCTAGCTTTTATTTGCCGCATACGGTCGTTGATTGTTTCGCGCACCGCTTCCCATAGCAGTGAGAATGACTGGAAACCTTCGTCGGTTACTTCATCCGTATCAAGGGCGATAACAACAGTGCGAAGGACATCGCTCAAGTCAACTTTTAGACCTTCGAGCTCATCTTGCTCGTCAGCAAGCATGGCCTGTTTTTGAATGTCCAATAATTGATAATTATAAATATCGGCTTTGTTTTTTCTGGCCGCTGACAAGGCGCGATCCGCAGCTGCCAGCAGCGCAGAAAACAAGCCTGCCAGTAGCGTTAAAACAAGTGCGATCTGATCGGTGTATTCTTGGAAAAAGCTGGGTTGATCGCGGTCGTAAAATGCTTGCGCACCCTCATGGACGGGCACGGAGAGTCCCGTTGATGGGTCAGGGGCGTTGATAGCTGAAGCCAGCGCAAACCTTATCGTCAGGTCGAGCCGATTTTCAAACATCACCCGTGTTAATTCGCGGATAGCATCGGCATCCACATCCTCGCGCGTTACTAAAATGCGATTGACCGCTGATGTTTTGATTTCGGTGGCTGGCACCGG
Source organism: Ahrensia sp. (assembly GCA_034519905.1). Taxonomy (GTDB): domain Bacteria; phylum Pseudomonadota; class Alphaproteobacteria; order Rhizobiales; family Rhizobiaceae; genus Ahrensia. The sequence goes on from JAXHNY010000035.1 coordinate 84,525, forward strand.
TGTTGCGCCGGTAAACGCGCCTTGCGGAATTATAGCCGTTGTCAAAAATGGGCGTTTGAGCGCAATGGAGTCAGCCTGATTAATCGGAATATAGCGCAGGCGGAGCTTTTTTAGTTGGGCGTCTTCAAACATACGAACAAGTGGTGCATCGCGCAGTGATCTGACCGTAAACAATGCGTCAACCTTACCAGCCAAAAGGCGCGCTGCGCCATCGTTTAGTGTTTCGGCTTTCCATTTGAGTGCATCTATGGGCACGTCATAGTGATCGGCGACAACCCAAAAAGATCGAAATGCATCGCTGCCAAATTCTGGAATTGATATGCTCAAATTTATGAGATCATTCATTTGGAAAGCAGGCGCATCATCGCGAACGATCAGCTGAAACACGTCGGGATAAAGACCGGCGATGCCGCGCACATTGGCAATAACAGGCGTATCAGCCCTGATAACGGCCACATCAATATCGCCTTGGTTCAGCTGACTTATGTTTTGGCTGCCATCCCGGGTAGGTACGACCGTCAGACGCAATGTATCTGAATGACGAAGCACAATTTGGCGCACTTCGTTCATCAGATTATAGGCATCAGATCCGAACGGACCCGTTCCAATTCTAAGTGTCTTCGGTTGGTTATCTTGATGAGATATATACCAGCCAAAAGCCGCGATCACAGCCGTGATAAACAGTGCAATCACGCCGAATATCCGCATCATGCGCTTGCGCTTAGAGGCTGCATTGGCGCTCAGGGCTCGTTTACGCGCTTCGATTAGATCGCTCATCTGGCTTTCACTTGGATCAATTAACCGCGGCGGTTTCGTGCTGCGAGCGTGCGAAGGCGAAGCGCGTTAAGGCGAATAAACCCGTGCGCATCTTTTTGATCATAAGCGCCTTGGTCGTCCTCAAAGGTTACAAGTTCTTCTGAATAAAGCGACTTGTTGCTTTTGCGGCCCGTCACGATGACATTGCCCTTGTAGAGCTTGAGACGCACGGTGCCTTCCACACGTTCTTGGCTTTTGTCGATCAAAGCCTGCAACATTTCGCGTTCAGGAGAGAACCAAAAACCGTTGTAAATAAGTTCGGCATATTGCGGCATCAATTGGTCTTTGAGGTGCGCTGCGCCACGGTCAAGCGTGATGGATTCGATGGCCCGGTGGGCACTTAGCAAAATTGTGCCGCCGGGCGTCTCATACACACCGCGCGATTTCATGCCGACAAAACGGTTCTCAACCAAGTCTAAACGGCCAATGCCATTGTCGCGGCCAAAGTCGTTTAGTTTGGCAAAGAGCGTTGCTGGGCTCATGCGCTGACCATTAAGGCCAACGGCATCACCTTTTTCAAATTCGATCTCAATGTCCACGGCAACATCGGGCGCATCCATTGGCGAAAGGGTCCGCATATGCACATATTCTGGCGCTTCGATCCAAGGGTCTTCCAACACTTTACCTTCAGACGATGAATGCAGAAGGTTGGCATCGACTGAAAATGGTGCATCGCCGCGCTTGTCTTTTGGCACAGGAATCTGGTGTTCTTCTGCAAACGCAAGCAAATCTGTTCGGGATTTAAACGACCAATCGCGCCAAGGGGCGATGACTTTGATGTCAGGGTTCAAAGCATAGGCCGATAATTCAAACCGAACTTGGTCGTTGCCTTTGCCTGTTGCGCCGTGGGCGATGGCGTCTGCGCCCGTGCGTTTTGCAATTTCGACCAGATGTTTGGAAATCAGTGGGCGGGCAATCGACGTGCCAAGCAGATATACGCCCTCATAGGCCGCATTGGCGCGAAACATCGGAAACACAAAGTCTGAAATGAACTCTTCACGCACATCTTCGATATAAATCTCTTTGATGCCCATCATTTCGGCTTTTTTGCGCGCCGGTGTCAGCTCTTCGCCTTGGCCCAAATCGGCGGTGAACGTGACGACTTCGGCGCCAAGTTCCGTTTGCAGCCATTTTAAAATGATTGAAGTATCAAGACCGCCCGAATAGGCGAGCACGACTTTTTTGACGTCTTTGTGTTTGATAGACATAGAATTTTCCAAACGTTTGATTTTGCCGCACCATATTGGGATTTAACCGAGGTGCAAGTCAGGTTTTGGGTGTGGTTAAAAAATATCACTCGCCTGCCACTAAAAGCGCTTATCGCCGTTTGGGAAATACCGTATAGGTTATTCAACATGATCGACTACATTCCACAGATTGCCGTTTTAGCCCAATTTGCCCTTGCCAGTGCTATTTTAGCCGTAACACCGGGGCCAGATATGGCGCTCTATGTCGGCCGCGCCATTACCCATAGCCGCGGTGCAGGCCTTGCTTGTTTTGCAGGCGCGGTGACGGGCGTTTTGGTGCACACGATGCTTGTCGCGCTTGGCCTCTCGGCGCTGTTGGTTGCTGCGCCCACGGCATTCTTGGTGCTAAAAATTGTTGGCGCTGGCTATCTGATTTGGCTTGCCTATCAGTCCATTCGTTTTGGGTCATCATTTACGCCGCGTGATGGAAAATCCACCACGGTTGGATCATTGTGGGGACATTATCTGACCGGTATCGGTATTAACCTGTTAAATCCTAAGGTCGTCATTTTCTTTTTGACGTTTTTGCCGCAATTTGTTTCCGTTGATGATCCACTGGCACCGGGAAAGTTGGTATTTCTCGGCCTGTTCTTTTTGGTCGTGGCAATCCCCATTATCTTGCCGATGATTTTTATGGCAAATAGATTTTCTGCATTTTTGTTGAAAAGTCCAAAGGTCATGCGCGGCTTGGACTGGGCGCTGGCGGGCGTGTTTGGTGCCTTTGCGGTTAAGATTTTGACGACTCAGGCGCGTTGAACTTCAATTTACAGTCTAATCCCCATGGCCAGCAATCATCATCGCCTCATAGGCAAGGCGTTCGGTTTTTTTCATGCGTTCAGATTCTGATTTCAACTGGCCGCAGGCCGCCAAAATATCTTGCCCGCGCGGAGTTCTGATCGGCGATGCGTAGCCGTTGGCATTGATAAAGTCAGCGAATTGTTCAATCCGATCCCAATCAGAGCATTCATAGCCGGAGCCCGGCCATTTGTTGAACGGGATCAAATTGATCTTCGACGGAATGCCTTTCAAAAGCCGCACCAATTCTTTGGCATCGTGCAAGCTGTCATTGACGCCTTTCAGCATCACATATTCAAAGGTGATGCGCCGTGCATTGGACAGGCCCGGGTAATTCCGGCATGCCTCCAGAAGTTCTTTGAGCGGATATTTCTTGTTGATCGGCACCAATACATCGCGCAGTTCGTCGTTTGTTGCGTGCAGCGAAACGGCCAGCATCGCGCCCGTCTCTTCGCCGATTTTGACGATATTTGGCACGACCCCCGATGTTGATAGCGTGACCCGCCGCTTGGACAGTGACAGGCCGTCTCCATCGGTGAACACAAGCATCGCATCGCGCACATTGTCATAATTATAGAGCGGCTCGCCCATCCCCATCATCACAATATTGGTGACTTTGCGGCCCTCGCTCGGCACAATAGCACCGGCCGGCGTATCAATATCTGGAAAATCGCCCAGACGTTTGCGCGCCAAAATAACCTGCGCCACGATCTCACCGGATGTTAGATTGCGCACAAGTGTTTGCGTGCCCGTATGGCAGAATGTGCAGGTGAGCGTGCAACCCACTTGGCTGGAGACGCACAGCGTGCCGCGGCCCTCTTCGGGGATATACACGGTTTCGATTTCAACGGGTTTTCCCGCGCCGCGCGCGGGAAACCGCATCAGCCATTTGCACGTCCCATCGACCGACAATTGCTCTTCAACGATTTCAGGCCCGGCGATTGTAAACTGTTGTGCCAGAGCGGTGCGCAGCTCTTTTCCTAAATTTGACATCAGCTCAAAATCATCGACACCGCGAATATAAAGCCAATGCCACAATTGCTGCATGCGCATCTTGGCCTGTTTTTCGCTGACACCAGCTTCGATCAGGGCGACTGTCAATTGGGCTTTTGTCAGGCCAATGAGTGTTGGCCGCTGATCCAACATTTGGCGCGCGCTCAGCTGCTGGCGTGTTGCCTCGTCGGTTAGATCAATCGAAATCGCCATATTTTAGTGCTCACAACTTTAGCTTGGATGGAGCGGCTTAGCACAGGTAAGCCAGAATTAGCACTACCAATCCTGGCTTTCCATCAGGCTATTATAGCGGTTGCTATTTGCAGTCTTGGATGGCTTTGAGCGCCGCTGATATACCCGATAGTGAGTATTCATAGGATGTGTTTGTGCCCCTGCGGGACACGGCTTTCACACTCATCTTTGATCCCGCGCGCATGGCGGCCACGATCGCAGGGTCTTGCGCCGCGTTTTCGGTCCATGCGGTATTGGCTTTTGAAAAGAACGAAAAGTCTTTTCCGTCAATGGTGACGGTTACCTTTGACGCTTCCTGGAGGGTGTATCCGGCAATGAATTGCGGCTCATAACTTACATTCTGCCCGCGCCGCTGTGTGACGATGAAAAAATTATCGCCGTGGGTAACCGATGCCGGTTGCAGGGTCGTTGGCACTGACACTGCATAACAAACTTTGCCATTAGGCGATTGATAGCTGATGGCGCTCCAATCGTTAAATTGCCCAATCCGGCTTGGGGTTTGCGCGGCCGCGCCGTTAATCGATGCCAATAGTGAGGCCGCGACCATGCAGAATGTAAAAATTTTGGATGTTTGATACATGATACCTACCACTTTTGCGGGCTTAGTGATTCTATCGCCATGCATCCCTGATGCAAACAAATGGCAACTTGCAATAATTGTGTCTCAAAATGGCTTGTTGGTGGTTACTAAACTCTAAATGTACGGATAAAATAACCAAAAATAGCCCTATTTCTTTATCACTTTAAGCCCAAAACGCCCTTCGACTTAATGACTATTACAAGAAAACGGCAACAGTTTGACTTTACTTGAAAAATCAGGCGAAACACATCTATGCCATTGTATACCTGCATACATGTGCGCGCACGAAGTAGAAGAGTATTGAAAGGGTGGCACAATTAGGCATGAGCACGGATTTGCATAAGAAGTTTGCTGTGCTTGCCGCTATGGTTGCCCAAGATCGAGATAAGTCAGCCTTTACCGAACTCTATGATTATTTTGGACCACGCATTAAGGCCTATCTTCGCAGCATGAAAATGGACGATGGGGCAGCCGAAGATCTAGCCCAAGAGGTGATGATCGTGTTGTGGCACAAGGCTCAAATTTTTTGACCTGTCCAAATCATCTCAGGGCATATGGCGAGAAGGAGCGCGCCGGGTGCAATTGGGTGCAGCGACAAGCGAAGTGCTGCCGTATAAGTCTGGGGTCTGTTTGACCCCTACGAGCCTTTGTTGCAGCCGTCTGGTGAAGATCCCGCCGATGAGCAGATGGATGCCGGTTGAGCGCGATGAGCGCGTGGTTTTGGCTGCGAAAGATTTACCAGCTGAGCAAATCGAGGCGGTATTGATGCGGTATTTTTCAAAGTTTTCGCACAGTCAAATATCAGAACAAACGGGATTGCCGCTGGGAACAGTCAAGTCTCGCATAAGGCTTGCGTTTGGCCGCCTTCGCCGCGCCCTAGAAGGCGATGTGTTGGTGGATACGGACTTTTAGCCTTACAGCGCGTTATAGATCGTCACTAAAACCTTCATCGCTGAGCGCGCGCTTTGCGGCACTTCGATGGGCGTCGGTGATATTAGTGCGCACTGCTGCGATTGCTGCGGTAATAACGGCAATGTCATCGGTAAAACCAAACCCAGCGATAAAATCAGGCAGCATATCCAGCGGAAGAATAAAATAGGCGAGCGCCGCCAAAAGCGTACCACGCACTCTCATGGGCGTCTCATTATCAAGCGCGCAATAATAGGCAGCGGTGATTTCCTGCATCATAGGCACATTGCGGGCGGCCTTTTTGGCGGTTGCCCAAAATTTTTCGCGCACGCGTTCTTCGCGGGATTTTTGCTCTTGATGAGATCCCGGTTCTAAAATTTCAATGATTTTTTCTTCGCTTATCGCCATGAGTTATAGGTGGTGATGGTGTTATTTGAGTTCAAGTTGTGTAGCCTTGTTCATCCGAGCGGCCAACTCCATATCAAGTCTCGTTACGCCGCCGCTGTCATGGGTGGTCAATCTGACGTCGACCTTGTTATAGACGTTAAACCATTCGGGGTGATGGTTCATTTTTTCCGCCACGATGGCCATTTTAGTCATAAACCCAAATGCGTCGATAAAATTTGCGAATTTGAACTTTTTGGAGATGGATTTTTCATCGTCTGCCATGGCCCATCCCTCCAAATCTGCCAGTTGAGACTGAAGTTTGCTTGTTTCAATTAAGGGCTCGGCCATATCGCGATCTCCTAAAGCTCTCATATTCATATCGTTTTTACGTTGTGGCAGTCGGTTGGTTCATATCAACATCAGATAGCCGATCGAACACATAAGTTTCTTCGGTAATAAGGCCCGCCGCCAATGGAATTTCGCGATGACAACAATCTGAATTCCGTGACGGTAAATGGTGCGATGTTGACACTCCCATAGTTGGCAAGATACCGCGCAGCCGCCGCTGCTGATATATCGTGAAGGCGCGCGAGGGTACATGGGGCGTAAATTTACGACCATCGGCTGGCAAATATAGCCTTTGGCAAATGCGCTCAATATCATCTTGAAGTTTGGACAGTGCCGGCGAGGGTGCAATCCGCGCAAATAGCGCACGGGGCTTATTGCCGCCAAAAACATCAAGGCTATCAATCTTGAGGATAAATGGCGAGCATTTTACCCGTTCAAGTGCCAGTGCAAGTTCGTCGGCCGTGTGATTGTCGATGTCACCAATAAACCTCAAAGTTAAATGATAGTTTTCTGGATCAATAAATGACGCACCGGGAAGACCACCACGCAGCAGTGATAAATGCATTATTGTCTGATGCGAAAGCGGGATTGCGGTAAATAAGCGCGGCATCGCTCGTCCCCCCCTTTTTAGAGCATTTAATTTGAACCATCAGATATCACCTAACGCGTTGAAATCTCCGATTTCAGGCTGCGTTTGGTGAGTAAGGTTTAACGCGAAACGCTTTAACAAAGCAAACCATCTTAGCCCTATATGGTAACAGCATCATGAGTTTTTGTTCGTTGCAAGAAAGCGTTTGGCCACCTGGTCATCTGGTCATCTCTCGTTTTCGGCCCCAGATCATGATGTGAAACGAAACCATCCAGCTAAATATGGACAACCGTCCCCGAACGATTCATATAAAACCATCAAACGCCAACGCTGCGTTCACAGTTAAAGCAAATGGAAGAAGTAATGGAAAAGAAATATTGGCTGTTTAAATCCGAGCCCTTCAAATGGTCGTGGGAGATGCAGAAAGCCAAAGGCGAGGCAGGCGAAGAGTGGGATGGTGTCCGAAACTATTTGGCCCGCAACAATATGCGCGAAATGAAAATTGGCGACAAAGGCTTCTTCTATCATTCAAACGAAGGGCTCGAAGTTGTGGGCATTGTCGAAGTCAATAAATTAAGTGCGCCCGACACAACAATCGACGATCCGCGTTGGGACTGCGTCCACATCAAGGCTGTCTGCGACATGCCAAACCCTGTGACCCTTAAAGACGTGAAAGCCAATCCAGTTTTAGAAAAAATGTCGCTCGTCACTTCCATGCGTCTGTCGGTCCAGCCGGTTCTTTTGAGCGAATGGCTTGAATATGCCGCATGGGCGGCCTCAAAAATCCGCCGCTATGAACTAGGGTCTGGACCCTAAAATGACACCAAATCGGAATGCCTGCGAAGCTTTTATCCGGGCAAACACAAGGCTTAACGCGGTTCCATTTGTACCGGAGATTAAACTCCATTGTGCCGACGAGGCGCATGACTTATGGCATAAAACGCAAAAAGAGTTGGATCAAATCAGCTTAGAGCCACCGTTTTGGGCCTTTGCTTGGGCAGGCGGGCAAGGCCTTGCGCGGTACCTATTGGACAACCCTGACATTGTCGCTGGCAAGCGCGTGTTTGATTTTGCTAGTGGCTCAGGCCTTGTTGCGATTGCGGCTAAAATGGCGGGTGCACACGCCGTGACCGCAAACGACATTGATCCCTTTTCTGTAGCGGCATGCAGCCTTAATGCCTCTGCAAACAATGTCGATATCGCCATAAAACAAACCGATATCGTTGGCCAAAATCTGTCAGGCTACGACATTTTATTGGCCGGCGACGTATTTTACGACCAGCACATGGCCAAGACCATTTGGCCGTGGTTTAAACAATTGCATGAAAATGGCATCGAAGTGATCATCGGCGATCCAAGCCGTGCCTATGTGCCAAAAAATCAGCTGCAAAAACGCGCAAACTACCATATTCCCGTTATGCGCGCGCTTGAAGATGCTGATGTCAAAAATACCAATGTTTGGGCCCTCACCCTTAACGCATAATCGTAAACTTGGTGTTGGCGTCGATATGTCGAAGCAGCCAGCGCATATCGCCCTCCTTTAGCCCGATACAGCCTTGCGTTGGCTGAAATCCGGGTCTGCATAAATGCATAAATATCGCTGAGCCGCGATACCGAGCACGGCCCCTAGGAGACATATTCCAATCGAGCACCAAGCCGATATTATAGAGGTTATCGTCGCGCATCATCACTTCGTGGGACGCAGAAAATGGCAGCTTTACAGGCAGATTATAGTTGGGGTCGCTCGGTGCATCACACCATCCATCATCACTGTCCAACGCTTCAAACTGAATGGCCGATTGTGGTCTTCTCACGCGGTCGCCGCGAAAAAAGCCTGTCACAACACCCATCGGCCTATGAGCAGGTGATGCGCCATCGCCTTCGCGTTTGAAAACCGATGGGCCGCTGCGCCCTAACGCGCAATAAATATGCCGAGTTTCGCATTTGATGATGCCTTTGGTCACGTCGCCGGGAAGCCGGTAGACACGCAAATCTCTCAAAAAGTTCAACGAAGTGTTATTTGCTAGGACCAATTTTTTACCGCATAGATTTGACTTTGATTTAATAATATCGTGTTTTATCTTTTGCTGCCATATTTTTGCGTAAGCTCTCGGGTATAGCGTCTAAAATATAGATCAGTAATTTTTATGCCGCACAAAATGCGGAACTTGAGGGATCGCCTATGACCACACGCACCGTTTTGCTCGTCGATGATGACAATGATTTGCGCGAGGTGATAGTCGATCAATTATCGCTCTACGAAGAGTTTGATATTCTACAAGAAAGCTCTGCATCCAAAGGCATTGAAACCGCCCGCAGTGCCATGATTGACCTGATCGTCATGGATGTCGGCCTGCCCGATATGGATGGGCGCGAGGCGGTCAAGCTACTGCGAAAAGGTGGTTTTAAAGCCCCTATTATCATGTTGACCGGTCACGATACGGATTCCGATACCATTCTTGGGCTTGAAGCTGGCGCTAATGATTATGTCACCAAACCGTTTAAGTTCGCCGTGCTGCTGGCCCGAATTCGCGCGCAACTGCGCCAACATGAACAATCAGAAGACGCAACTTTCGTTGTGGGGCCTTACACGTTTAAACCTAGCCAGAAACTGCTGCTTGACGCCAATGGCGGCAAGGTACGCCTCACCGAAAAAGAGGCATCGATTATAAAGTATCTCTATCGCACCGGCGGTAAGGTCGTTGGGCGCGATACGTTGCTCGAAGAAGTCTGGGGTTATAATTCCGGCGTAACCACGCACACCCTTGAAACCCATGTTTACCGTTTGCGCCAAAAGATCGAAAATGATCCATCGAATGCCACTATTTTGGTCACGGAAAGCGGCGGCTATAAAATCGTTGCTTAAGTAACTTTTGGAAATGCCTTACAGTAACTTCCAATCCTACCTCTTCTCCTGTAGAAGCGCAAAACGCTAGCAATCGCGGCGCTATAATCAGGCCTAGGGGAAAGCTTTGTCGCTCGACGATGACATTCGCATAATAGCGTCAGCGCAATTGTTTGATGCACTTCAGGCCGAACAGCTTCGCTTGCTTGCATTTGGCGTTGAGCGCCTTCGTTTTAATCAGTCACGCGTCATCTACCGCGAGGGCGACCGCGCCGATTGCGGATTTGTTGTTGCAAGTGGCCAAGTGCAAATCAGCAAAACAATCGACGGCACAGAAAAATCTTTGAAAATTGCCCAAGAGGGCATGGTGCTCGGCGAGATGGCAATGATCACAGAGACAACACGATTAACCAACGCAATCGCTCTCACCGACTGCGAATTGGTGCGCATTAACCGTTCGCTTTTCCGCCGTATATTATCGGAATATCCAGATATCGCTGCTGCCATACACAGCGATCTTTCCATTCGCCTCAAAGACTTTTTGCGCGAAATCGCAAAGCTTGATCGCAGTTTCGATAATCGAAGCGATTTATAGGCTAGAGCGCCTCGCGTTTAACTTGAGCCGCTTTAAAACGCGCAATCACTGGCACATGGTCTGACGGCCTGTCCCACCCACGCGCTTGCGATATAATGTCGATGCTTTCAAGAGCACCACTTAGGTTCTGCGACCCCCAAATGTGATCAAGCCTGCGGCCTCGGTTTGCCTCAGCCCAATCTTTTGATCGATAACTCCACCACGTAAATACCGGTTCCGGTTCGGGGATATGGTGGCGAATGAGGTCCGCCCAGCCCCCTTTGACGCGCACATCTTCAAGGGTCTGCGTTTCAACCGGCGTATGGCTGACAACTTTTAAGAGCTGTTTATGTGACCACACATCGCTTTCATAGGGCGCAATATTAAGATCACCGACCAAAATAGAGCCATCAGCGCCATCGGGGTGCGCCGTAATTTCACGCATTTCATCCAAAAAATCGAGTTTGTGACCAAACTTTTGATTGATCGTGCGATCGGGTTCATCGCCGCCCGCTGGAACGTAGAAATTATGCACACGCAGTTTTTGAGCGCCCAAATCGACAACACATTCAATGTGGCGGGTATCATCGATGCCGCAAAATTTCCGCTTGTTGATATCGGTCAATGGATATTTGGAAATGGTCGCAACACCGTGATAGCCTTTTTGCCCGTGGATCGCGATGTGTTTGTAACCAAGCTTTGAAAAAGCCGCCGTCGGGAACGCATCATCCGGACACTTTGTTTCTTGCAAACACAAAACATCGGGCTGATGCGTCTTTAAAAACATCTCAACAAGATCAATGCGCAGACGAACCGAATTTATGTTCCACGTCGCAATCGAAAATAATTTTTCGGCCAAAGCACTGTCCCATTGAGAGTTTAATGAACCTCTGTTCTGGTCAGACAATCGGCAAAAAACAAGCGGGGACTAAAATATTATCCCACAGCACACAATTTACATGGCCGATTATTACTTGTTCTCTTTATCGCGGCTGATTCGATCGTAATCGATGTTGAATGTTTTATCGGCGAATTTGACGCCTTCTTGCACATTGAAAATCATCACCGTGGTGTCTTTGCCCTTAGCATCTTTAATCGTCCATTGGCGCAAGTCGTAGGATTTTGGGTCGAACATCATCGTGATTTCGCTATCACCAAAAATCTGTTTGTCTTGCATCACAATCGTCGTCAGATCATCGGCTTGGCTGACAGATTTGACTTTCTTGCCGCTCAGATCAATCTTATTGCCAAGCACCAGATTGAGAGGCGTTTTATTAAGCGGATAGACATCCCAAGTGCTCAATTTTTTATTGTTCACGACCACGCTCTTGCCATCGGCTACCACACGAATGTTAGATGGCTCCTCGTACAAAAACAGTACCTTACCCGGACGTTCAATAAAAAACTTTCCGCCCGTTTGCTCACCCGATGGGCCAAATTGCACAAACTCGCCCATCATCGTTTTAACGCGGGTGAAGTGATTGGCAATTTCCTGGGGCGCATCCGCATGGGCAGGCGCGATTGCCAAAAGGGCACTGACACAAAGTCCCGTGAAAATACGGCACAGCTTGTTACTTTTGAATTCGCGTTTCATCATCAATTTCATTCCAGCTTCATGTCGTCGGAGACTGATTCTACGTTTCCAATAATCAATAAGTTTGGCTTCTTTGGGGCGGCTTGATCTTGGCTGTAGGCCTGCATCACATCATGCCGCCCATTTGCTGTTCTTCGTCGGACGGTACCAAAATTTCGCGCTTACCAGCATGATTTGCTGCACCGATAAGACCCTCATTTTCCATGCGCTCAATCAGTGAGGCCGCACGGTTATAGCCGATCCCTAAGCGGCGTTGAATGTAGCTGGTCGAGGCTTTGCGATCTCGCAAGACGATGGATACCGCCTGATCATAGGGATCATCGGAATCACTAAAGCTGCCCCCATCGCCGCCGCCGTGAGCGCTGCCCGCGGACCCGTTTTCGCCGTCCTCGTCCTCATCATCGACAGTAACCGCTTCCAGATACTGCGGCACGCCCTGCAGTTTAAGGTGCTTAACGATGTCTTCCACTTCGGTGTCTGACACAAAGGGCCCATGCACGCGCTGAATACGGCCACCACCCGCCATATAAAGCATGTCGCCCATGCCGAGAAGCTGCTCGGCGCCCATTTCACCCAGAATAGTTCGGCTATCGATCTTAGATGTGACTTGGAAGGATATGCGGGTTGGAAAATTGGCTTTAATCGTGCCCGTAATAACGTCCACTGATGGACGTTGCGTGGCCATAACAACATGGATGCCGGCCGCACGCGCCATCTGCGCCAAGCGCTGCACTGCACCTTCAATATCTTTGCCAGCAACCATCATAAGGTCGGCCATCTCGTCGATGATCACAACGATATAAGGCATCGCCTCGAGGTTTAGTGCTTCGCTTTCATAAATGGCCTCACCCGTTTCACGGTCAAACCCGGTTTGCACCGTGCGGGTAATTTCTTCGCCCTTCATCGTCGCTTCTTTGACGCGAGCGTTAAAACCATCGATGTTGCGCACGCCAAGCTTCGACATATTTTTATAGCGCTGCTCCATTTCGCGCACTGTCCACTTTAGCGCGACCACAGCTTTTTTCGGATCCGTAACAACCGGCGTTAACAAATGCGGAATGCCATCATAAACCGACAGTTCCAACATTTTAGGATCGATCATGATGAGGCGGCATTCAGCCGGCGTCATCTTATAGAGCAGCGATAGCAACATCGTGTTGATCGCAACAGATTTACCTGAGCCCGTGGTACCCGCAACCAATAGATGCGGCATCTTGGCCAAATCGGCGATCACTGGTTCGCCATTGATTGTTTTGCCAAGTGCCATGGGCAGTTTTGCTTTCGAGATGTCATAATTTGCCGAGGCAATCATCTCGCGAAAATAAACCGTTTCACGAAGCAAATTGGGCAGCTCTATACCAATTGCGTTGCGGCCTGGTACAACAGCGACCCGCGCCGCAATAGCGCTCATCGAGCGTGCAATATCTTCGGCAAGGCCGATGACACGAGAAGATTTTATGCCGGGTGCAGGTTCAAGTTCATACATCGTAACAACAGGACCTGGCCGCACGGCGATAATTTCACCTCTCACACCAAAGTCTTCTAGCACACCTTCTAGAACACGGGCATTTTGTTCCAACGCTTCCTTTGAAAGGCTTTCATCGCGAACAATATTCTTAGGTTCATTGAGCAAGTGAATTGGCGGAAGTTCAAACCCTCCATCATTGAGCAAAGATGGTTGCGCTTCACGTTGAACCCGTACGCTAGGCTTTGGCCGTGGTGTAACCGATGTTACCCGTGCGCTATTATTGATGGTGGGTTCTGCTGTGGCTGTTTGCGACGAGGTATGGCTCGGCTTTGGCCGTGACGATGGCGCCCAATCTTCAGCGCCAGACCAATCTTCGTCAGCTCCAACTTCAAAATTATCAAAATTGGTCGGTGTGAAACTGCTATTTGACGCGTAACTTTCGTCGCCCAAATCATCGGAGGCCCAATTCATATCGCCGCGCGCATGGTCTGTCGCTATATTTGCTGATGAATATTGATTTTGAGCAGAAAGACCTGGCTCAACCCGAATATTTTTGGACTGCTGATTATTGATGCCGCGTTTCATTGACTTTTTAGTCGGAAATAGCCGTTTGATCGACGCTTTAAATGCGTAAAAACCATGAAGAACAGCACCAAGGCTAATCATCTTTAGAAAGCCGTCACCGGTTTCCTCGTCCTCATCTTCATCCTCATCGCTACGGCTTTTTTGCCCCGATACCGAACGTTGCGGTTTGGCTGCAACGGCTGGGTTCCAATAATAACCCGAAGCAATCGCCATCACGATAAATGCTGGTATTGCCAAGATGAGGCCAAGAAGAAGTCCAGCAAATCCGCTTGGATAGCCACCGATCAACATCGCAGGAATTTTTAAGACCAGATCACCCAAGGCACCGCCGAGGCCCGTTGGCAAAGGCCATCCAGCGGTTGCAGGGACGCAGCCAAACGCGGCGGCGGCCAGCAAGCTGCCCAACAGCCATGCGCCATACCGCCGACCGGGATAATTCCACTTTATCCCGCGCACCAAACTGAAACTTTTAAAGCCAGCGGGAATAAGAACCGCCAATGTCGCCAAACCAAAAAATTGCATGAATAAATCAGAAACGGCAGATCCAGCAAAGCCCATCACATTGGTGATCGGCGCATCGGTAGCGTGTGAAAAGCTCGGATCGGCCACATTCCATGTTGCAACAGCAACAAGTACAAACAAGATAAACCCAGCTACCAGAAAACCGACCGCAATTTCCGCTTGACGCCAAAGAAGAGCGCTCATGCCGTGAGACGCTTGATCGAAGTCCATATCGACCGGGCGAAAATCTGAGTTTGCCGAAGCAAGGCGATTATGGCTGCGATTAACCTGCATATTAAGTCCCTGATCTCAAATCCTAGTCGATTCTGTGATCACAAGCCTAATAGGCGATGGTTAAGCGCTCATTAACCATCGCGAAAATCAAACGACAAATATCTAAGATCGTGGTCAATTACCCGCGAATATCTGCTTCGGGATTGGCGCCAATCTTATGGATCGATAAATCGGCACCGCGCATTTCATCATTTTCGCTCATGCGAAGACCCATCGTTGATTTCAAAACACCATAAACGATAAAGCCGACAGCCGACGCATAAAGGATACCTGCCACGGAGCCTATGATTTGGCTCATCAAGGATACGCCGCCGATCCCGCCGAGTGCCTCTTGGCCAAATATACCAGCCGCTATCCCGCCCCAAAAACCGCAAAGACCATGGAGCGGCCAAACGCCGAGCACGTCGTCAATTTTCAATTTATTTTGGCACCAGTCGAAACCGATGACAAAGATTGCGCCGGCGGTACCGCCAACCACCAAGGCACCGATGGGATGGAAAATATCTGAGCCTGCACAAACAGCCACCAGGCCAGCCAACGCACCATTATGCACGAAACCAGGGTCATTCTTGCCGACGACAAGAGCAACCAAAATACCGCCAACCATCGCCATGAGCGAATTTATCGCCACAAGTCCCGTGACTGATTTCAAGGACGCGGCCGTCATCACGTTGAAACCAAACCAGCCCACACAAAGCATCCATGAGCCAAGCGCAAGCCAAGGAATGGAGGACGGCGGAATTCCGATTGTTCGACCATCCTTGCGGTAACGCCCCAGCCGCGGTCCGAGCAATATCACCGCGCCTAAGGCGATCCAGCCACCCATCGCATGCACCACAATAGAACCGGCAAAATCACGGAATGGCGCACCAAATGATGCTTCAAGCCACGCTTGCATGCCAAAATTCCTGCCCCAAACGATTCCCTCAAAAATCGGATAAAACACACCAACCAAGGCAACGGTGGCAAAACATTGCGGCGCGAATTTCATCCGTTCCGCAATACCGCCAGAAATAATAGCCGGAATAGCGGCCGCAAAAGTAGTCAAAAAGAAGAATTTAACGAGCGATAAGCCCTGAAGTTCAAACCCTTCAGCGCCGCCAGATATAGAAGCTGCATCTAAGAAAAAATGCGTGCCGTAGGCGATGAAGTAACCGATGAAAAAATAACTGAATGCTGAAAGTGCAAAATCAACGAGGATTTTTACAAGCGCATTGACCTGATTTTTATGACGAACAGTGCCTACCTCTAGAAATGCAAAACCGCCATGCATAGCAAAGACTAATATCGCACCCATGAGGACGAAGAATACATCGCCCCCTACGTTTTGTTGTTCCATGATTTCCCCGTCTTTTTAAGGGTAACTTTGCGCACCCTTTTTAGACGGTAATCCACAAAGCGTGCCAATTTAAGCGTTCAGCGTTAAACCTCGACCACCAAACGCTGCCTGAAATCAAAGATTTCAACGCGTTAGGGGATATATAATATTTCAAGTTAAACCGGAAACGCTTTAGCAAAGTGCTTTTTTACCGTCCTTATTCAAAGTTCAAGCGCAAACTTGGACAAGGTGCCTATAAAAAGGGCATGGAAAATAGCCTCTGTGATGAAAAAACAGACAAAAAGGCCCGGCGCTTATGACTAAGGCCGGGCTAGTTGTGTGATGGAAACATCACCACGGGATAGAAAATCTAAACTCAAACTGAGGCGCTGTGCGAAAAGCGCCCCCGATTTTTGGTTAGCCTCGGGTAAATTCTGGATAGGCTTCAACACCGACTTCGGCCTTATCTAGCCCCAAGAACTCGTCTTCGGCACTGGCGCGGATGCCAATCGTTGACTTCAAGATAAACCAGACAATGAATGAGGCGACCAGCGTGAAGACACCATAAGCGGCAACACCGATGAGCTGCGTACCAAAGCTCGTGCCTGAGTTCGTGAATGGCACAACCAATGTACCCCAGATACCCGCAAACAAGTGGACTGGGATAGCACCAACCACGTCGTCGATTTTTAGCTTGTCGAGCAACGGCACAGCAAAGACCACAATCGCTCCACCGACGGCACCAATCAAGATCGCCTGCCACACAGCTGGCGCCAAAGGCTCTGCGGTGATTGATACAAGACCGGCAAGCGCACCGTTCAGAACCATCGTCACATCAACTTTTTTGTAGAGGACTTGGGTCAGAATAATCGCTGTGACGACACCGCCTGCAGCGGCCATATTGGTGTTAGCAAAGATGCGAGAAATGTCAGCCACATCGGTGATCGTACCCATCGCCAATTGCGACGCGCCGTTAAAGCCAAACCAACCGAGCCACAGGATAAATGTGCCCAAAGTTGCAAGCGGAATGGATGAACCAGGCATTGGCGTTACACGGCCTTGGCTATCATATTTGCCAGTACGCGCACCCAATAGGATAGCACCGGCAAGCGCTGCCCAGCCACCGACCGAATGCACCAGTGTCGAACCGGCAAAATCAGAAAAGCCCATGACAGACAACCAGCCTTTACCCCACTGCCATGAACCAGCAATTGGGTAGATGAAACCTGTCAATACGACTGTGAAAATCAAGAATGGCCATAATTTGATTCGCTCAGCCAAAGTGCCTGAGACGATTGAGGCGGCGGTGGCGACAAACACCATCTGGAAAAACCAATCCGATGCGGTGGAATAACCAACCTCTAGCAAGGCAGCCGAGTCAGCACCTTCAAGACCGACCGGATCAAATCCATAGGTGCCCACTGAGCCGAAATAGCCCCCATCCACACCGGTGTACATCAGGTTATAGCCCACGAGCCAATACATGATGCCCGCAATTGAAAAGAGGGCAATGTTTTTGAGCGACTGCATGGACACGTTTTTTGAGCGCACCAAACCTGCCTCAAGCATAGCAAATCCAGCTGCCATCCACATAACGAGGAAGCCGCCAATCAGGAATAAAAGTGTATTGAAAATAAATGCGGTTTCTGTTTTTAGCGCAAATTCTGGCTCCTGTGCCAGTGCCGGCGCGGCAAGGGTTAAAGCACAAGCGGCAAGACCACCTGTCATTACCCACTTCGTCAAATTAGAAATTTTCATTATTTTTCTCCAAAGAAAAAGTGTGCGGCTACTGTAACTACAGCGCAGCGGTGTCTGTTTCACCGGTACGAATGCGTACGGCCTGTTCAATAGAATAGACAAATATCTTCCCATCGCCGATCTGGCCGGTTTTCGCAGCCGCCGTTATTGCTGCAACGACCTGATCTGTTAGATCGTCGTCAATTACCAATTCCAGTTTCAGCTTTGGCAAAAAATTGACAGCATATTCCGCACCGCGATAAATCTCCGTGTGACCCTTTTGCCGGCCATAACCTTTTACCTCGGTAACAGTGACCCCTTGAACGCCCAGATTCGTAAGCGCTTCACGCACCTCATCGAGCTTAAATGGTTTAATAATAGCCATGACTATTTTCATGTGCTTTTCCCCGTTGCATTGCAGCGCAGCACCATGCCGACGCTGACACAATCATCACCATGACAGTGAACAATTGCTTCGCTAACCACTATTCACGTGGCGTGCCAGTTTGGATAATAAATTATAAAGTACTGATTTTAATGCGTATTTTAGCACGCTTCGTTGACGAGCACGCGCGCCTCAACTCTCTATTGATTAAAATATAGTCATTTTAGATTTTATGCCTATATTTTAATCTTTCTTTGCCGAATAAGGCCCTCTTGCGCAACACTGGCCACCAGCGAGCCATCGCGCGCATAGATAGAGCCTCGCGTAAAACCGCGCGCACCGGCGCTGTTAGGGCTATCTTGCGCGTATAAAAGCCAATCATCAAGCTTATGCGGACGATGAAACCACATGGAATGGTCGAGGCTCGCCACTTGCATATCCGGATCGAATATAGATTTTCCATGGGCGAACAAAGACGTGTCGAGTAGTGTCATATCGGAAAAATAGGCGAGCACGGCAGCTTGGCTTGCGCGGTCATCGGGCACCTCGCCGGTCGCACGCAACCACACATTTTGTTCCGGCGGCAAAGGCTCTTTAGACATGTAGTGCTTGAGGGAAACCGGTCGCAGCTCAACTGGACGCTCGCGGCCCCAGTATTTTTTCACATTATCCGGCAAACTATCTTTTATCTGATTGACCAGTGCTTTCTCGCCAACAAGATCTTCCGGCATCGGTATACCAAGCGGCTGAGGCATAAAGTGTGTGAGCCCGATTTCATCCACCTGAAAGGAGCCCGCCAGCGAGAATATCGCCTGACCATCTTGCCACGCGACTACGCGCCTTGTCGTAAAACTCATCCCATCGCGCAAAATATCGACGTGATAATCAATCGGCAGCAATGGATTGCCCGGGCGCAGAAAATAACAATGGATTGAATGGATATACCGGTCTTTTGCGACGGTTCTTTGCGCTGCAACCAGTGCTTGACCGATCACCTGACCACCAAATACACGCTGCCAGCCAACTTGCGGGCTGCGACCACGAAACACATTGTCTTCTATCCGTTCAAGGTCAAGTGTAGTGAGAAGTTGGTGCATCGCGGTTTGCATTGTATCTTCCAAATGTTCAAATTATCTGTTGCCCTTGCTACAAGGCACACGGATTTAGTCAACATCACCGCAAACAAGGGTTAGGTTCAAAATTCAAATGGCGAAAGCAGCGACAAAAAAAAGTAAACCATTGCCCAAAAACGCCGATATCCTTATCGGCGGCGCGGGTTATGTGGGCCTAGCGACAGCGCTCAGCATTGCGCGCGGTGCACCCGATCTAAAAGTCGTTGTGGTCGATGCAGCGCCCGATGATGTCTGGCAAAAAGACGGCCGCGCTTCTGCGATTGCCGCGGCCGCTGGCCGGATGCTGAGCGAGCTCAACTGCTGGGAGACGATACGCCCTCACGCACAGGCGATAAATGACATGGTTGTCACCGACAGCCGCACATCCGACCCAGTGCGACCCGTATTTTTGACCTTTGGCGGCAAGATAGAAGACGGTGAACCTTTTGCCCACATGGTACCCAATGTGGAAATGGTGCGTGCACTGCGCCGTGAATGCGACAAAGCAGGTGTTTTGATTATGCAGTCTACTGCCATCAGCGATTTTTCACAAAATGACGATGGCACTCTTGTTCATGTGGTTACGGGATCAGGAGAGACAATTGATGTAAAACTTCTCATTGCTTGCGATGGTGTTAACTCGCGTATGCGCGACATGGCAGGCATTAAAACCGTGCATTGGGATTATGGCCAGTCGGGCATTGTCGCAACGATTGCCCATGAGCGCGATCATAATGGCCGCGCTGAAGAGCATTTTCTGCCGGCAGGCCCTTTTGCGATGCTGCCGCTGACCAACAACCGCTCATCGATCGTCTGGACAGAATCGACGCAAAATGCCGAGCGCTTGCTTAAGGCCGACGAATTTACTTTTGATATCGAGCTTGAGCAACGCTTTGGATTAAAACTCGGCACTATTACCGTCGAAACAAAACCGCGTGCCTATCCGCTTGGCCTGACTTTAGCGCGTGATTTTATCAAGCCGCGCTTTGCGCTTGCCGGCGATGCAGCGCATGGAATCCACCCCATTGCCGGACAAGGCCTTAACCTTGGCTTTAAAGATGCCGCAGCACTTGCCGAGACCATCGTTGTTGCCCACCGCCTTGGCCAAGATTTTGGTACGATCGATGTGCTTGAGCAATATCAGCGCTGGCGCAGGTTCGACACCGTACAGATGGGCGTGACGACGGATATTCTCAACCGATTATTTTCCAATGATGTCGGTCCCCTTCGCGCCCTGCGCTCGTTTGGCCTCAGCATCGTTGACCGCTTGCCGATGGTCAAAGACTTTTTCATTCGTCAAGCTTCTGGGGTTTCCGCCAACACCCCGCGCTTGCTGCGCGGGGAGCCTATTTAGCGCTTAGGCATTAAAGCGGTTCATTGTTATTACTGCTATTTTTATTGGTGCCCGACCAATCTACACTGCGTGTCGCAAACATCATGGACGTCAGTATGACGAAGCCCGTAATGGCGCCTGCAAGTAAGGCCGCGTCTTCAAGACTTAGGACCAAGTATAAAAGGCCATATAGCACTGAAAACCCGCCAAAGGCCAACACCGTTGCTTTGCGACCTCGAAAAACCGAGGCGACAAACCCTGCAAGCACAGCACCGGTTGCACCAGCGGCAATGGCATAGGCAATGGTAAATCCAGCCACCTCGGCAATCGCGAGAAGAAGCACATAGAACATGATGACCATCAAGCCTGCCATGGTATAATGCACCACATGCATACGCCCTTTTGATAGTATTTCAGTTGAAAAAATCATCAGAAAAACCATGCCGATGAATAAAACGCCATACTTCACGGCGCGGTCAACAAGCCGATAAAAATCAATCGGTTCATAAAAGCGAACGCCAAATGATGATGTATGAAACGCGTTTAAGCTGTTTGATGAAGCAAAATCAATTTGTGGGTTGCTCCGTGCAAGTTTCGATACCGACCAATTTGCAGAAAATCCGTCCTTTGTAATATCTCTCTGTGTTGGCAAAAAAGTACCTGCAAAACTGGGATGCAGCCAAGGAGAGCTAAGTTTAACTTCGGTAGTTTCGCCAACCGGAATAAAGTTAAGCGATTGCGATCCTTTGAATGTCAAATCGACGTCAAAAACCACGTCGTCTTTGCCCTCCATAAAGGCGGCAGTTCCGTCTATCGGCGCATGAAGACCAAACTGATATCCCGAACCATTCGAAGTATCGTATGCGACATTTATGTTGGCTCCTTCCAAACCATAGCCTGGCTCAACCTCGACACCCGGTTTGCCATCCATTTTAATGTTGACTTTCTCAATGCCTTTTAAGTCAGAGATCGTCAGTATTAGCCTTGCGCGCGTCCAATCAGCACGGATTATAGACGGCGCTAGGTTGGCAAAATTTGGCTTTTTAAATCGCGCGCTTATTTTAGCGCTAGTGGTATAAACGATAGCCTCGTGGATGCCACGTACGCGTCTGGACGTATCTGCCGTACTGTCGATCGACATAGTGTTTGGCGCGAACAACACGATCTTTTCGAAAGACTCGAAAACTGTTTTTCCATCTTGCAAAAAGTCTCTTTGCAGAATGACGGGTACGGCGATGAGTGGACCGCCAATCGTTTGATCAGCGCCCCATTGTTTGCCAATTTCAGCGGTCGCAGCACGGTAGTTTCGCTCGCGGTCAGTGACCAATCCCCAAACCATCAACAGCGGAATATATAAAAGAACCGCAAGCATACCGAGCAAAAAGAACTTGTACCCCAGACTTTTGTTTGCCGTTATTGATCCATAACTCCTTGGCATAGACCGCGGCCAAGGGTTTTCTATTGTGCCGCGCGGTTGCGCCTCGTTTTCATCTTCTTGTGATTTTTGTGTTTCATCGACCATTGATTTTCCCTCCAGTGATCACTCTTTTTGAACAGCTGCGATAAATGGTGAGAAAACAGGCATCACTTAGACCGGAAAATGGTAGCCTTGTGAATTTTATAAGGTTTAAATGCGGCAACTACGGCTAGCCAGATAACAGCCTCATACCCGTTTTGATCGGTCGATCCATGTTTTTACGACAGAGCTTAAGGTAAAGACACGAACCTATTAGAGCGTTTTTCGAGCAAATTGAATCGCCTGGGCGCCGGAATTTTGTGGTTCGGCAAGGAAGACAAGGCGATGCGGTGCGGGCACCGTAAGCCTTGCATGACGCTGTCCGGGCCGAAAAATGCCAAGTCCAGACGATTGCAGTCCTTCAAGTCTCTTCAGGTGTTTTGAACGACGGCTTGTCAGTCTTTTCCGCTTCAGCTTCGTCGAAATCCTCGCACGATATTCATATCGCGCTGCGTTGTTCTCCGTGCTGATACGAAAAACCCCTGACACCAGACTGTTCCAATGTGATCGAAAAGCGCTCTAAATCTCGTTATCTTCTAAAGGCCGTGCTTCTGAAGGCAGTAAAATCGGAATACCGCCGCGCACGGGATAAGCGAGCCTCGCGGATTTAGACTTCAATTCTGATTTAGCTGCGTCAAATTCTAAGCCATGTTTGGTTAGCGGGCAAACAAGCAACTGCAGCATTGTTTTATCCAGCAGAGCGTCGTCCGACTTTGATGCTTTCAACGTCGACGCTGATGCTGATGCGCCCAAATTCGGGCGCGCGGGCATAGTTCTCTTTGCTTTAATTTTCTTTGGCATCTGTTGCACTTGCCCATATTAAGAGCGGCAAGCATACTCGACATTTAAGCATCTGCCAAATTGCGATGCCTACTGAGAGCGTTCCACGTTTAACTTGAAACTTCAGATATCACCTAACGCGCCCAAATCTTTGATTTCAGGCAGCGTTTGGTGATTCGAAATCTAACGCGAAACGCTTTATTGCAAGGTTCGCGCATAATCATCGCTGTCGTTGCCACGAGCCAATGAGAGTTCCGTAATCGCCACCAGCGTTTCGGCGCGGCTTTTCAGGTCCGGCGCTTCGAGTAGCGCTTGCTTTTCTGCAGGCCCATAAGGCGACATCACACACAGCGCGTTAACCAGCGATGCGTTGCCCGCTTTTTTCACACTGTCCCAATCAGCTTCAAGTTCATTGGCCTCAAGATAGGCTTTGAACGTCGCCAAAAGCTCTTCGCGATTAACGTCCTTGCCGTTATCGCTTGCCTCTAAATCAGAGGCAAACGGCGCAATGCGGCATTGGCGGAAAAGCGTGGTTGTGCCCATTTCTTCGATCACGCGAAACCGCGCTACGCCCTGCAGCACAATCATGTATCTGCCATCGCCCGTCTCTGAAAAAGATACAATACGCCCAAGGCAACCGACTTTGCGGGCAAGTTCGGTTGATTATTGCGGACAAGACTGCACCACTAAAGTCGGGCTTGAATCATGCCGATAAGTCTGTTTGATGCCAGCGCCGCATCAAACATCGCCAAATAGCGCGGCTCGAACAAATTGAGCGGCATTTGACTGCCCGGCAGAAGCAATGCGCCAGACAAAGGAAAAACAGGCACAAGGGCTGGTAGATCGTTGACATCCCGGTAGCTATGGTTTCCCGCTTTCATGATGTTTCCTCACAGGCCTTTCATTGCCGAAAAGATTATTTGCATCCCTAAAGATGGAACACGCTAAATATTAAACAAGGTATCAAATTGCGCGCCATTTTTAATGCCGCGAACAAATCTCAACGAAACAATAGGCTCGAGAGTTTGCGCCGCGCGGTTTTCGTCGCCTCATCCATCGGTCCCCACGCCTCAAAAAACGTCAGGAGCTCGGCGCGCGCGCCGTCCTCGCGCCAAGTTCGATCGGCCTTCATAATACCCAGCAATAAATCAGCCGCTTCGTCGCGCTTATCTTGTGCGTTGAAAATATGAGCCAGATCAAAGGCAGCTTCAAAATCTTTAGGATTATCTTCCATGCGTTTTAACAGCAGGGCCGGATCGCCCATTTTCGCCACTTTAGCTGCCAATGCGAGCTTGGCTTTAACAGCGACCAAACCAGCATGGTTGGCAAAAATGTCTGGCGCTTGATCCAGCATGGCTTGCGCCTGATCCGCCTGCCCATAATCGGCCATCAAGCCTGTCAAGGCGGCATAGGCATCGCCGTTCTCCGGCATATGGTGCAAGACATTCCGATAGATATTTGCCGCAGCATTGATATCGCCCGCATCTAGGGCGCCTTGAGCCGCTTCAAAGGCTTGGGCTACCATTTGCGACAAAGCGTCCGCACCCGAAGCATCAATCAGTTTTTTTATAAAGGCATCGACGTCACTTTGACTTTTCGCGCCCATAAATCCATCTACAGGCTGCCCGTCTAAAAATGCGATAACGGCAGGAATGGATTGAACACCCATCTGGCCAGGTATAGCCGGGTGGTCGTCAATGTTCATTTTGACCAAACGCACCTTCCCGCCTGCCCGATGGACTGCCGCTTCCAATATCGGCGTAAGCTGTTTGCAAGGCCCGCACCAAGGTGCCCAGAAATCAATCAGAACAGGACCAGCTTTTGATGCCTCTATAACGTCCTTTTGAAATCCTGCCGTGGTCGTATCTTTAATGATATCGCCCTTTGACGGTGAGACATCCACTTGGCCGTAGCCAACTTGCGGTGTTGCATAACCTGAAGCGCCTGAGGTCGGTGCGAAAGGATTGTCATTTGCGCTCATTAAATATTCCCAACTGTCATCTTGTATCAAGGTAAGGCTTAAGTCGATCTGCGGCTCAATAATTTCAAGCGCTACTTGCGTTCATCAAGCATAATAATATGCAAATCATGACCCGTCGCGGCAATAAACTTGAGTAAATCATCACGGGCAATCGCCGTTGTGGCGTCATTTCTGAGCGGGTGACAATTGATGATATCATGGCGCATGAGAGCTTCATCAAGGACAAGTTTCACTTTTTGCGCCGCATCATTGATAACGCCGAACGCGGTGACTGCGCCCGGCACAACACCGAGGAGCTCCATCAGCGCATCAGGATTACCAAAAGACACCCGCCCTTGCGCGCCGATTTTTTGATGCACAGTCTTCAAATCGATTTGAGCATCTTCCAAAACGGTGAGCAAAAAATAACTTCCCTTTTTGTCTTTTAGAAAAAGATTTTTGGTATGCCCGCCGGGCATCGTTGTACGCAAAGCTTGCGATTCACCCACGGTAAAAACGGGGGCGTGTTCATAATTTTTCACCACGATGGACAACTGATCGAGAAACTCAAAAAGCGCTTTACTTGTTTTTGGCATAATAAGTCCGATTTTCCTCTGCATTGCTTTTTCGTGTGCAAGATTTTGGTGGCGAGCGAAATAGGTTTTTTAAAAATCCTGTTGCATTCATGAAAAGCTTAGCGCATATAGCAGCCGTTCAGCACGATACCCTATGTTGAATATTGAGCGGGCGTAGCTCAGGGGTAGAGCACAACCTTGCCAAGGTTGGGGTCGGGCGTTCGAATCGCCTCGCCCGCTCCAAGTTCACTAATTAAAAATATATTTCGTTTTAATGAAAATCATGGCCTTTTGGCAGTATTGATGCTGGTGCCACCGCTCCGAAAAGCCGCAGCGACATCATGCTGCTGACAAAGCCACTTAAATGAAAACGGACACCGATGAGGCCGCAGCAAACGTGCCATAGCAAAGCTGGGTTTCCTAGGTCGCTAGCCTTTTCTTCGGCTACACCCAATGACGCTAAACTCTGCGTTACGTCAGGACTTTGGTTATCACTCCCGGTGCTCAAAGCACTCTCTTACAGGTAACAAAAACAGGAAACTTTAAATTGAAATACCTCATCGCATTCTTTTCCATTCTGGCGGCTTTTCCAGCTTTCGCTGCCACGCTCGAAGTCCAACCGGTTGCAGATAAAGTCTGGGCAATTGTCGGCCCACTTGAACAGCGCAGTCCCGAGAACCTTGCCAACAATGCCACCTTTGGCGTTGTTGAGACGCCAGATGGCATTGTGCTGATGGATCCAGGCGGTTCATGGAAGGGTGCCGAGGCGCTCCATGTCGAAATCCGTAAACTTTCAGACAAGCCAGTGAAATTTGTGATCAACACTGGCGGTCAGGATCATCGCTGGCTCGGCAATGGCTATTGGCAGGCGCAAGCTGCCAAGATCATTGCGTCCGATGCGGCGGTGGCCGACCACCGAGACCGCGCCTCGCAGCATATGAGCGCGCTCAGCCAATTTTTAGGTGACGGGCTAACTGGGACGAACAGCTAGCAGACATCACATTCGAGAACGATTATATGCTCAGGTAGTGGTTCAGGACTGAAATCATGCACCGCGGATCGGCGCACACGCCGGGCGATAGCTTTATCTGGCTTGAATCGCAAAAGGTCATGTTTACCGGCGATATCGTTTACATTGACCGAATTCTAGGCAACGGGCCGGCGCGAAATATTAAGAGCTGGATCGCGGTGTTTGAGGCCATGGCAGCTTTCAACCCGACATTTATTGTGCCCGGTCACGGGCGCGCGACGGACTTAGCAACAGCAACGCGCGACACCTATAATTCCTTATGTGAATTTGCGCACGCAAATTGCTGCCTTGATCGAAAATGGCGGTACTATTTTGGAAGCGCCAAAGATCGATCAGTCGGCATGGCGTTATTTGGCTCAGTTCGACAGCCTTGCCGGGCGCAACGCACAGGCTACCTTCGAAGAGATGGAGTGGGAGTGATGCTCGAATACCACGTCACCGCGCGCCGCATAATCTTGTTGCAATGCCGGCACTTCATTAAGCAGCCGGGCGAGCCTGGACGATGGCTTGATCTTATCGCGGCTGTCCATAACGGGACTGCGCACTTCATCGGCCCGCGCTAAACCTTCATCGCTTATGCCCGCGCTCTCAATTTGGGTCATCAGCGGCGTTATATCCTCAATTTGGGTCGCAACAACATGGATGATGCCCGCTTCCGATTGCATCTTGCCTGTCACGGCAATCACCCGCGAGCCGAGCACCACCGACCGAAATTGCTCAAACACCTTTGGCCAGACGATAATATTGGCGACGCCGCTTTCATCTTCCAGCGTGATGAAGATAACCCCCTTGGCAGAGCCGGGGCGCTGGCGCACCAGCACAAGACCAGCTACTTTGACTTGCGCGCCGCTGCGCATAGCATCAAGGGCGCTGTTGGTGATAATGTTTTGCCGCGCCAACAAGCCACGCAAAAACGAAATCGGATGGGCTTTCAGCGACAGGCCAAGATAGCGATAGTCATGCACCACTTGCTCGCCGGGCAACATCGGCGGCAAGCGCGTTTCCACTTCGCCTTCAATCTCCACGCCCACGAGGTCTGGATAAAATTCTGGAGTGCCGTGGTCAAAAAGCGGCATAAGATCCATCTTATTGGTATTGGCCGCATCCAGCGCGCGCACGGCCCACAGCGCGGCGCGGCGATCAAGACCGAGAGACCTAAACGCATCGCCATCGGCAAGGCGTTCAATCTGCGCCCGCGAAAGCCCACTGCGCCGCCATAAATCGCGCACAGAATCATAGCCGCGCCCACGATTTTCAATCAACTTTTCAATCTCGCTTTGTGATAATCCTTTGATCTGGCGAAACCCAAGCCGCACCGCTTTGCGGCTTAAAATTACTTCGCGCATATCCCTGTGCCGATGCGATATTTTGTTTGTGTCATAACCGTCATCGCGGTGGGGTGTTTCAATCGTGCAATCCCAGTTTGACGCGTTGATATCAACAGCGCGCACATCAACGCCGTGCTCGCGCGCATCGCGCACCAGCTGCGAGGGCGCATAAAAGCCCATCGGCTGGCTGTTTAAAATAGCCGCACAAAAGACATCCGGATAATAGGTTTTAAGCCAGCACGACGCATAGACCAAAAGCGCAAACGATGCCGCATGACTTTCGGGAAAACCATATTCGCCAAAGCCCTCGATTTGCTTGAAACAGCGTTCAGCAAATTCGGCCTCATAGCCTTTGGCAACCATGCCTTCGACCATTTTGCGCTGAAACGTAGAGATGGTGCCGACCCGCCGAAAGGTTGCCATCGCACGGCGCAGTTTATCGGCTTCGGCTGGCGAGAACCCCGCCGCGACAATGGCTATTTTCATCGCCTGTTCTTGAAAAAGCGGCACGCCGAGCGTTTTACCGAGCACTTGCTCGAGCTCTTTTGAGGGATAATGCACCGGCTCTTTTCCTTGTCGCCGCCGCAGATAAGGGTGCACCATGTCGCCTTGAATGGGGCCAGGACGCACAATGGCAACTTCAATCACAAGATCATAAAATTGCCGTGGGCGCAGCCGTGGCAGCATGGTCATCTGCGCGCGGCTTTCAATTTGAAAAACGCCCAGCGTATCAGCACGGCAAATCATATCGTAAACATGAGGGTCTTCTTTGGGCATCGTCGCCAGTGTCAACGGCCGGTCATATTCAAGCGCCAAAAGATCAAGCGCTTTGCGCAAACAGGACAACATGCCGAGCGCCAAAATATCGATTTTTAAGATGCCCAAACTTTCCAGATCATCCTTGTCCCATTCCACCATTGTGCGGTCTTCCATCGCCGCTTTGGTGATCGGCACCACTTCGTCAAGCCGCCCGCGCGTGATGACAAAACCGCCCACATGCTGCGACAGATGACGCGGAAAGCCCATGATCTGGCCCGATAGTTCGAGCACGTTTTGAGTGGTGCGGTCACCAAGATCAAGGCCAGCCGCCTTGGCCTCGCGTGCCCCCAAGGCGGCATTATGCCAGCCCCAGATTGAGCCGGAGATCGCAGCC
The DNA here is from genome assembly GCA_034519905.1 of Ahrensia sp. Taxonomy (GTDB): domain Bacteria; phylum Pseudomonadota; class Alphaproteobacteria; order Rhizobiales; family Rhizobiaceae; genus Ahrensia. The sequence continues at coordinate 113,529 of JAXHNY010000035.1, forward strand.
GTCACATCTTCCGATAGGCCAAAGGCTTTTGCCACTTCACGCGCCGCAGAGCGCGCCCGGTACGTGATCACCGTTGCGGCAATGCCTGCGCGGTCGCGGCCATATTTGGCATAGATATATTGAATGACTTCTTCGCGCCGCTCATGCTCAAAGTCGACATCAATATCGGGCGGCTCGCGGCGCTCAGGCGAAATAAACCGCTCAAACAAAAGATCCGTCAGCGCTGGATCAACCTCCGTGATGCCGAGGCAAAAACAGATGGTTGAATTGGCCGCTGATCCGCGCCCTTGGCACAAAATTTTACGTGTGCGGGCAAACCGCACAATATCATAGACCGTCAGAAAATAGGGCGCGTAATTAAGCTGATTAATCAGATCGAGCTCATAGGATATTTGCTTTTCAACCTTATCCGGTATGCCGCTCGGATAACGCCGATGCGCACCAAGCCATGAAAGGCGCGTCAACTCTTCTTGCGGTGTTGCACTGTTGCCGCAAGCCTCATCAGGATATTCATAGCGTAGCTCATCAAGATTAAATGACAGACTTTGGAAAAACTTTTCCGTCTCTGCGATAGCCTCGGGCGCGCTGGCAAATAGCCGCGCCATCTCATCGGATGATTTTAAAAACCGCTCGGCATTGGCCGCCAACTCATAGCCAGCCGCATCAAGGGTTTTGTGAACCCGTATCGCCGTCAAAACATCTGACAATGGCCGCCGATCGGGGCGGTGAAAAACCACATCGCCAACCGCCATCAAAGGCATACCAACCTTGGCACATAAGATACAGCTGGCCAAAAGCGCATCCTTGTCAAAGCCGTCATAGCGCGCCGACACGCCAAGCCTGACTTTGTTGCCAACGCGGTCATAAAGCTGGCGCATAAAAATCCGCAATGGCTCACCGTTAAGCTCTGCCCGCGTCGGCAGAATGACAAGCGCCAAATCATCAACCCATTCGAACAGATCTTCACGCAGCAACAAAGGGGAAGCTTTTTGCCCACGCATATTAGCCGTTGTCAAAAGCCTGCATAAATTGCCCCAGCCTTTCCGGTTTATTGGATAGGCCAAGATGTCAGGCGTAGCATCACTAAAGCAAAGGCGCGCCCCGGGCTGAAAGGGCAGCTCTGCTTGCTTGGCCGCCATATGCGCGCGCACCACGCCTGAAAGCGTATTTCTGTCGGCAAGACCGATGCCGCTGATACCAAGGCGCTTGGCAGTGACAATCAGTTCTTCGGGATGTGATGCACCGTGCAAAAAGGAAAAATTCGACGCGGTTGCTAACTCATAATAGCGCATCAGGCAAAAAGCCCATGGATAAACCAACGCGGCTCTGCGCCGGTGCCACGGGGGCCATAAAGATCAAGTCGGTACAGCCAGAAACGGCGGCCGATGATATCTTCGACGCGGTAGTAATCGCGCGGCTTAGGCTGCAAGTTGGTTGGTGACCAAGAGCACCACCACCGATCACCAGCACCACCAGCATCATCACCCCACCATTCGCCGGGCAATACGCTCTGGCCCTTCAGATTTTGCAATCCGGTAAAGCGCGCGCCGCCATTTAAATTGCACGGGCGGGCCTTCGGGCACCTGCGCAATCACATCGATGGGTTCTGCTGGCGCAAAAAGACGAATAGGGCGCTGCGCCATCAATCGCTTTGACAATCCAGCGGTTTCGTCACTCTGCCGATTACTATTACTATTGCTATTGCTATCGCTAGCAACCAGATGCTCAGCTTTTTCCGGCACATGACTTTGTTTGGTCATGATGCGGCCAACCGGATGGGCAATATGTCCGCCTTGGTGCACATCAATTGTACTGCCAAGACGCGCGGCGATGCGGTCCATCAAGAGGGCGACATCGCAACCCGAAGCCACATCATCACTGGCAGCCATATCAATTTGTGTTGCCACCATTGGGCCGTGGCACACCACATTAAGCCGCACAATATCAAAGCCATACCCGGCATCAAAATCATCGCCAATGCCTTTTAGCCGTTCGCTGAAAAGTTTGACTATGGTTTCGGGATCGCGCACCGGATGCGAGGCGCCTACGCATAGCCGTGAAACCTGACCGTCGACGCGAAACAATGTCAGCTCTAGCACCCGTGCGCCGACAGTTTTTTCTTCCAGCGACGGTTTGAGAGATCGCGCGAGCTGATAAAGCAATTGCTCAATGTCTTCCACCCGCCCAACCGGTTCTGCCAGACGCCGCTCAACGCTAAGCTCGGGCACGGGAAGTCGCGGGCTTAACACTTCATCGATTTGGCCCAGCGCTTGGTCAAGCCGCATTAAAGCCGCACGGCCAAAACGGCGCGTCAAGGGCGCGCGCGGCACATCCATAAGCTGGCCGATTGTTTTTAAGCCGACTTTTTCAAGCCCATGCACTAGATCGGGGTTGAGCCGCAAGGCGGCAAGGCCAAAAGGGCGCAAAATGTCAGCCTCGCTGTCTTTTTCGATATGGATCGCCTGTTGCCCCGAAAAACGTGCGCCGGCCCATGCACAGCCCGCCGTTGACGCAATCGCGCCGCGCACGGCAAAACCCTGATGAAAAAGCGCCGACAAAATATCGCGCAGCAGCGCGTGTTCGCCGCCAAACAAATGGGCGCAGCCCGTTATATCCAAAAACAACCCGTCCGGCGCATCAAGCGCAACCAAGGGCGTATAGCGGTCACACCAATCGGCAATTCCTTCAAGCACCCTGCGGTCAGCTCTATCGTCGCTGGGCACGATATCCAAATCAGGAAAAAGCGCCTTTGCGTCCGTCAATCCTTGGTCGATGCGCAACCCAAGATCGCGCGCGCGCTCATCCATATGGGCAATCCGCATCATGTTGTTTGTGCGCTGCGCGTGGACCATGGGCCAAAGATCATCGGTCTTAGCATGCAAGCGCCAGCGGGAGCCGAGCCGTGCGCGCTGAGTGCGGTCCGTGGCAAGATGGGGAAAGCTAAGCGATAAAATGCGCGGCTTCAGCTGCGGTTGCGGTTGCGCTTGTGCTGAAGCGTTCATTTTGGTTTTGGTTTTGGGCACCGTATCTTGGCCTGCCGCGTCCAGCAGCAAGGCCGTGCTGCGTGAATGTATCGCTGCGATCGGTTCGGCTTTTTGGTGGTGTGAAAAAAATGCGTTCATGGGCGTTCCAATGCAAAATATACGTGCTTCCGGCAGGGCCGTTTCTGTTCTTATCAACCGTAATTTCAAAACCCGGTGGGCCGATGGAGCCGGGCCTTATTTCCGCAAAGTCACTACCGCTCAAAACTTCGCTATTATGGGAAGTGCTTGCCTTAACGGTGAGGCGCTGCGGCGCGGCGCTGGTTTGTGGCAGAGCCGATTGGCGCAGCAAAAACACCGGCTGGGTTGAGGCCTGTGCGCGCATATGAAGCCGCCGCGTTTCCCGCAAATCCAGCTTTGCCGTATGCCCGCGCACATCAAGAACCGTAGCGCCAAGACCGCGCGTGCGCGCCGCTTCCTCACAAATCCATAGGGCGTCTTCCAGCCGCTTGGGCGCTGTTAAAAATAGCCTTGTGGGGTCAAACCCGAGCGCCCTTAATCCGGCCCCATAAAGCGCGCCCGTTTCACCGGAAACACCAGCGGCAGAAATCCAAAGAACAGGCTTTTGCGACCAGCCATCGGTTGCCGTCGACAGCGATAAGATCGCCGCCATGAGCCCGGTCAGTGCACCCGCATCGCGCGCACCATCGGTATAAATTTCCGTCAAAGCTGGCCGCATCAGCCCACCGCCGAGCTTTTGATCAAGATCCGCAACGCCCAAGGGCAGAAACATCTTTGGCTTTTCGGTTTGGCCATAAGAAAGTGCAGCAGCGTCAAAACGCACATCACGCTTTTCAATATCGGCAATATCTTGGCGCAGGCGCGCAAGAGCCCGCCTTTGGGTCTCACGCACCGCGACCTGCTTACGCAGCATCATGGTCATGGCAATCTCTCATCATAAGGCGAACAAAATCTGAAATATGAGCAAAGTTATTCCGCCGCCGCGCTCGCCTATCCCAGCGCCGTGCATCAAGTTAGTGCTCTATCCATTTATATGTTCTGTTTTTGTTCTATATAGATTCCAGCAGTTGCAAAAAGAGTCAAGAGACAAAAACAAGAATTTATTCCTCTTCTTAAAAATAAAGTCCTATCGCCAAATTTGTGCAAAGCGTTTAAAGGAAGGCCAAAGCAAACCAAGCGAGACCAAGTCAAAAGATGGCGATTAAAGATGCAGTGAAAGACTGGGCAGATCGATTTGCACCAGATTTGGCCACGATTGAAGCCATCGCACAGCAGGCCTACGCCAATATGCCCGCCGAGTTTCGCGTTCTGACGGCCAATGTGCCGATCTATGTCGCCGATTTTCCACACGATGATATTATTGATGATCTCGGCCTTGAATCGCCTTTTGAAATTTTAGGACTGTTTGAAGGCAAAGGCCCTGGTGGCCACTGGACACCATCGCAAAAAGGCAACGGCAATAAATTGACGCTCTATCGCCGCGCAATTTTGGATTATTGGTGTGAAAGCGACGAAACCCTGCATGACATCATCACCGATGTGATTCTGGGAGAGCTTGGCCATCATTTTGGCTTAAGCGAATTACAAATAGCCGACATCGAAAATGCGATGGAGTAAAGTTAGTTCGCCGTAGACACGGGTTAGACAAAATCTCGTCAACCATAGACACATTTTAGACTGGATTTAATCCAGCTTAGACTCTTTTTAGACCGGATTTAGTCCACCATGGACCCATATTGGACTAAAATTAGTCCAGCATGGACAATGATGATCCATTGATCTCGCGCAGCAGTTTTCGTTTCATCGCCCGTTCAAAATCATCAAAATTAGCTGCCACTTCGATAAAGGCACCGGGCCCATATATCACTTCATCGCGGTAATATTTTACCGGGTCAGGCGTTGCACCAGCAATAACCAAGCCATTGACCTGAACACCATCAAAGACGAAATTTGAGTAGGCTAAAGAAGGCTCAAAACCATCATTGGAAACGCCATCGCCAGAAACATCGATCGCTTGGCGCGAACAGGCAAGCGGCGCATTTTGCAATTGAACAGACGCATGGCCAAGCGCAAACCCAAGCGCTGTTGGCAGATCAGCATAAGAGCGCTCGTGTGAAGCTATCCGATCAGCAGCCCCAAATATCGCGGTGTCCGTTGCTAAATAGATCCAAGGCAGCACTTCTATCTGTTGAAAGCGGCCGCTCCACTCAAACGCCATCAGCTGGATGCCACCGCTAAATCTTATGGCCTCACGCACGTCATCATCGCGCAGCGCATTGGCAAGTCCTTGCATTTGCAACGCATATTCATTCGCATTCACGCTTGACGACACATCGATCGCGAGCACCAAAGATAAGGCGCAGCGGTCTTGTGCCGATGCTGCTAAGCTGCTGAAGAGCAGGCTAAAAACAGCAAAAACGATGCGCGCGTAACTCAAAGCGCGCCAAGCTTCATATCAGGGTCATAGTCTTGATTGCGCACTTCTTTGGTCACCGCCTGGCCGCAGCGCATTTTTGCCTCTGCCGCATCATAAGCATAGGTCGGCCCGCCATAAAGTGTCCACCCATCGGCCAGCGCCTTTGTTACCTTATGGCAAAAAGTGGCATCATCAATTGCCGTTAAAAAGCGATATGCAATCATAAAATATCCAATCTATTTTCTATAGGTCTTTAAACATATGCCATTCTTAGCTTCTTTTTCTTGCCTCTATCATCGCTGCTTTTGCCAATAATTGTTCGGCCTGCTCAAAATGCAACCGTTCGATCATTTCGCCGTCTAGAGCCAATACACCGATAGACGCATTTTGTGGTTCACCAAATGCGCGCACAATTTTACCCGCTTTTATCAGGTCACTCTCAGAAGGCATAAACGCGTGATTGGCTGCTTCAATCTGCACGGGATGAATAAGCGTTTTACCGTCAAACCCCATTTGTGCACCCACCAAACACTCTGCGCTAAAACCGGCGACATCGCGAATATCGTTATAGACCGCATCGATGATATCAAGCGATCCAGCGCGCGCACCGAGCACAATTTGCATCAACCATGAATGGGCGGTTTTTCTGATATCTTTTTGAGAGCCGCCAATGCGCGTATCTTTTACAAGATCATTAAGACCAACAATAAGCGTTGAAAGCCGCGTATCACGGCTTTGACCAAGGGCTGCAATATCGCCGATATTCAAAACACCGCTCGCGGTTTCGATCATCGCGAAAATTTCCATTTCCAAAGCCGCATCGCTTTGATCAAGGGCGTCATTGAGTTGCCGCACATCGGCGGCTTTACTCACTTTTGGGAGCACAATTGCACTGGGCATGCACGCGCGCGCGCACATAAAATCTTCTGTGCCCCACTCGCTTTTCAACGGATTGATACGGATGGCACGCTCAAAATGAGCGGTCGGGTGCGCGGAGAAATAATCGCGCAGATTCTCGCGAGCTATTTCCTTGTTTTGAGGCGCAACAGCATCTTCCAGGTCAAAAATGACGCAATCGGCATCCAAGACCATGCACTTTTCCATCGCTCTCTTATTGTCGGCAGGGACATAGAGCATCGAGCGGCGTAATTTCAGCAAACGAGAGTTTATATTCATGAGCTGAAGCTGCCAGAAAACACGGCTCCTTCGCAAGTACAGATTACACATCAAAATTCATAATTACGATCGCAGGCTTTGACTTGAGCCAAGACTTTGCTAAAGCGAGCGCAGATTGAATTGATGTACACATCAAAATTTTAAAACGGAAAAATTCATGGAAAAATTCGATAGACTTGTTGGCGTTGCGGCGCCTTTAGCGATCATCAATATCGATACCGATATGATCATCCCGAAGGACTATTTGAAAACCATTAAGCGCACAGGGTTGGGGGCTGGCCTTTTTGCGGAAATGCGGTTCAACGAAGACGGTACGCCAAAGCCCGATTTCGTGCTCAATAAACCAGCCTATAAAGATGCAAAAATACTCATTGCCGGTGATAATTTTGGCTGCGGTTCATCGCGTGAGCATGCGCCATGGGCGCTGCTCGATTATGGTATCCGCTGCATCATTTCGACAAGCTTTGCCGATATTTTCTACAACAACTGCTTCAAGAATGGCGTTCTTCCCATCGTTGTTAGCCCGCAAGACCTTGAGAACCTGATGGACGATGCATCGCGCGGTTCAAACGCAATTATATCGGTTGATCTGGAAGCACAGGAGATAAAAGGCCCTGACGGTGGCACCATTACATTTGACATTGATGCCCACCGCAAACATTGCATGCTCAACGGCCTCGACGATATTGGTTTAACGCTTGAAAAAGCCACATCAATTGATGCCTATGAGGCCAAGGCGGCATCAAACCGCCCGTGGGCTTAAGCGCTAACGCAGCCCATCATGATGCGAAAACTCATATCGACCGGTTCACCCTTTGAAGAAATCGCGGGCTATTCACGCGCTGTGGTTCAGGGCGACTGGTGCTTTGTGTCAGGCACCACGGGATATGATTATAAAACCATGACCATGCCGATGAGCGTGGAAGACCAGACCAATAATATTCTTTCCACCATTGATGCAGCGCTCGGCGAGGCGGAGCCTTTGCGCGGGTCGATATCGCGCGCGTACAGCAATATGCGGTAACTGAGGCAAAGTTTGCCGATGCCGTATTTCCCATTTTAGGCGCTTATTTTAGGGGCATCCGCCCCGCAGCGACCATGGTTGTTGCCGGTTTAATCAAACCAGAGATGAAAATTGAAATCGAAGTTACGGCGCTCAAAACAAATTAAACGACATTCGACAGCGCTAACAAAACAAAGGACGAACCAGACCATGACACAGAAATCTCTTTTCCTTCTTGCCGGTGACGGTATCGGTCCTGAAATCATGGACGAAGTCAAAGCGCTGATCCTCGATATGAACAAAATGGATGGCGCGGGCTTTACCACCGATGAGGGTCTTGTTGGCGGCGCAGCCTATGATGTGCATGGGCAGGCGATTTCAGACGCCGACATGGAAAAGGCAATGTCTGCCGATGCTGTTTTGTTTGGCGCGGTCGGCGGGCCGCAGTGGGATGCTGTGCCTTATGATGCACGCCCAGAGGCTGGTCTTTTGCGATTGCGCAAAGATATGGCGCTCTTTGCAAATTTGCGCCCGGCCATATGCTATCCGGCCTTGTCGAACTCGTCATCGCTGCGCCCAGAAGTGGTCGAAGGCCTCGATATTTTAATCGTGCGCGAGTTGACAGGCGGCGTTTATTTCGGCGAGCCGAAAACGATCACAGATCTCGGCAATGGTCAAAAGCGCGCCATCGATACGCAGGTCTATGACACATTTGAAATTGAGCGCATTTCTGGCGTAGCATTTGAACTTGCCCGCACACGCGGCAACAAGGTCTGCTCGATGGAAAAGCGCAACGTCATGAAGTCCGGCGTATTGTGGAACGAAGTCGTGACAGCGACGCACAAGGCGAAATATGACGATGTCGAACTGTCCCATATGCTCGCCGATGCGGGCGGCATGCAGCTGGTGCGTTGGCCAAAGCAGTTTGATGTCATCGTCACCGACAATTTGTTCGGCGATATGCTGTCGGATGTCGCCGCGATGCTGACAGGCTCCCTTGGCATGTTGCCATCGGCAGCCCTTGGCGCACCGGATCCAACAACCGGAAAGCGCAAAGCGATGTATGAACCTGTGCACGGGTCAGCGCCCGATATCGCAGGCAAAGGCATCGCCAACCCGATCGCGATGTTTGCATCGTTCGCCATGTGCATGCGTTATTCATTCAACATGATCGACGAGGCAAATCGTTTGGAAAAAGCTATCTCCGATGTGCTTGATACGGGCGTGCGCACGGGCGATATTATGAGCGAAGGCTGCCGCCAAATAACGACCAAACAAATGGGCGCTGCAATTAGAGGCGCTTACCGCGCTTAGGGTCGATTGACATTTTCGCCGCGTTGCAGCAAAAGGCTGTCATCATGCTAAAAACGATCACCAAAAAGACGACCGTTTAACAAATTCCGCCCCACACTCTCCCCGTGGGCGGGACGAGTGGCGCTATGTCGCAAACCAAACGGGGAGAACGGATAGAGGCAATGGAATTCAAAATCGCAATCGCAGGCGCAACCGGTAATGTCGGGCGCGAAATGTTAAACATACTTCACGAACGCGGCTTTCCGGTCTCATCGGTTGTGCCGCTGGCATCGCGCCGCTCGCTAGGCCAAGAAGTCAGCTTTGGTGACAAATTGCTGAAAGTCAAAGCGCTTGAGAATTACGATTTTTCCGACACGGACATTTGCCTGATGTCGGCGGGCGGCGACGTATCAAAGCAATACTCACCTAAAATAGGACAGATGGGCTGCGTTGTTATCGATAATTCTTCGGCATTTCGGTACGATATGGATGTGCCCTTAATCGTGCCTGAAGTAAACGCCGACGCAATCGTAAGCTTTTCCAAAAAGAACATTATAGCCAACCCCAACTGTTCGACAGCGCAGCTGGTTGTGGCATTAAAACCGCTGCACGACTTTGCAAAAATTAAGCGCGTCGTCGTCTCGACCTACCAATCCGTATCAGGCGCAGGCAAAGACGGCATGGACGAACTTTTTGCACAGACGCGGTCGGTGTTTGTTGGCGATGAGATGGAAGGCAAGAAGTTCACCAAGCGCATCGCCTTTAATGTGATTCCACATATCGACGTTTTCATGGATGACGGCTCGACCAAGGAAGAGTGGAAGGTCATGGCTGAAACGAAAAAAATGCTCGACCCCAAAATTAAAGTGACATGCACGGCCGTGCGCGTGCCGGTATTTATCGGTCATTCCGAAGCCGTAAACATTGAATTTGAAAACGAGATCACCGCCGACCAAGCGCGCAAAATTCTGCGCGAAGCACCGGGGTGTCTTGTCATCGATAAGCGCGAAGACGGAGGCTACATCACACCGATTGAGGCCGTGGGCGAGGACGCGACCTACATCAGCCGTATCCGCGAAGATTCGACCATCGATAATGGCCTCAACATGTGGGTCGTATCGGACAATTTGCGCAAAGGCGCAGCACTCAATGCGGTTCAAATTGCCGAAGTACTCGTTAATCGCGGTTTGATTAAACCAAAAGCTCAAGCGGCTGCATAGTTAAAGCTATGCGCATCAGCAGTTTAAAACTGCTGATGCGCAATCGTGAGTGTCGATTATTCCGCAGCTTTAGGAAACGGTTGAATAGTTGGTGCCAACGGCTCCAAAGGCTCGGACACCTTATCGGCCTCGGATACAATCTTTTCCTGTTCAACAATTATTGGGCTTTCACTTGAATTAACAGGCAATTTCTTGCCGCGCAGTTTGCGCCAGAAATTACCCAACGCGCTGCCCTGCTGGATCGCTAAATTATCACGCGTGAACACGACCAGCGCTGCCGGTGTAACAACCAGCGTCAACAGCGTTGAAAAGGCTAGACCGAAAACGATCGCACTCGACAAGGCAATCCACCACTGCGTAGATGGCGCCCCATAGGTCACCTCTTGGCTTAGCAACGCCAAATTGGCGCCAAAGGCAATCGGCAACACGCCCAAAATAGCTGTCACCGCTGTCAACATGACGGGACGCACACGTTCGCGGCAAGTCTCAAGCACGGCTTCGATCTTATCCACGCCCTCATTGCGCAGGTAGGAATAGGTATCGATAAGCACGATATTATTGTTCACCACCACACCGGCAAGGGCAATGGTTCCAACCGATGTCATCACAATCGAAAACGGCATGCCCATAATGAGCAACCCGAGCAAAACGCCAACCGTTGACATGACCACCGCCGTCAGAACAAGCCAGACATAGGTAAAGCGGTTAAACTGAGCCAGAAGCAGCGCAAAAATCAGGAATATGGCAACGCCGAAGGCTTTGCCCAAGAACGCGGCAGCTTCAGCGCTTTCCTGATCGGAACCGACCATCGACCACTGAATATTGGCGGGCATGTCGAGCGTTTCCATATAGGCCGCCACCTTTGCCTGCATTTCAGCTGCTTGAACGCCTTCAATCAAATTAGCGGTAATGGTTGTGGTGCGCGATCCATCGATGCGTGTGAGGGTACCGAGTGATGCGGCGGGCTCACGCGAAACAAAATTCGACAGAGGAACAGCACCGCTTGGTGTTTGAACACGCAATTGATCCAGCGTTGACAAGGTACGCCGATCTTCTGGAAGACGCAGCCGGATATCGACGGCTTCATCGGCACCAGCTGGGCGATAATCGGACAGCTTAAGCCCGGTTGTCACCAGCTGCACCACAGTACCAACAGAGTTTGGTCCAACGCCATATTTTGCAGCTTCCGTCCGATCAACTTTTAACTCCCAGTCGACACTTAGCGGCGGCAGTCCCGATGCAATGTCTTGCGCCTCGGGCAAGCTTTGCAAATAGGCGGCAATCTTTTTTACCTGATCGTTCATGCCCGCGGGATCATCCGCTGACAGCTGAATCTGGATGGGCTTTCCCTGCGGCGGACCAGCATCCGGCACTGAAATTTCGATTTCTACACCAGCAAAACCAGATAGCGCCGCGCGCAAATCGGTCAGAATTTCGCCAGCAGGTTTGCGCTCACGCCAATCGATAAACTCATATTGTATGGTGCCGATTGTGTCTTCGCTTCCGCCACCGCCAATTGGATTGCCAGAACCTGCGCCAACTGTTGTGTTTACCGTTTCAATGCCCGGCCAATTGAGCAAGCGCTGCTCGGCAACGCGAACAGCCGCATCCTTCTCTTCCAAGGACAGATTGCCCTGTGCTTTAACATAGAGAAGGCCGAAATCTGGCTCAACATTGGGGAAGAATTCGACGCCATTGCTGTTTTGCGTAAAGTTGGCCACGATACCAACCATCAGTCCGACAACCAACAATAGGGTGGCTATGGGATAGCGCACGGCTTTTTTCACCGCAGCCATGTAAAGACCGTCTGGCTTTCTTGCCTCAACATTCGCTTTTCCGACAATCGAACCAATTGTCGGCGCAAACAGAAGCGCATAAATAACCGAAGCCGACAGCGTCGCAATCAACGTAATCGGCATATAGCTCATAAATTCGCCGACGATACCTGGCCAGAAAAGCAACGGCGAAAAGGCGGCAATACGTGTCAAGGTCGATACCACCACCGGACCAAACATACGGCGCGCCGCTTCAGAAAAGGCGGGGCCGGCGGACATGCCTTCGGCCATGCGCCGCTCTGCATATTCGGTAACAATAATGGCATCATCAACCAGCATGCCCACCGCCAGAATAAGGCTGAACAGCACGACGATATTTACCGTTAGGCCCGCAAGCGAGAGGAACATAATACCCATCAAAAACGATGTTGGGATTGCAAGACCAATAAGCAGGGAAGACCTAAAACCCAAATAATAAAGAATGACGATAAAGACCAAGATGACGGCGGTCAGAACCGAGTTCTGCAGATCGCTTAACATATCGCGAATGTTAATTGATTTATCTTGGCTAAAACTAATTTCGACGCCGGTCGGCATTTCTGCCTTAAAAGCCTCGGCAACCGCTTTCACGCGGTCTACCGTTTCAATCAAGTTAGCACCCGTCCGCTTTGACACATCAATTGAAATGGCCGGCTTGCCGTTAAAACGGGCAATGCTCGTGGGGTCTTCAAAAGTTGAATGTATTGTTGCCAAATCGCGTGCGCGCACAACGGCATTGCCCTGCGCGGCGATGGGCAGATTGGCGATATCTTCCACCGTTTCAATGAGCGCTGGGATTTTAACCGCATATTTGCCTTCAGCACCTTCCAGTGTGCCCGCCGCAACCAGCTGGTTGTTAGCGCCGACCGCACCAATCAGTTGATCCAATTGCAAATTATACGACTGGAACTTGATCGGATCCATAATGACATCGACTTGTTCATCGCGCGATCCTTTTAGTTTTGCTTCCAAAACGCCGTTTACTTCTTCTATGCGCTTTTGCAGCGCCTTAGCCGTTTGCGTCAGCGAGCGCTCTGATACGTCACCAGACAGGGTAACGATCAATACTGGAAACTCGGAAATATTAATCTCGTTGATCGAAGGCTCTTCAGTTCCTTGCGGAAATTCCCGCTTTGCTTGATCAACTTTGGTGCGCACGTCATCAAGGGCCACAGAAAGGTCGGCACTTGGATCAAATTCGACAACAATGTTGGCGCCGCCTTGATAGGCGGAGGCGGTCATCTTATCGACACCTTTAATATTTTTCAGCTGCGTTTCGGAAGGTCTAATCAGCAAGCGCTCAGAATCTTCCGGTGAGATGCCGCCCGAAGCGAAAGACGCACATTGACCACGGGAAACTGAACATCAGGTTCAGCTTCTTTTGGAATACTGACATAAGACATTGCGCCAGCGACAAGAAAAAACGCCAATGCGGTCAGCGTTAGTCTTGCGTTTTTTACAGCGACATCAAGAAAACCCATCATGATAATTATTTCACCTCGATTTGCGCGCGCGCTTCAGCGACCAACCTGTCAATCAATGCTTTATCGGCGTCGACGACATCAACCTGTTGGCCATCGCTAACCAGATTTTGTCCCGACACGATAATGCGCGCATCTTCTGGGATACCGCCAAGAATAAGAGCGCCCGTCGAATCATCAACAATGTCTATCGGGTAAAAGACGACCTTATTATCCGCATCGACACCGCGAATACCGAGCGCACCATCCCTATCAAGCGTCACAATTGAACGGGGCACGGGCTTTGCCGATACGGGCGTACCGCGCAAAATCACTTCTGTCGTCATGCCCGCCGGAACCGATAAATCGGGGTTTGGCACTTCAATTTCCACACTGTATGTTCGCGTCTGCGCGTTCGCCTCGCGGCTGATAAATCGAACGGTGCCTTTGACCACAGGGCCCGTGACAAGCCGCAATTCAGCTTCTTCGCCAACGCGCACAGCGCTGAGATCCCCCTCATTTACTTCGCCCAAACCGATAATTGGGTTAAGTGCAATCAGCGTTGCAACGGGCGTGCCCGGTTGAACGGCGCCGCCCAATTCTACCATTACATCATCAATCACACCGTCAAACGCAGCTACAATTTTTAAGCGATCAAGTTCGGCCTGCGCCGCTTCAACTTGGCTTTCTGCAGCGCGCAGCGCCGATAGCGCCTGATCTAGCTGCTGCGAAGGTATCGTGCCGTTTTTCACGAGCCGCTGTTTTGCATCAGCTGATATTTTTGCCTGATCAAGAGCTTGCTTCGCACTAGCCAGCACAGCATCACGGCCCTCAGAGCCAAGCGTCAAAATCAAGTCGCCTTTCTTGACCACTTGACCTTGGATGACGGCCAAGTTCTCAACAACGCCATTGGCACGGGCGGTCAATTGCGTTTTCTTATCGGGCTTTGTCACACCAGATATCCGCACAGAGCGCGCATGATCGAACGAGGGCACTTGCGCCACCGTAACAGCCTGCAACGCGCGCGGCTTCTGCACCTCATCGGCTTTCTGCCGAGCGGCCACGGTGTTTTCGGCGCCCTCGACGGCTGCACTGCCAACGGACGAAAATTCACCCGTGAGAACCCATGCCGCTGAAGCGAGTAAAACCAGCAATGCCGCCAATTGATGAATTTTCATGAGTTGTAGTTCCAATATTCTGAGATTAGATTTTGTGACACTGCGCCACGTACCATTCGACCATGTTGCAACGCAACATTTTCAAATATTTTTTATTTGCACCGCTTATTACGCTCAACTTTAAAAATAGACTAGCACTGATTTGACAAAATGTCAAAAAATGTCATATCGTCATAATATGTTTCATTTTGTCAACGATAAGCGCGGCGCAATACTGCAATCGGCATTGACTGTCTTCTTAACCTACGGGTTCAAAAAGACGTCTATGGACGATATTGCGAACGCAGCAGGCGTGTCACGGCCAGCGCTTTATCAGCTTTTCAAAAACAAGACCGATATATTCCGCGCGCTGAGCTCAGATATGATGCGCAATGCGCCTTGCTGCTGCGCGTGCTGGTTTTGAAAAAGACCTTGATTTTCGAGGCCAACTTTTTGCTGCCATTGATGATTCGATTTTAGCGCTACACCGATTTTGCGAGCAATCCGCACACGGCATGGAACTGATGGGCATCAATCAAGAGATCGCGCGCGACATTGAGATCGAATGGAAAGTGCAAATGATTGAGATTATCGCCAATGGCGTCGATGAAGCAATTGCATCGGGGAACGCCGACGGCGCCGCATTAGCGTCAAAAGGCCTCACGAGCACCGCCGTTGCCCGCATCATTATGCACGCCATGGAAGGCATGCGCGATACCTATTTTAGCGGCGTCGATGTCGAGCCTTTCGTTCACGAACTCATCGATTTCGTCGCTCCCGCCCGAACAATGCCGTTTGAGTGCCTAGAGCGTCACGTTTAACTTAAAACATAAGGTATCACCCGTGAGCATGCTGTTTTCATACGGAAGCATATCCTGAGTTTATAGAGATAGTTTGCACATTCGTTTGGTTCAAAGAGTTCCGATCAGATGGGCCTGCTTTTTCGTCATGTATCCTCGACGGTATGTGGCGAGGCTCCACGCATGAGGTGCTTGAGCTTTTTCAAGAAGACCTGTTCGATTGGATTAAGATCGGGGCTGTAGGCGGGCAGAAAGACTGAGGATGGCGCCGACCTTTCGGATGGCTGCCCGTACGGCTTTGCGCTTGTGGGAGCCGAGATTGTCGAGGATGACAATATCGCCCTGGGCAAGCGTTGGAATAAGCACCTGCTGGACACAACGGAAGACGGCGGTGAAGATGTCGCCGTTGATCGGCCCATCGATCACCCACGGGGCGTCGATGCGGTCATGGCGCAGCGCGGCGATGAATGTCAGCGTTTTCCAATGCCCATGTGGCACACGGGCTTCAAGCCGTTGGCTGCGCGGGCCCCAACCTCGCAAGGGTGCCATGTTGGTTTTGATCCATGTCTCATCGAGGAAAACGAGACGTTTTGGATCAATCCTGTGCTGATAGGCCTTCCAACGGGCTCGTTTGCGAGCGATATCCGGACGTGACTGTTCCGTCGGCAGCACGGTTTTTTTTGAAGCTCAATCCTTCTGCGCGCAGGAAAACCCACACCGCACGACGATCCGTCTTGATGCCCCGCGCCGCCAATTCTGCGGTCAGCCCACGTGACGTGAACGGCCCCGCTGCAATACGCTCGCGCAACCATTGAGCGCGTTCCTCGGACAAGACACGCTTCTTGTGTCCACCAATCCGGCCCGGTGTCAGAACCCCTGTCTCACGCCGAAGCTTTCGCCATTTCGAAACACAAGACGCACTGATATGCAGCGCTGCCGCAATCTCGCGGATCGTCTCGCCAGCATCAAAACGCAACAGTGCGCGCTCTCGAAGATCTTCTGAATAAGGTCGTGTCATCAATGCTGGCCTCGCTCCCCAGCAGGAACCTTGAATCAGAACTAGAGGGGAGTTGGGAACCCCGATTCAGTCAAAAAACAGCATGCTCTAACGCGCCCAAATCGATAATTTCAGGCAGCGTTTGGCGATTGAGGTTTAACGCGAAACGCCTTAGAGCGCTGTCCAGCCACCATCGACGGAAATTGTTGTCCCCGTAATTTGCGCCGCGTGGTCGGAACATAAAAACACAACCGTTCCGCCCAGTTGTTCAACGGTGGCAAATTCACGCGTTGGTTGGCGCGTGAGCATCACTTTCTCGAGCACGTCCTCGCGGCTCATTTTGTGGGCCGTCATCTGGTCAGCGATCTGCCCTTCCACCAGGGGCGTCAGAACATAGCCCGGGCAAATCGCATTGCACGTCACGCCGGCGCGCGCTTCAGCCATTTCAAGTGCTATCGTCTTCGTCAGCCCCACGATCCCATGTTTGGCCGCAACATAGGCTGATTTATAAGGCGATGCGGTCAATCCGTGAGCTGAAGCGCGAT
>JAXHNY010000063.1:0-33254 GCA_034519905.1 Ahrensia sp.
CATCATGGTGGGTTTCTTCTGGTAAGCGGTCTGTATCGTGTTTGTGGCTGGGAAAGCCAGACCACCCGCCCGCGCCAACTGTGTACAATTCCGAAACCAACAAACGCCCCACGCGGTCGTGGTATGCCGCGCCCAATATGTGCTTGATCTTGCGGTGCGTCTTGGTGTCGTCGCTGCCATATTGCACGATGTCTAGGTCTGCTGCACGCACGGCAAAAGGTTTCAGCGTTTGCTCAAATTGCGCACCGGCAATAAAGGTTTCCGTATCGGTTTTTGCCGTAATGCGCGCGCCGGTGTTTGTCGGCACATAGACGCCTTCCGGATCGCCGTCCCAGACATCGGCGCCGCGATTGCCGATATTGGCATAGGTTTGCCCGCCTGTTTCCACGGTAATTGTGCCCGTAGCGGGCACGACGCACGTTTCATATCCAGCTACGCGGTAGTCGAAAACCTCGCCAGCCTTTAGCTTGATTATGTTGAAATAGACCAGCGGCACAAGGGCATCATTCACATCGACGATGGGTTTATTGGCGTTATCATGGGGAGCGATATGCATCCTATGTCCTTTCTGCTGTTTTGGTCTCAGCATGTTGTTTTAGAAATTGCGCTAATTCGTGCGGCGTGGGCATGGCAGGCGCGCAACCGACACGCGCGACAACCATCGCTGCGCAGGCAGACCCTTGCAAAACTGCGTCGTGCACCGATTGTCTTGAGGCAAGCCCCGAAACAAGACCACCCATAAAGCTATCGCCCGCCCCTGTTGGTTTAAGCGCCTTCGTTGGATAGATACCTGTTTCAATCTCGCCGTTAGGGGTGATCGCGATGGCACCTTTTTCGCCCATTTTATAAATGGCAAGTTTTGCACCCGATGCGACCAGCTGGCGCGCCTTATCAAGCCCGCGCGCATAGTCGCCGGCCATAAAACCAAACTCCACATCATTGCCAACGATCATATCGCACATCGCGCCTGCACGGGAATAAACCTCGGCGGCCACTTGAGGCGATGGCCAAGAATAGGGTCGATAATCAATGTCAAAAATCAACGGCAGGCCGGCCTGTTTCGCAAGCTCAAACCCTTTGAATGCGGCAGACCGCGATGGTTCAGCGGCAAACACGGTGCCCGTTGTGATGAGCGCATCATAGCGGCTATAATCAACTGCTTCGACATCTGCCGACGTCATCTCAAAATCAGCCGCACCATTGCGATAGATCACCGACTGATGATCCTCGATCCGTGTTTCGACAACCGCCAGGGAATTGCGCGCTTCGCCGCCCACGGAGCGCACATGGCGGCGACCAATGCCGTATTTGTCAAGCTCGTTGAGCGCAAATCGCCCGATGGCATCATCGGCCACACAGGTGACCAAATCGACGCTGCCGCCTAGCTTTGTAATCGCCACGCCGATATTGGCCGATGAACCGCCAAGGCACGCAAAAAAATGCGTTGCCTCTTCGGTTTTGGTACCGGGCGGATCTGGATAAAAATCCATGCCTGCACGCCCGATGATGACAAAGCGGTTTCCGCCGAGCTGCATATTACACACCCCGCCGTTGCTTTTTGCGCGTCGCTTCGACTTCGGCATGCTTTGCGCGCACACTTTCATTTTCCGAAACCTGCGGCGTGCCAATTTCCCACCATGTGTGGCCTTGCTGCGTCCAGCCCTCATAGGCGTCGACCTGCATGACAATCACTGTTGTTTTATCTGCCGCTTTGGCGCTGGTGAACGCAGCCCCAAGCTCGGCGGGGTTGGAGACCGTAATAGCGTTTGCACCCATCGCACGCGCATGGGCTTCAAAATCCACCGCAAATGGCTCTGGCACAGTCGGGCAATCGGCGATCAAATTGTTGAAGCTTTTCTGTCCGGTATTGTTCTGGAGTTTGTTGATCACCGCAAAACCGCCATTGTCGAGCACGACGATAATTAGCTTCTTTTGTGTCAGCACACTGGAATAGATGTCTGAATTCATGAGCAGATAACTACCGTCACCGACGAACACGATGGTGTCGCGCTCTGGCTCAATTTCCGTTTGCGCAATTCGAGCGCCCCAACCGCCGGCGATCTCATAGCCCATGCAGGAGAAGCCAAACTCGACATCGACCGTGCCCACATCAAGCGTGCGCCAATTGGCCGTCACTTCGGCGGGCAAGCCGCCTGCGGCTGTCACAATACGGTCGCGCGGATGGCACAAATCATTGACCGCGCCGATGGCCTGCGCATAGCTGTTCGGGCGGTTGCCGTATGCCACGTTCTGCGCAACGTATCCGTCCCATTTTATGCGTTCAGCTTGCGCCCGCCCAGTCCATGCTTTTGGCGCACGATAGTTGCCGAGCGCTTGTGTCAGCAGCGGCAGTGAAAGTTTCGCATCGCCAACCACGGGCAAGGACAAATGTTTCATCGCATCGTGGCGACCCACATTGAGCCCGATGATGCGCGCGTGCTGAGCAAAAGCCGTCCATGAACCGGTGGTAAAATCCTGCAACCGCGTGCCGACAGCCAGCACCACGTCCGCCTGCTCGGCGATCATGTTCGCGCTATCGGAGCCGGTCACGCCAAGCGGGCCAATATTAAGGGGGTGCGTTGCCAGCATATTCGCTCGGCCTGCGATGGTTTCAACGACGGGGATGTTATGGGCTTGCGCAAAATCTGTCAGTTCGGAGACTGCGCCAGAATATTGCACACCGCCGCCCGCGATAATCATCGGGCGTTTTGCGCCTGCGAGCATAGCTGCTGCGTCACTGATCTCGCGTGCATCGGGCGCTTGCCTGCGAATACGGTGGACACGCCGCTCAAAAAAACTTGCCGGATAATCATAAGTCCAACCTTGGACGTCCTGGGGCAGGCCGATGAAACGCAGGGCCACAATCGGCGGGATCAAGCATGGTGGCAAGGGCTGCGGGCAGTGACTGGATGACTTGCGCCGGATGTGTGATGCGATCCCAAAAACGCGTCACTGCCTTGAAAGCATCATTGACGCCTAATGTGGGATTATTAAAGTGTTCCAGCTGTTGCAGCACGGGGTCTGGCAGCCGCGTTAAAAAATTATCACCGCAAAGCATCAGCATCGGCAACCGGTTGGCATGAGCCAGCGCCGCAGCTGTCAGCAGGTTGGCTGTGCCCGGCCCCGCGCTTGCCGTACAATACATGAAGCGGCGGCGCAGATGATATTTCGCATAGCCTGCTGCTGCAAAGCCCATGCTCTGCTCGTTTTGGCCGCGATAGAGCGGCATGTCGGCAATGTACGGATAGATCGCCTCGCCCAAACATGGCACATTGCCATGACCGAAGATACCAAACCCGCCGCCGCAAATGCGGGTCTCGATGCCATCGATCTCGATATACTGGTTCAGCAGCCAGCGCGTGATGGCTTGAGCCGTGGTGAGGCGAATGGTGTCCAAAAACGCGGTCATATTTATCCCAAGTTTGTTTTATCTGTGTGCATCATGCATATAAGATCCATCAAGCCAATAGTTTTGGAACCGCATTGACCCATGCGCCATGGGCACGCGCGGATTCAACGCTGGCATAAACCGCTGCCATTGAGCGCAGTCCATCTTCGGCGGTCGGCAGGCCGTCATGGTTCACCAGCAATTGCGGCAGCAAGATCAACATAGATATTGGCAACGGCCAAGGGAAAACCTTCTGGATGGGCAATCGCCACACGGCTAAGCCGCGCGGCTTCATCCGAAAGACCGCCCTCGCCTTTTTCCATGATCTGCGTGCGCCCACCCACAGGCGTATAGTACACCTGATTAGGCTGTTCTGACGCCCAACGCATGCCGCCCGTCTCACCAAAGACTTGAATATCAAAGCCGTGCTGACGACCAATGGCGACCGACGATGTCCAGAGCCGGCCGACAGTGCCGCCGCTCATGCGGAAGTTCACCATAGCATCGTCTTCCAGCACTCGGCTTGAAATCGTTGAGGCGAAATCGGCAGAAACTTTCGTTACTTGATCGCCGACAATAAAGCTTGCCATATGCAATGCGTGAATGCCGCAATCGGCGAATTGCCCTGAAACGCCGGCCAACGCCGGGTCATATCGCCAGCGCACGCGCGGGTTATCGGCATCGGTCGCATCGCCGTGGTGGCCGTGGCTAAAATTTGTCACCACCAGCCGCACTTTGCCAAGCTGTCCGCTGCGCACCATATGGCGCATTTCGCGCACCATGGGATAGGCTGAATAACAATAATTTACCGCACAAATACGCCCACTGGCGCGCGCGGCGCGCACAATTTCTTCGCCTTCTTCAACGGTCATGGTCATGGGCTTTTCGCACAACACATGGAACCCCGCCTCAAGAAAAGCCTTCGTGATTTCAAAATGCGTGGAGTTGGGCGTTGCCACGGTCACAAGGTCTATGCGGTCGGCGCGGCGGCGCTCACCTTCCAGCATTTCGCGCCAATCACCATAGGCGCGCTCAGCGCTGACGCCAAGGCGCTGAGCATAGTCCTTGCCGCGCGCCGCATCTGCATCGAGCGCACCGGCTACTAGACTAAAATTACCATCGGCCTGCGCCCCAAGGCGATGGGCTGGCCCGATCTGACTGCCTTCGCCGCCGCCGATCATGCCCCAGTTCAGACGTCTCATGGCGTTGTATCCCTTCAAAAGCCAATGGAGGCTAAATATTCACGGTTTGCTGTTGCATCATCCACTGGCGAAACATCCAACGTCGGATCGCAGTCTTGTTCGACCGTGCACCAGCCTTTAAAATTTGCGTCCAAAAGCACTTGGCGCACGGCGGTAAAATCCACATCGCCTTTGCCAAGGTTGCAGAAAATCCCCTGTCCGCACGCATCATAAAAGCCGGTGCGGTTAGCGACTACATTCGCTTTTACCTTTGGATCGATATCTTTGAAATGCATGTAGGAGATGCGATCAATGTGGCGCTTCATGAATGCCACCGGATCAAAACCTGCGTAAGAATGGTGACCTGTGTCGAAGCAGATTTTCAAGATTCTATCATCCACTTCGTTAAGCAGGCGCTCAAGTTCGGGCTCGAAATCCATGAAACCGGCCGCATGGGCATGGATGCCAACGGTTAAGCCATACTCGTCAGTGCCAATACGGGCAATCGCTGCCAAGCGGTCACGAAATGCTGTCCATTCGGCCATATCCATCTGCTCGGCCTCATTGGCGCAACCCGCCGTGGGCGCACGGCGCGGCGAGATGCTGTCAATCAGCACCAGATGCTTTGCGCCATGGGCAACCAGCGCGCGGCACGTGCGATGCGATGCGTCGAGCACATCGTCCCAAGCGTTGCGATCGTGAAAAGCGCGGAACACCACGCCGCCGATCAGCGACAGCCCAAATTCGTTAAGCGCATCTGACAGAATGGCTGGGTCTTCTGGCATGAAGCCAACAGGCCCAAGCTCGATGCCGCGGTAGCCTGCAGCTGCACAATCGGCCAAAACTTGCCGCCATGCGGGGTTGCGTGGGTCATCGGCAAATTCTACGCCCCAAGAGCACGGGGCATTTCCTATTTCAATTGTCATGTTTCCTCCGAAAAATAATAAGCTTAGATCGTTGCAACATCGACCCATGTTTTCTGATGTGATGATTGAAGGGCGGCAGCAACGATTAGGTTGACTTCCATCCCGTCGCGAAATGTTGGCCAAACGGATTGGCCTGTCTCAATAGCGCGCAAAAAATCGCGCGCTTCGATGATGATTTGATCTTGATAACCGGTGCCATGCCCTGGGCCCTGACAGAACGGCAAATAATCTGGATGCTCTGGGCCGGTTAGTATTTTGGTGAAACCGCGCATCGCCTCCGGCCCGTCCATTTTGTACAGCCAAATCGCATTCTGATCTTCTTGGTCAAAGCGGATCGCACCTTTGGTGCCCGTGATTTCATAGGCGTAGCCCATCTTTCGCCCCGTTGCGATGCGGCTGAAATACATCTGCCCCATGACACCATTTTCAAAACGGCACATCATCTGGGCATGGTCATCATTGGTGACTTTTGCGCCGTGCCTATCAGGGTGCACGGTTTCTACTTCTGCGATGAGCCGCTCTATGGGTCCGATCAATGCAAGCGCGGCGTTGATCATATGCGGTGCCAAATCACCCATGGTACCATTGGCAACACCGGTTGTGCGCCAAGTTGCAGGTGCATCAGGGTCGGCGAGAAAATCTTCCGTGTGTTCGCCGCGAAACCATGTGATGTCGCCGATGGTGCCGTCCGCAATGAGCTTACGGGCAAATTGGCTGGCGGGCGTGCGAATATAATTAAAACCTACCATGTTGGCACAGCCAGACGCTTCTGCCGCCGACACCATAGCGCGGCTATCGGCAAGCGATGCGCCAAGTGGCTTTTCGCAAAACACGGGCTTTCCCTTCGCAAAGGCTGCTTCTGCAATCGCGCGATGGGTCTCCTGCGGTGTTGCGATGACGACCGCATCGACTTTGGGGTCGTTAACCAGCATGCGCCAATCCGATGTTGCGCGGGCAAAACCAAAGGCGCGGCGGTAGGCTTCGGCGCTGCCCTCGCTTGAAGCGCAGACCATTTCCAACCTCGGTCTAAGCTCTGTTGCAAACACTGCGCCCACGGCTGCATAGGCGACAGCATGGGCCTTGCCCATATATCCGCCGCCAACAATTCCAATCCCAATATCGCGCACGTTTAAACTCTTTTCACGGGCGAAGCATCTGCACCCTGCATAAGGTTAGCTTGCGAGCTGCGCCTCGGCAAGGTCGCGCTGTTCTATTTTAATCGGGATTCGCCAGATAAATAGCACCAACAAATTCAATAAATATACCTTGCCAAACACCAAAAAAATTGCACACACTCTTTGCTTATTATCGAGAGCGTTGAGCACAAAGCACAGTCATGAAAAAGCGAAATCTATCTCAAATTATTTCAGTGCTTTCTGTTCTGGCAATGGCCATGCCAACGGCGCTGGCGCTTGAATTTCCAAAACCTGCAACAAATGCGGACTATGTTGCACTTAACCAAAAAGAAGTCGAAATCGGCCAGTTGCTGTTTTGGGATCCTATTTTATCGGGCAATAAAAACATTTCATGCGGCACGTGCCATCATCCAAAATTTGGCACTGGTGACGGCGTTTCCCTCTCCATGGGTGAAGGCGGCTTAGGCCTCGGTCCCAAGCGGTTGCCTGTTGAGGGCAACGTGCCCGAGCAGCGGATACCGCGCAATGCGCCAGCACTTTTTAACCTTGGCGCTAAAGAGTTCGCCGTGATGTTCCATGATGGGCGACTAGAGGCCGATGCGACCATGAAATCCGGACTGCGGACGCCGCTCGATGACGATATGGTCGCCGGATTTTCCGGCGTGCTGTCGGCGCAATCTATGTTTCCGGTTTTATCACCCGATGAAATGGCTGGACATAATAACGAAAACGATGTGGCCAAGGCAGTGCGGCAAGGGCTGATCACGGGTGACGGCGGCGCGTGGGATATTATCTCCAAACGCGTATCATCAATTGAACAATACCAAGCGATGTTTAAAGGTTTTAATCCTGAGATCGCAGGCGGCAAGCCAATCGATTTTACGGATATTTCCGATGCACTAGCGGCATTTATTGCGTTTGAATGGCGCGGCGATAACAGCGCGTTTGATCGGTACTTGCGCGGTGAGACGGCGCTGAGTAGCTTGGAAAAAACCGGTATGGATTTGTTTTACGGCGATGCAGGCTGCTCCTCATGCCACAGCGGGACTTTCCAGACAGACCATGGTTTCCACGCCATGGGCGTGCCGCAAATTGGCCCTGGCAAAGCGGCGAAGTTTGAAAACGACAGCCAAGACACGGGCCGGATGCGGGTTACTGGTGATAGCGGCGATGCCTACGCCTTCCGTACGCCCTCACTGCGCAATGTCACCATGACAGCGCCTTATGGGCACAGCGGGGCTTATCGCGATCTGCGTGCGTTCGTTGAAAGTCACGTCAAGCCTGACGTTGCGCAAGAAACTTACAAGCGCGATCAAGTGGTGTTTGCCGCCTTTACACCGCCAAAAAACGATTGGGCAGCGCTCAATGATAAAACCGAAGTTGGGGCAATCAAGTCCGCAGCCACCGCCTACACAGCACAGTTGAGTGCAAACGACGTCGATGCACTAATGGCATTTTTGGGTTCATTGGCGGATGAAAAAAGCGTGGCTGGACGTCTTGGCATTCCGGCAATTGTGCCCAGTGGCCTGCCGGTTGATGTGGATTAAAACGGTTCGAGTTTAATACTGCCTTGGTCTATGCGGGTAGCACGCAACATTTGATTGGCCGTTACATCGGCCCATGGCGATGAAACGCCGTCGGGCCATAACACGCGAAACGCCGCTTGCTTGGCTGCGCCCAAACCAAAATGAACCGGTGCGATCTCGCCGCTGGCATGGCCCCCGCCGATGGTTATTTCGTGCGTTTGGATTTTATCGCCGATCCGAAGCTCAACCCACGCACCGATGGCATTTTTATTTGTGTCCGGCTGCTGAATTTTCAACGCCACAAAATTACCTATCGCCTCGCTTACATTTTCATAAATTTCAAATGGCGCACGCCGGTTCATCACGGCAATATCCAGCCGACCGTCCAAATTAAAATCGGCAACCGCAGCGCCGCGCGAGCGGGCCAAATTGGCTAGCCCCGCCGTTAAGCCCATTTCCACAAATTTTCCGTCCGGCTGTTGAACCAGCATATTGTTGGGGTCTTTACTCGCCATTCCCGGCATTTGATCGACATTGCCTTTGGCAATAAATAAGTCTGGCAGACCATCATTATTGACGTCGCCAAACTCAGCATGCCAACCGGTTGAGGGGCGACCATCACCGCCCGTATAGGGGCGGTGGGCATAGGCACCAATATCAAAAGGTGCGTTTTGCATTTGCGCGCCACCCGCATAAAACTGAACAAGCTGATCGCCCATGGAGGTGAGCATGATGTCGGGCGCTTTGTCGCCGTTCAAATCCTGACTAGCGATGCCCATGCCCCAAACCGATATGGGCAGCCAACCATCGTCGCGGGTAAGTGCGCGCATTTCGTCGAGCCGCCACATCTGCTCTTCGCCCTTTTTGATGTAATAGTGCCGATCGTTGGAAATGCGCAAATCCCTTCGCCCGCTGCGTGTCCAGTCGGAAATCAGCATCGATAGCGCGCAATAGCCGGGCGCAAGATCGACTGGTTTTGCATAAGTATTTCCACTGGGTCGATAGAGTTGATTTTTGTCACAGGCTTCAAATGGGCCATCGGGATTATCGCGGTCCACATAATTTCCAACTGCCAAGGTCGGCAGAATGTTGCCAGCCTCCCACGTTGCAGAAAACGAAGCTGTCCAGCGGTCTAAGCCGTCAAAACCAAAAGCGCTGTTTGCCTCTTCAAACTGGCAATTTGGAAGCCCGCGCAAAATGATATTCTCACCGACGCGCATAACGAACAGGTCTATCAGCCCATCGCTGTCGATGTCGATCGGGTAGGCACCGGTTACGCCTTCAAGGCGCGTTGCATCTGTTGCACCATCGCTGAACGTGATCACGCCGCCAGCCCTTTGTGTGGTGTTCACAATCAGCCGCGATGGATTTTTTCCGCCAGCTAAAAACGCATCGAGCATTTGATCGCCGTTGCAATCAAACGTCGCCATTCCACCGCCCACAAAATGTTCCCATCCACCCTCATATCGGTGCTCGAAGGGTAGTATTGCCGTGCGTGATTCAAACCGAATTTCGCTCGCCAAAGCACTGCTACAGGTCAAAAGAATGAATGATGAAGTAAGTGTTTTTATCAATTTGAGATCGCTTATTTAAGCCGCTTGGCTATTGCCTAATATCTTCTCTGTTAGTTCTGACATCGCAAGCGCTGCAGCCCCCTGTGCCCACAATAAATCACCCCACGCATGAATTTCAATTATGGGGCTGGTACGTTCCCAATTGAGGGTTTGCTTTTGCATTTCCTGCAAAACGTCATCCGCATAAAGATAATCATATTGCATGCGTGCGCCCGACAAAATCACGAGACTTGGATCAAATAGATTGACGATATTTGCAAGGCCCGCCGCCAGATAACGCCCTGCCCTACTGAAGATCGCTTTAGCGGCATCATCGCCTTGCTTGGCCTTGTCATATAATTGTTCAAGTATCAGGGCACTGTCGCTCGTGTGTGGTGTTTCCACGTTGAGTGCTGTGGCCGCCTTCGCGAACCAAGGCGTAATCGGCGACATAAGCCTCCAAACATCCGCGCTGGCCGCAGCGACAAAGCGCGCCATCCAACTGCATTTTTGTATGGCCAAATTCCATTCCAAATCCGTGCGCGCCGCGGTAAATTTTATGATTAAGCACGACACCCATACCGATACCGCCTTCAATGGTAACAACGGCGAAATCTGACACATCGCGTCCCTTGCCAAACCACTGCTCGGCCAGTGTCACCAAATTAGCATCATTGTCGATATAGGTTGGCGCGCCAAGCTTTTTGGGATGCCAAGCTTGCCAGCGGCACATTGCGCTCGTTGAGCATTGGTGACCAAACCACATGACCTGCTGCGGTATCAACGAGACCGGGGATGCCAAGGCCAATCGCAGCAATTTGAGTGCGATCAATGCCACTTTTTTCAAGCGCTGCATCCAGCACATTGGCGATCTCATCGAGCGTTTGAGCGGCATTTCTGTGAGCGCGGTTATGGGCCAGTTTTGCATGAGCGATAATTTGGCCACCAAAATTCAAGATCACAGCCGTATGGTTCGCGTCGTTTATTTTTATACCGGCAACATAAAATGCTTCATTGCGAACGGCCAGAAGTACTGGCGGCCGCCCGCGTATCGGCTCACCCTCGCGCGGCGGCGTGATGATTTCGTGGATGAAACCAGATGAGATGAGATCATTTGAAATCGCGGTAATACTCGCAGGACTTACGCCCAAACTACTGGAAACATCAACGCGGGCACACTGGCCTGCGCCGCGCACATACTCAAAAACCAGTTGTTTTAATGGTTTCGTCGTGCTGAATGATGACGCAATTAGAGGGCCGCAGCCTGCGATTTGCGCACTGTCAAAGGTATTAACCACGGGATTATTGCGCTGCAGCATTAAATTTAGTTGATGAATTTAATTGGATGGTTTCCGCTCAAAATAATCAACATCCTCCCAGACATTAAAAATATTTGTGTCAAACGTTCCATTATTTTTAATTTTGGTCAATTTATTTTTTGACAAGTGAAAAAAATAAATCCATGCTGCATCCAGTTCCGATCAAAAATATCGGCACAGTCAGGCATGGCTCAACAATCACGGGAGGATGTTTAATGCGTAAAATTATCACTATGGCGGCATTTGCTGCGGTGGCTCTGGCTTCTGTATCAACAAATGCGTTGGCTGCAGGTAAAACAATTGCTGTTTCTTGGAAGACTTTCCAAGAAGAGCGTTGGAAAATCGACGAAGCAGCAATCAAAAGCGCTGTTGAAGCAGCTGGAGACACTTATTTGTCAACCGATGCGCAGGGTTCTGCCCAAAAGCAAGCCTCTGATATCGAAGGTCTGATTTCACAAAAGCCAGACGTTATTCTCGTTGTAGCTTTTGACTCCGATGCAATCTTGCCATCAATCCAAAAAATCAGCGACGCGGGCATCAAGTCAATTGCCTATGACGTGCAGTTTGAAGATCCAAACGCGCTTTACATCACATTTGACAATATCGGGGTCGGCCGTATCATTGCGCAAGAAGTTTCAAAAGTGAAACCAGAGGGCAATTATGCATTCATCAAGGGCGACAAGAGGTGATCCGAACGCAACATTCCTTTTCCAAGGTATGATGGAAGTTCTAAAGCCGTCGATCGACTCTGGCAAAATCGTCAACGTGTGTGAAACATTCACCGACGGCTGGAAGCCTGACAATGCTCAGAAAAACATGGAGCAATGCCTGACTTCTACTGGCAACAAAATTGACGCTGTATTGTCTCAGAACGACGGCATGGCATCTGGTGTTGTTGCTGCGCTTGAAGCACAAGGCATGTCCGGCATTCCCGTTGGCGGTCAGGACGGCGACCTTGCCGCGATCAACCGCGTAGCGCTCGGGTCACAGACTGTGTCTGTTTGGAAGAATGCGACAGACCTTGGCAATACAGCTGCCGCTGCTGCCATCGCCTTGGCGAACGGCACGGCAATGGATGCGATCTCTGGTGTTGCCAAATTTAGTGGCGGCAAAACGGGCGTTGTGATGAACTCAATTCTTCTTGCGCCAACAGCGATTACAAAAGACAACATCGATGTCGCGATCAATGCTGGCCATATTACAAAAGAGCAGGCTTGTGCTGGCGTCGCCATGGGCGCAGTGGCAGCTTGTAAATAGTGAGCAGGCTGACCCGAATGGTCATCTAAATGGACCGCGCCGCAGTTAAACTTGTGGCGCGGTTTTTTAAAACTGCAATGTCGCGACGCCGATCGTTGTCGCCTACATCTTAGCTGGGAGGTGAGATGTCTACGCAAACTTCTGAGGCGCCCTCGCAGGCCATCAAAAAAAGCGCAATTTCGCGATTTATCGAGGGCACAGAATTAAATACCCGCATGCTCGGCATGGTCGCTGCGTTGTTTTTAATTTGGGCAGGCTTTGATATTGCAGGCGGCATCATTCGCCCCGGTGGCGGCCTTTTGGGTGGGACATTTCTGACACCGCGCAACCTCTGGACGCTGCTTGTTCAAACATCCCCGATTGCAGTTATGACTACCGGCATGGTGCTGATCATCGTCATGCGCCATATCGACCTCTCGGTTGGCTCTATGCTCAGCCTTGTCGCCGTTGCTGGCGCGGTGCTTCAAGTCTACATTCTCGCGCCCGCCATTGGCGTAGGGCATCCTATGATTTGGATCGCTGCAATTTTTGCTTGCATCGTCCTTGGCGCACTTGTCGGTGCTTTCAACGGCTATTTGACCGCCTACGGAAAAATCCCTTCATTCATCGTCACCTTGGGTGGTTTAATCGCCTACAGCGGCGTTGCATTCCTTCTGGCGCGCGGCGTCACGGTTGCACCGCTTGATAAAACCTTCAAACTGATTGGCGGCAATATCCCCGCGTCATGGCTCGGCCCGTTTTGGAGCTGGGCATTGGCGTTGGTCATTTGCGCGGCAATCATCTATGCGATCTTGAGCGACCGCGCCCAGCGTAAGCGCTTCCAATTTCCACTGCGCCCAATATGGGGCGAAGTATCGCTGATCGCTATCGCAAGCAGCGTGGTGCTTGGTGCAACGTGGGTCGTCAACAGCTATCCGTGGCCGTTTGGCTTGATCCGCGACTATGCTTTGGCAAACAATGTGACAATTCCCGCTGGCATTGAAAACCGTGATGGCGATGCAATATGCATGGTCGGCGATAAAATCGTGCGATGCACGGAAGGTCTCATTTATTATGCAGGCTACGCAACGCCCGTGCTTATCGTTCTGGCTGTTGGCCTCATCATGTCGTTTCATCGCAAGCCGCACGAAATTCGGGCGCTATGTCTATGCCATTGGCGGCAACCCGGAAGCAGCTGAACTTGCCGGTATCAACACCAAGATGATGACGGTCAAAGTCTTTGCGTTGATGGGCTTCCTCGTCGGCATTTCAGCCATTATTTTGTCAGCGCGGCTTGATGCAGCGACCAATGCTCTAGGGCAACTGAGTGAACTTTATGTGATTGCCGCCGCTGTTATCGGTGGCACATCGCTCGCGGGCGGGGTCGGCACGATCTATGGGGCGCTGCTCGGTGCCTTGATGATGCAATCCATCCAGTCGGGCATGGGCCTCTTGAACCTAGAAGCTGCCTTCCAAAACATCGTTGTTGGCGTTGTGCTTGTGATCGCAGTGTTCCTCGATCAACTTTACCGCCGCCGCGTGAAATGAAATAGGAGGCTGACATGGAAAACTCAGTCGGAGCGAATAATAAAGATGTGCCCTTGGTTGACATTCAAGATGTGTCGATTTCCTTTGGCGGCATCAAAGCGGTCGACCATGCCAGTATCGATCTCTATGCAGGCGAAGT
This sequence comes from Ahrensia sp., assembly GCA_034519905.1. Lineage (GTDB taxonomy): Bacteria > Pseudomonadota > Alphaproteobacteria > Rhizobiales > Rhizobiaceae > Ahrensia. Next base: position 13,953 of record JAXHNY010000063.1, read on the forward strand.
AGTCGCCCTGCTCGGCCACAATGGTGCGGGAAAATCGACGCTGATCAAAATTCTGTCAGGCGCCTATATGCGTGACAGCGGCAAGATCATGGTGCGCGGGGAAGAAGCTAAAATCACCAATCCGCGCGATTCCAAAGCCTATGGCATTGAGACGATCTATCAGACCCTCGCGCTGGCCGATAATGTGGATGCGGCGGCAAACCTTTTCTTAGGCCGCGAACTGATGTCGAAATGGGGCACGCTCGACGATACGGCGATGGAAGCCGAAGCCCGCAAAGTGATGGGGCGGCTTAACCCGAACTTTAAGCGCTTTAAAGAACCGGTCTCTAAATTATCAGGCGGCCAGCGCCAGTCGGTCGCCATTGCCCGCGCCATTTTGTTTAATGCGCAAATCCTGATCATGGACGAGCCGACCGCGGCGCTTGGGCCCCAAGAAACAGCCCAAGTGGGCGAACTGATCAAACAACTGAAAAAAGATGGCATCGGTATTTTCCTCATCAGCCACGATATTGAAGACGTTTTCGATTTGGCTGACCGCGTCGCCGTGATGAAGAACGGGCAAATGGTTGGCCATGCAAAAGTGGGCGATGTAACCAAAGACGAAGTGCTCGGCATGATCATTTTGGGCAAGTGCCCGAAGGGTGCAATTCCAGGCCCTGGCGCGATGGTAGAATAACCGACGAGCGGAATAGACACATGCATCTCGGACTTGATCTTGGTACATCGAGCCTCAAGGGCCTGTTAATCGATGATGACCAAAAAATCATCGCGGAGGCTAGCGTGGCTTTAACCGTGGCGCGGCCTTTCGATGGCTGGTCGGAGCAAGAGCCACGCGAATGGATTGTTGCGGCGATCTCGGTGCTTGAGCAACTTCGTACTAAAAGTGACTTGTCTGCGCTGAAGTCGATTGGCCTCAGCGGTCACATGCATGGCGCAACGCTGATCGACAAAAACGATGATGTGCTACGTCCATGCATCCTGTGGAATGATACGCGCAGCCACGTTGAAGCTGCCACGATGGATGCCGACCCCGCTTTTCGCGAGATTTCCGGCAATATTGTCTTTCCCGGTTTTACCGCACCGAAGCTTGCCTGGGTGCAAAACAATGAGCCGGATATATTTGACCGCGTCGCAAAAGTTCTGCTGCCGAAAGATTTTCTGCGGCTTTGGCTAACGGGCGACCATGTGGCCGAAATGTCTGATGCGGCAGGCACGAGCTGGCTTGATACGGGCAAGCGCGATTGGTCCGACGCACTGCTTGGCAAAACAAACTTGAGCCGTGATCACATGCCGCGCCTTGTGGAAGGCAGCGAAGTGTCCGGCACGTTGCGCAAGGCGCTTTGCCAACAATTTGACATCGGCAACACGGTCGTTGTCGCAGGTGGCGGCGGTGACAATGCCGCCTCTGCCATCGGCGTCGGTGTTGCGCGGGCCGGCGACGCCTTTGTGTCGCTGGGCACATCCGGCGTATTGTTTGCTGCCTCTGATGGCTATAGGCCCGATGCCGCATCGGCCGTCCACACATTTTGTCATGCGCTGCCACAAACTTGGCATCAGATGGGCGTGATATTGTCAGCCACAGATTCGCTGAACTGGTACGCCAATCTGGTAGGTCAAAAGCCGTCAGACCTTACCGCCGCGCTTGATGTTGAAGCGCTACAAGCGCCCGGCCGCGCATTGTTTTTGCCCTATCTTGGCGGTGAGCGCACGCCGCACAATGATGCAGCCGTGCGCGGTGCTTTGCTCGGTCTTGATCATGTCACGGATACAAACGCCGGTACGCGCGCGGTACTCGAAGGCGTGGTTCATGCGCTGCGTGATAATTTTGATGCGCTGGTGTCAACCGGCACAAAGATCGAGCGGATCGTCGCCGTTGGCGGTGGCTCAAAATCTGACTATTGGTTGCAAGCGCTGGCGACATCGCTCGATATCGCCATTGATGTGCCCGTGGCAGGCGATTTTGGCGCAGCCCTTGGTGCAGCGCGCCTTGGCATGATGGCCGCGGGAGCAAGCCAAGACATCATCGTACGGCCAACAATGCAGAAAACGATTATGCCCAATAAACACATGACCAATGCCTTTGCCGATGCGCATAGCCGCTACCGCGAAGCCTATAAAGCGACAAGGATGTTTTGAAATGACCGACTTTTTTAAGGGCATTGCGAAAGTAAAATTTGAAGGCGCGGCAAGCGACAGCGAACTTTGCTACCGCTATTATGATGCCGACGAAGTGGTCATGGGCAAGCGTATGGAAGACCACTTACGCTTTGCTATTGCCTATTGGCATAGCTTTGCTTGGGAAGGCGCAGACCCGTTTGGCGGGCGCACCTTTGATCGGCCATGGTTTGGCCAGGCGATGGATCACGCCAAGCTAAAAGCCGACGTCGCTTTTGAGATGTTCGAGATTATTGGCCAACCCTATTTTTGTTTTCACGATGCGGACATGCGCCCTGAAGGCGACAGCTTTGCGCAGAGCACGCGCAATCTGGAAGAAATGGTCGACTATATCGGCGGTAAAATGGAAAGCGGTGGCCCCAAACTCCTGTGGGGTACGGCGAACCTGTTTTCGCACCGCCGCTTTATGGCGGGGGCGGCTACAAACCCCGACCCTGACGTTTTTGCCTATAGCGCCGCGACGATAAAGACCAATATGGATGCAACGCTGAAACTAGGCGGTGAAAACTATGTGCTCTGGGGCGGGCGCGAGGGGTATGAAACGCTGCTCAATACCGACCTTAAACGCGAGCGCGCGCAAGCGGGCCGCATGCTGCAAATGGTGGTGGATTATAAGTACAAGATCGGTTTCAAGGGCACGATCTTAATCGAGCCAAAACCGCAAGAACCAACCAAGCATCAATATGATTATGACGTCGCTACCGTCTACGGTTTTCTCAAAGACTTTGGCTTGGAGAATGAAGTCAAAATGAATATCGAACAAGGCCATGCCATTTTGGCTGGCCATTCGTTTGAACATGAATTGGCGATGGCCGCATCGCTCGGCATTTTCGGCTCCATCGATATGAACCGCAACGACTATCAATCAGGCTGGGATACGGATCAGTTTCCAAACAATGTGCCTGAAGTGGCGCTGGCCTATTATGAGGTCATCAGGGCGGGCGGCTTTAGCAGCGGCGGCACAAATTTTGATGCCAAGCTGCGCCGTCAAAGCCTTGATCCCGTTGACCTGATTGCCGGTCATGTGGGCGCGATGGATGTGTGCGCCAAAGCTTTCAAAATGGCAGCTAATATGTTTGAAGACGGCAAACTGGAAGACGCGCGCGCAGCACGCTATGCCGATTGGAGCGGGGCTGAGGCACGAAAAATGCTTAATGGCGGACACACTTTGGAGAGTATCGAGGCCATGGTACGGGCGCAAAATATCAATCCAGAGCCGCGTTCGGGTAAGCAAGAGGTATTGGAAAATTTGGTCAACCGCTATTTTTAAAAGCCTGTGTAGTGGCTTTAAGGCGTTGGATACAGACCAAACATTCTCTAAGCTTGCTCAAATAATGCAAAAATCGGAGCAACACTCAGTACCAATAGAACATTTTCGCCAACGGTCTACTACCGCTCGCGGAACGCGCCAAAGGCCATGCGATGGATTGGCTTAGTCAAAAATGAGAGCACAGTCTTCTCGCCCGTCACAATATCTACTTGCGCCACCATACCGGGCATAATCGGATAGCGCTGCCTTTCACGTTCAAGAAACGCTTGATCAGCATGGATATCGACCGGGAAGAACGCATTTCCTTTTTCATCAATCACGGAGTCTGCAGAAATTCGCTCAACCTTACCCTGAAGATAACCGAAGATTGAATGATCGTATGCAGTCACCTTAATAATGGCCGTTTGGCCTGGAAAAAGAAATGCGATGTCTTTTGGTAGTACCTGTGCCTGTACCACCAGACTATCATTTGCTGGGACAATCTCTAAAATGCTTTCGGCCGGTTTGACGACTTGCCCAATTGTGTTTGCGTGGAGAATCTTCACTATACCGTCGACTGGGGAGCGTACATCGGACCTGTTAATCCGATCTTCGTCGGCCTGCGATGCGCCGCCCAAAGCCCGCAATTTCACAGTCATCTCGTTCAGTTTTGCCGCATTTTGTGCGCGAAAGCGACTGCTGGTTTCCTTTAGGCGATTTTCGCCTTCGCCGATCGCAGCGCGAAGGCGTGGAATCGAAAGCTGCAATTGCGCCACCTCCCCTTCCAACTCGGCATTCTTGGCCCTTGAGCTTAGGACATCATTGCGGCTGGCCGCTTTCTGACGCGCAAGATTTTCGAGTAGTTGTAGCTGTTCGGATGCAATGGCAAGTGACCGCTGTGTACTGCCCAACTGACTTTCGACCTCTTGCAGCTCAATCGTGCGTTGCCGCAGCTGTTCTTGCGCACCGCCCAATGCTGCCTGGAATTCTGAGAGCAGAGCCTGGTGCTCTATTAAGGTTCGCGAAACAAGATCTGGATGCTCCGTGCTAAATTCGGTTGAAAACTCCGGTGCTTTTTCATCAAGCAAACCGCGCATCAATGCTGCACCAGCCTCGAGTGACAACATGTGCTGCCGCCGTTCTTCGAGCGAAGATCCGGCAGTAGTCGGATCAATACGCACGAGTAATGCACCTTTTTTAACCGTCGCACCTTCACGCACTAATATTTCGCGGATGATGCCCCCCTCAAGGTTCTGCACAAGCTGAACCTTGGATGCAGGGATAACGCGTCCTTCGCTAACTGCAACTTCAACCACATTGGCTTGGCTAGACCACCCGATAGCCGTTGCGACCGCAAGGGCAACGAGAAAAATAAGCCATTTTGCTGCCCGCATATCCGGTTCCATCAGTGCGGCGCTGGTTGCGCTCAATCCGAGCTGACTTGAACTATTTGATAAAACTTTAATCGTGGCGCTCATTGGGTCGGTCCGGTTGCTTGTTTGCGCACGTCGACAACATTTTGAAGCTTAGAAAATACATCCTTTTTGGGACCATCGATCATGACCCGTCCAGCTTCGACTACAACAATGCGATCAACCGCCTCCAGTAACGCTGGGCGATGGGTTACAAGTACTAGCGTGGTATCTGCCGTTAAACCCTTAAGGCGTGTAACAATCGCATTCTCTGTGTTTGGGTCGAGGTCGCTTGTGGGTTCATCAAGCGCTATAAACGGCGGTGAACCGCAAAGTGCCCGTGCTATGGCTAGTGTCTGTTTTTGGCCTCCCGATAAGCCTTTGCCTTGTTCACCGATCACAGTATCAAGACCCAACGGTTGCTTTCGAACCCATCCAAGAGCTCCGCTTGCTTGAAGCGCTTCTAGGATTTCTTGATCACCAAACCCGGAACGACCAAGTTTCACATTTTCGCGCAACGTGCCGCCAAAAATGCTGGAAGTGCCTGAAGAATTGCGCCTATTTGAGAGCGCAAAAATGAAGGATCAATATGGCCTGTAGGAAGACCGTCAAACGATACTTCACCACTTGTTGGCAATTGCAGTCCGAGTAACAACTTTAATAGAGTACTTTTCCCTGATCCGATGGCGCCAATAATAGCGAGTTTTTCGCCACGTCGGATCGTCAGATTTATGTCACGCAACACAGGCGCTTGGATAGTGGCGTAGGAATACTCAACATTGTCGAAACAAATTTCCCTCGGAAAGCTGTCGGTGTCAGCATCTGCCGTTCTGGTGGACGCTCCTGTTCCATGGAACACAGCGCTTGAACTGAGCGGTAGGCGGTTTTAACCTGATGCAACCGGGAAATGAGTGCGGCCAATGCTGCGACAGGCCCCAGACACCGTGCGGTCAACATATTGGCGGCAAACAGGGCACCGGGCGTAATGTCGCCGGCAGTAACCATGTAAACGCCAGCCGCTAAGACGCCAATAGTTGTTATGCCTTGAAAAAATCCGACCAGATGGATACTTGTCGCGGTCCAAAACCGAATTGCCAATGAGTGTCGTGTTTGCGAGGCGGTCGCTCGTTCCCATTGGCGTGCAGCCCATTCCTCCGCACCGGCAATTTTAATCGCTTCTATGCCGCCAGCAATTTCGATCGCGACGGAATTTTTGTGCGCAGTATCCTGAAAGCCGCCCTCGACCAATTTGCGCAACCTATTCTGGATTATACCAGCTGCGATGAAAATCACCGGAATCGCGAGCATCGGCACGACTACTAGGGTACCTGCAACTAACCAGATAACGAACAAGAACAATGCTACAAATGGTAAATCGCCCAAGGTCGCCATTGCTACCGAATTAAAATACTCGCGAATTCCCTCGAACTCCCGCAATGCATTAGCCTGAATGCCGACGCTTGCGGTGCGAGCAGAACTTCGGGCACCTAAAATGCGTCCGAATACGGAATTAGAAACAGCAATATCTGAGGCCGCGCTGGCACGATCCATCACCAGTGCACGAAGGTTGCGAAGTAAAAAGTCCAGACTTGCAGCTAGGACAACCCCGATTACAAGTGCCCATAGTGTGTTAAAGGCGGCGTTGGAAATCACTCGGTCAAAAATGTTCATCGTCGCAAGCGGAATAGCCAGCGCAAGAACATTGATTGTGATCGTTGCGAGCATGACTGGCAAAAGTATAGAGCGACCGGGAAGAAACGCCCTCCAAAGCGGCGCGATTAGGGCTGCTTCTGGCCCAATTTTGTTGCGCTCATCGCCCAATAATGGACGAACCCGCCACACGCGCTGAACTGTTCCCGTCGGAAACATGCTGAGATGAAACGGTGCAGATTTACCTGAAGTGTCGACACAGACCGCCAAACCACCATGGGCAACATCATTAATTACAATGAAGTTTCCATTAGTAATCTGTGTAAGCACAGGACATTGTGATGATCGAAGCGACCACAGATCTGAGTCTATTGGCTCCAGAACTACACCAGCCGCGTTGGCAAACTGCACTACCGCGCTACCATCATTTTGGCCACTCGTAACTTCTTGCCTTAGTCGTTCTGGTGCCGCATTCAGCCCAAAACTGGAAGCAAGTGTACTAATAGCAACGGCAGCATCGGTATACAGGTTTAGATCATTTTCCCGCATTGCATGACCGAGCTTCGACCACTTTGACTGAAGATTTGATCTCAGAACCACAATTGGGCAACGAACCCTCAAGCGCATCCAATAATTGTCCGGATGCGGCCAATACTTTGTATAAGCTGAAGCGACGCATAGGCTTCATTTGTTGCGGACGCTTCGGCACTGAGAGTTTCTCCTTGGGCGTCAAGAATACCTATTAAGCTGCTTTGGCCTGAATCGTATTGCTGTAGACGCGTATTCAAGAGGGCACGATTTGCTCGCAGCTTTAGATTTAAGTGTCTTAACGATGGCGTCGTATGTTTGGTATCGGTTCCACGCCAGACGGATTTCCCGAGATACATCAAGCCTCACAGCTTCGGCTTGGCTGCGCGCCTCTTCTGATCGGTGCTTGGCCTCGCGAATACGCGCAGCGTTGATTCCGCCATTGTAAAGGCTCATTTTCAGAACCAGCATAGCCTTCAGGTTGGCATTTTCTGCGCTTGTTCCGGCGATACGATCACGGTAATTGGCTGACAATTCAACATCCAAGGTAGGCATTATTGCTGAGCGTGCTGTACCCACAGCATACTCCGCAGCCGCAGCATCATGTTGCATGGCAGGGATTTTCGGCGGTGCACTCATCGCCCCTTCAACCGCCGCATCGACCGTGCGGTGGTGCATGGGAAGAAGGAAGTTTAGCAAGGTGCAGGTTGCCAGGCATTTCACCGGTCAATACTCGGTAGAGCGCTTCTGCATCCATCAATTGAAGTTGGGCTTCAGCTTCGTAATTGCGCGCTTCGTAAAGCCGTGCCTGCGCCTGTTCAAGATCGGCGCTAGACCCGCCACCGCCACGCACGCTTGCATTAACACGGCTCACTATTCCTTTGATCGTCTTAAGATTTTTTAACGAAATTCCCAAAATCTCACGTGCGCGCATGACTTCGAGATAGGCTTGAACAGCCTGAAGTGCGATCGCATTGGCGGTATCATTAACCCGATTATCAGCTGAGCCTTTACGCTCGGTCTGCCGCGCGACCTCAGAACGTCTCTTTCCACCGTCGTAGATGGGCTGGCGAAGCACCAAGGAGGCTTCGGTGAAACCCTGCTGCGTATTTTTGTCGATATAACCGCCGCTGCGCACTTCTAAATTTACGCCGGGTAATCCTAGTCCTCGCGCGGCCACAAGCTCTTCATGTATCGCTGATTGATTGGAAACTAACGCGTGTACTTCGGGATGAGATGTGACCGCTTGCGAAACGAAATCCTTTAATGATCCCGCAAACCCAGGAGTACTCACCAATAGGAACGACAAGATCGCAGCGCCAGCGATACTGGCGTTTTTAAATTCGCGTTTGGATTTTCTGATAATTTGTAAATTGTTCATCGCCCGCTCAGCCCCTGTTGCTGAAACAAAGCGTAAATATTTATGGTTAATGAGGTGTTAAATTACGACGCTTGTCTGCGAATTTTCGCGCAGGGATAAGCTTTGAGTTGTAACCTTTACGAAAATATTTTTCCCCGCAATTAAAAAATCGGTGTCCCAACGCACACTGGCGCTGCAGTCTCACGATATCCGCACTGATCGGCCTTAATTTGCGACAGCCTAAAGCGTTTCGCGTTAAACCTTACTCACCAAACGCTGGCTGAAATCAGAGATTTCAACGCGCTAGGTACTACCTAGTGGTTCAAGTTAAAGGCGAAATACTCCTAGTTGTCCTGACTAGGCTGTTAAGTTTCCATTTGCGTATAATGTAGCCAGATCGAGACCTGTTACGCCACTCAAAGTGACCACATCGACGGAGAAGTTTCCCGCTCCACTTTGGTCTATTTGAACGATCGTATCACCACTTTGCACGGAAAGATTGACAAAATCAGAGATCGCATCAGAACCAGCATTAAAGGCTGCAAGTAATCCATCAAGGCTCAATACATCCGTCTCGGCAACGGAAAAATCGGTGATTCGATCCGTTTCACCTAATAGAATATCCATTGCTTGCCAGATAAATGTATCCGCACCATCTTTGCCGACAAGTAGATCGGCACCCGTGCCGCCTGTAATTTGGTCATCACCGGCACCACCGCGGATAAAGTCATTCCCGTCTCCACCGAGAATAATATCATCGCCTGCAAAGCCTCTCATCGTATCATCGCCGGCTGTGCCGGTCAGACTATCATTAGACGGAGTGCCTAGTATTGCGCCCGCAAGCTGTATTGACGGTCAAATCAATGGTTCCAACGACAGGCGTTCCGATTGATATCCCATCCGCCATGACAAGTGAGACACCTATGGGAAACGTTCCAAGCAATCCGGCTGAGACCACCGCGATGGAATTTGCATCCGCGACGCTGCCTATAAACAACCACGTCCCCCCGCCTTGATCTGTGAAGGATCCGCCATCAGCAACTGGCAGAAGCCCTGCACTCATTCCCGAAAGAGTAAGTTGCACAGTTTCGGCAGGGTTTTCGCCAAGGGTTTGACCCGTAATATCGCCAGGCTGGATGTTTAAGTCTAGGTCAATCGGTTTGCCTTCTTCACCTGTGCGTGGCAGCGGGGTAAGCACCGCGCTGTCAGCCACGGGATTTACAATGACAGTGAAGTTTGAAGTGGCAGAAGTTGAGGCTCCCGTTGCTTCCAGCGTAAACGCGGTCAACGTTAGAACAAGTGATCCAGAAAAATTCGCTGGCGGCGTAATAGCCAGTCCGGACAAATCTGCAGTGGAAAGTGTCCAGCTTCCATCTCCATTGTTTGAGCCTGCAGAAAGGATAGAGCCAGCTGGTACACCTGAAATCGTAACAGACAGCACTTCTGAGCCATCTGTGTCTGCCAAAGCTGCGGAAAGTCCGGCAAGTGTAATTGCGCTATCTTCATCGCCGGACGCATTTGCAACGGTAGTTATTGCTGCATCTGCGATCGGTTTAACGGGTATCACACCGTTGAAGATCGTAACCTGCGTATCGCCATTATCCGGTTCAGTGGTTGATGCTTGGATGGTTATAGCGATATCGGTACCAATATTGAACGCAGGTGTTACCGTTAGGCCAGCAAGTTCGGCAAGAGTAAGTTCATAGATGCCGCCGCCTAGCGGAATTCCTGCCGACAAGGTCGCACCGCTGTCCACTGAGATACGCACCATATTTACGATTTGCTCGTTCAGAGTGCCGTTTGTATCGGTGAGCCCAAGCGAAATATCGACCGCGATAGCAGTATCTTCGTCGCCGCCCAATGTTGAAAAGGCTATTTGCGGCCCATCTGCAACAGGTGTCACACTAATGAGTGCTGGCACATCATCCGTCGTTGCCGTCATCAAGAAGCTGTTTGTCGCAATTGCATCGACAGTAATGTTGATCGGGCCTGACCAGTCTTCTGCCGGTGTAACAGTGACACCGCCGGATGAAATGGTTGCTGCATCGGTCACCCATGTTTGGTTGATCGGGTTGAAGAAAGCACCCGACACGAGCGCATCCGCAGGAATACCGTTAAGCACAACTGTAATGGTTGGCGCGGGAACAGACGGATCGGCCGGATCGGCCCCAACCTGAATATCGAGGGTAATCGTGCCGTCTTCATCGACGACCATCGGGTTTACAGTGACAATTGGCGGTAAAGGCACGGCAACTGTTCCACCGCCAGTTCCAGGCGTCACAGTGACATCGAAAGTCGTTGAACTGGTTGCAACATCGCCATCGTTTTCGGTCGCAATAGTTGTCAAAGTTAGTGTGGACAGAACCAGACGTACCAGGAACTGACATAAGCGCAAGATTAGCAAGATTAGCCGGCGTTAATGTCCATGTGCCGTTATTATTGTTGAAGCCAACTGGCGCTCCAGTTGCACCATCAACAAAAGCTAGTTTTAGATTTGGATGCCGTCCGGGCCTTCAACACATTAGTGTATGCCCTCGTTCGTATTGCTGCGTGAGCATTATTATCGTTATCGGTTGTTTGCGTTTTTTTTTCCGATTCGATTTTCCCGTCGGATTTATGTGCCCGAAAACACCGATCATGCCGGGATAATCGTTAGCAAGACAGTTGGAATATCAAAATGCTGATCCTGTAGCCTGACGCTTAGTAACACATTCCGGCACGTTGCTATTATGCCGTATCAATTGACCTCAACTGGTAATGGTAAAGTCCTCTGATCAGATCAAGACGGCTGGCATCAAGGCTGACGCCCGCCAGATCTGCTGGCATCACGAGGTAATCGATACCGATTTCCATTGTCCGTGAAAACGCTGTTGACCTCCGATTTTTGGTGAAATCGTTCACGTTTGTAACGGTTGCACCAATACCGGCATCGGCGACAATCGTGTTGAAGTCGGGCTACATACCCGCTGCTGCCTGCTCTGGACCGTCTATTCTCGTCCGGGACGGTGGTACAGCACTGGCTAAGGCCATATCATTATCTTCGGTCTATTTGTTGCCGTGCGTGCTACGATATGGGCGTCATGGCTTGGTGCTACGGTGATTGAAAGTGAGGATATTAACGCTCGTCTGGTCACACATCCATCTTCCTGGCGGTCATGCACCTGCAATGTAGGTGCTAGGTCAGCTCTTAACATAGTTGCCCGCATAATTGGCGGGGCGGGGTGTGACCGGCCATATCGGCACTTCGACTTACCATGATCCACCAATAAACGATTCGCCAGGACTGAGACCACGCCCGCCAGGGAGGCGCTGAGATCTAAAATACGTACTCTCAGGACCAACATCGGCAAACGAGGCATGAAGGCTGTTCCAAGCGCTGGTGGTTTGATCCTCTAGCCCATTAATGCTAGCAGGAGAACTGGCGTTAGCTGGATCGGTAGCGCCAATCACTTCTCCAGCGGTGTGGGTTACGGCCTTGTGAACCATGATTGCTGTCACCTGTGAGGGCCTGAACGGATACGGTCATAAACGTTGATCCAGTAAGATCGAAAGTTAGCACTGAGGATTGAGCGGCGGAATACCGTATGCAGCTGCGCAAGCTGCGCCAGATCCTGATCACTTCAGCCATAACACCGGTAATCGTGCCTGAGCGGCGGTGCTCACTGCCATCGACAGTTTGCGCCACCGAGGTATGCCTGAAATTACAACATTGCTCGGTTAGCTTCAGATACGTCGTTATCGGCGAGTCTAGGCATCAATAATCCGGCCAGGAACCAATTGTGTCGTTTCCTAACCGGCGCCCCTTGATCTTCATTCACCACCACCGTAATGGCTGTGACGCATCCACAGATTTGGTTTGAGTCATGCCAGTGTCCTGCCGACATCAGCGGATTAGAACGGCCACTTCGGCTGCTGTTGTCGCTGTTCAGGTTGAAATCTTCTCCATTGTTTCGGTAAAAATACCCGAAAAAATGCAACAGGTGGTAGTGATTGTGCACCGTAAAACAGGATGGCAAGTGAGTCACACAATCGTCGGGCTTTGCAATCAATCACGGTCGTCAAAATCACCTGATTGGGGTCTACGGACCTCACACCGAAGCATCGCGGCGACATACGGTACTACTATGGAAGATCTGTTCAATCTAACGCTTGTCACCTCTGAACCATCAACATCAAGCGACTGGCAACATCGATAAAGTCTGAGCGCGATCAACGTATCTTCGTTGCCAGTAACATCATTTGCTGCCCCGCTAAGGATCTTATCGGCCAACTGCCTGAACGCGTAAGGTGATATTCGATGTGACAGAATTGGTCGAGCTATCGGCATCAAGCGTTGCAGCAGAAACCGCAATCGTTAAATTATCATCGGAATGTAAGGGCGGTGTGACCGCAAAGGTATCAAGCGTCGCTTGCATGGCTGAGGCGGTGCCAACAATCTGGTATTGTCCCATGCCAAGATCGGTAACCGTTGCCCCGCCTAGTTCAGTATGGGTGGGAACAAGCCCGCTTGGCATCTGAATTGTGATTGATGTCAAGCTCTCTGAGCCGTCAGCATCGAAAAGCGCAATGTTCAATATCGTCGCCAAAAGTGATCGATGTATCTTCCAAACCCTGCGAAAAGCCGCTGATAATTGGCTGATCTGCCTGTGCATCGACAGTAATAGTAATAGGCGCTGTATTGATTGCCTGCGAACTGTTTTCGGTTTCCGTCGCAATTGACGTTAATGTCAAATTGTAGACACCATGGGCATTGAGAGGCGGCGTAAAGGAGATGCCACTGGCGATGTGTGTGGCTGTGAAAGACCAAACCCCGCCACCGCTATTTGTGCCCGCACTAAAACTTGCGCCTGCAGGCACATTTGACGCGTAAAGCGTATGGATTTCCGATCCGTCCACATCAACTAGCGCACCGCCGATGCCGGTAAGTGCCACAGCTGTGTCTTCTTCTGTCGAATATGCGCCGCCGACTGCGGACGGTTGATCGGCAACGGGCACGACATCCACGACAACATTGAGCACCGTGTTAGCCGTTGTGACAGCCACGTCACCCCCTTCGGTCGGGTTGCTTTCTATGGACTGCGCCGTAATTGTAAGCGCTACATTAGTGCCAACGTGCGTTCCAGGAAGGATTGATACGCCCGAGGCAAGGGTTGCCTGAATATCTGCATCAGGTCCAGTTACACGCCACACCCTGGTTCGATATTGGCCACGGTTGCCGTACCAGAAGCTACGATGGTCAGTGTCGCTTTCCGGCGGGTACGCCCCTGCTATATCGACAAAATTTAGGGTTTCGCTGGTATCTCCGTCAACCAAATCCACATTGATTGAAACCGGGATCACCGTGTCTTCGTTGCCTTGCGGCGTTGCAAGCAAGTTAAGATTTGGCGCATCGGCAACCGCTTGGATTGTTATATCATGCGTGGCAGTATTTGTTGAATTTGAACCATCTACTTCCTCAGTATAGACTGACATACCGTCGACGGAAAAGTTCGTATCGTCATGGGTGGTTGCGCTCAATGTAAAACTGGCCAGAAGCGCTAATACTTCCGGTGTTGAGCCATCAATTTCGTAAATTCCGCCAACAAAGTTGACGGTTCCAGGCAAGGCGCCGTTCCAGTTAGCGCTAACATCCAACGGAATACCGGTTAGCGTCAGCGTCATCGATTGCGAGCCATCTATATCGGCAATGGATAGATCAAAGGTCGGCGCCGAGGGTATCGTCTGGTCTTCGTTGACTGTTTGTTGCGCCGTTGTTCAGCACTGGAACATCAGGAGCCGGAGCGACTGTCACTACGACGGGCGAAGCGTTTGTCGCCATGCTGCCGTTTTCTGTTTCCGTTGCGATGGAAACCAAGGACATTATAAAAGGGCCATGCACTTGCGGCGGTGGATTATAGGTAAGTCCCGCCGCCAGTTCTGCAGCGGTGAAGGCCCAGACACCACCGCCCTGATTTGCGCCCGTGGTAAACGAAGCCGCGGGGTCTACGCCAGTCATTTGGAACGTCAGTACTTCAGAGTTATCAGCATCGACAAGATTGCCAGCAAGGCCCGTTAGGAAAACCGAAATGTCTTCGTCTGTGGTATAGTTGCCGCCAGTCACGGTCGGCGCATCGGCAACCGGTATCACGTTTACAATATGAGGCAGTGTTGTCGTTGCGGTCGAGCCGTCCGCATCAAGGCTGGTGACAGTTACTTGCAATGTGAAGTCATCGCCCGAATGGAGCGGAGGTGTGACCGTGAAGCTGTCAAGCGTGGCGCGGATATCGGCCTCGTTGCCTGTAATCCTAAAGCCGCCACCGCCAATAATAGGCGTGACAACCGCTGTGCCTGATACAGTCCAGTTCGCCGATGCACCGGCAGGTATATCACTGATCTCGACTTCGGAGATCACTTCCGAGCCGTCGTGTCTAACAATCCATAGCTGATCGCAGTGCCAACCTGTGCGGCGGTATCTTCGTTCGTCGTCGAAGCACCTGGCGTGACTGTTGGTGCATCGGCCTGCGCCTCTACAACAATCTGGAACGGCAATGCGTTGCTTGCCTGATCATTCCCATTACCTTCTGTGGCAATCGCCGTCAGTGTCAGGTTAATCGCATGCCAATTGGTTGGCGGTGTAAATGTCAGTACTGCCAATTCGGCAGGGGTGAACGACCACACGCCTGCGCCCAGATCCGTGCCACCGTTCAAAGCAGCGCCCAAAGGTATGCCCGATATCTCATAGCTCAGCGCCTCAGAGCCATCCGTATCAACAAGACTGCCCGATAAACCCGATAGGCTAACAACCGTATCCTCGTCCGTATTAAATACACCTGAACCAACCGAGACAGTGGGCGCATCCGCAACGGCGTTGACAATCACCGGCACTGTGATCACCGTGTCTGCCGATAGGGTTGTGACTTCCCCGCCATTGGGCATCGTCTCAGATGCTGTGATTGTCACCGTTAGATCGAAGTCGACATCCGAATGAAGCGGCGGTGTTGCGGTCATGGCTGCTAATGCGGCCTCGATCTGCGCCTGCGTCCCCGTCAATGTCCAAGTCTGACCCGCCTGATTGACGCTTGCGCCCGATGGACCAAACCCGCCAAGCACAACACCCGCAGGCGCCTCAATCATAACCTGCGTGATCGTCTCAGAACCGTCCGTATCACTCACACCAACGCTCACCGGAACCGCTATCGCCCTATCCTCGTTGCCTGTGCCTGTGCCCGAACCCACTGGCGCATCGGCTATCGCTGCTACATTCAGCGTATGAGCCGAACTCGTCGTCGCCGTATCCCCATTGGAATCCGTCGCTGTCACCGCAACACCAAGCGTCACATTGCTATCGTCATTAGCCGCAGGCGTGAATGTAAAGCTGTCCAGCGTCGCGCGAATATCGGCTTCAGTGCCCGTAATCGTAAACCCGCCGCCGCCCATAAGAGGCGTGACCTTCGCTGTGCCCGTGCCCGATGGTGTTACCCCTTAGGTCGCACCAACGGGAATACCCCGTCACCGTCACCGCCGAGATTACTTCAGAGCCGTCCGTATCAACCAAGCCATAGCTGATCGCATCACCAACAACCGTTGCCGTGTCCTCATCAACAGTGCTTGATGTATTCGCAACCCTTGGCGCATCCGCAACGGCGTTCACAATCACCGGCACTGTGATCACCGTGATCTGCCGATAGGGTTGTGACTTCCCCGCCATTGGGCATCGTCTCAGATGCTGTGATTGTCACCGTTAGATCGAAGTCGACATCCGAATGAAGCGGCGGTGTTGCGGTCATGGCTGCTAATGCGGCCTCGATCTGCGCCTGCGTCCCCGTCAATGTCAATGTCTGACCCGCCTGATTGACGCTTGCGCTTGATGGATCAAACCCGCTAAGCACAACACCCACGCAGGCGCCTCAATCATAACCTGCGTGAGTCGTCTCAGAACCGTCCGTATCACTCACACCAACGCTCACCGGAACCGCTATCGCCGTCTTCCTCGTTGCCTGGTGCCTGTGCCCGAACCCACTGGCGCATCGGCTATCGCTGCTACATTCAGCGTATGAGCCGAACTCGTCGTCGCGGTATCCCCATTGAGATCCGTCGCTGTCACCCGCAACACCAAGCGTCACATTGCTATCGTCATTAGCCGCAGGCGTGAATGTAAAGCTGTCAAGCGTCGCGCCAGAATATCGGCTTCAGTGCCCGTAATCGTAAACCCGCCGCCGCCCATAGAGGCGTGACAACCGCTGTGCCCGTACCCGATGGTGTTACCCCATAGGTCGCACCAGCGGGAATACCCGTCACCGTCACCGCCGAGGATTACTTCAGAGCCGTCCGTATCAACCAAGCCATAGCTGATCGCATCACCAACAACCGTTGCCGTGTCCTCATCAACAGTGCTTGATCTATTCGCAACGACTTGGCGCATCCGCAACGGCGTTGGCAATCACCGGCACTGTGATCGCCGTTGATCTACCGATAGGGTTGTGACTTCCCCGCCATTGGGCATCGTCTCAGATGCTGATGAGTTGTCACCGTTAGATCGAAGTCGAGCATCCGAATGAAGCGGCGGTGTTGCGGTCATGGCTGCTAATGCGGCCTCGATCTGCGCCTGCGTCCCCGTCAATGTCCATGTCTGACCCGCCTGATTGACGCTTGCGCCCTTTGGCAGTAAACCCGCCGCCAAGCACAACACCTGCAGGCGCCTCAATCATAACCTGCGTGATCGTCTCCAGAACCGTCCGTATCACTCACACCAACGCTCACCGGAACCGCTATCGCCGTATCCTCGTTGCCTGTGCCTGTGCCCGAACCCACTGGCGCATCGGCTATCGCTGCTCCATTCAGCGTATGAGCCGAACTCGTCGTCGCCGTATCCCCATTAAGATCCGTCGCTGTCACCGCAACACCAAGCGTCACATTGCTATCGTCATTAGCCGCAGGCGTGAATGTAAAAGCTGTCAAGCGTCGCGCGAATATCGGCTTCAGTGCCCGTAATCGTAAACCCGCCGCCGCCCATAAGAGGCGTGACAACCCTGTGCCCGTACCCGATGGTGTTACCCCATAGGTCGCACCAACGGGAATACCCGTCACCGTCACCGCCGAGATTACTTCAGAGCCGTCCGTATCAACCAAGCCATAGCTGATCGCATCACCAACAACCGTTGCCGTGTCCTCATCAACAGTGCTTGATCTATTCGCAACGCTTGGCGCATCCGCAACGGCGTTGACAATCACCGGCACTGTGATCACCGTGTCTGCCGATAGGGTTGTGACTTCCCCGCCATTGGGCATCGTCTCAGATGCTGTGATTGTCACCGTTAGATCGAAGTCGACATCCGAATGAAGCGGCGGTGTTGCGGTCATGGCTGCTAATGCGGCCTCGATCTGCGCCTGCGTCCCCGTCAATGTCCATGTCTGACCCGCCTGATTGACGCTTGCGCCCGATGGACCAAACCCGCCAAGCACAACACCCGCAGGCGCCTCAATCATAACCTGCGTGATCGTCTCAGAACCGTCCGTATCACTCACACCAACGCTCACCGGAACCGCTATCGCCGTATCCTCGTTGCCTGTGCCTGTGCCCGAACCCACTGGCGCATCGGCTATCGCTGCTACATTCAGCGTATGAACCGAACTCGTCGTCGCGGTATCCCCATTGGAATCCGTCGCTGTCACCGCAACACCAAGCGTCACATTGCTATCGTCATTAGCCGCAGGCGTGAATGTAAAGCTGTCAAGCGTCGCGCGAATATCGGCTTCAGTGCCCGTAATCGTAAACCCGCCGCCGCCCATAAGAGGCGTGACAACCGCTGTGCCCGTGCCCGATGGTGTTACCCCATAGGTCGCACCAACGGGAATACCCGTCACCGTCACCGCCGAGATTACTTCAGAGCCGTCCGTATCAACCAAGCCATAGCTGATCGCATCACCAACAACCGTTGCCGTGTCCTCATCAACAGTGCTTGATGTATTCGCAACGCTTGGCGCATCCGCAACGGCGTTCACAATCACCGGCACTGTGATCACCGTGTCTGCCGATAGGGTTGTGACTTCCCCGCCATTGGGCATCGTCTCAGATGCTGTGATTGTCACCGTTAGATCGAAGTCGACATCCGAATGAAGCGGCGGTGTTGCGGTCATGGCTGCTAATGCGGCCTCGATCTGCGCCTGCGTCCCCGTCAATGTCCAATGTCTGACCCGCCTGATTGACGCTTGCGCCCGATGGACCAAACCCGCCAAGCACAACACCCGCAGGCGCCTCAATCATAACCTGCGTGATCGTCTCAGAACCGTCCGTATCACTCACACCAACGCTCACCGGAACCGCTATCGCCGTATCCTCGTTGCCTGTGCCTGTGCCCGAACCCACTGGCGCATCGGCTATCGCTGCTACATTCAGCGTATGAACCGAACTCGTCGTCGCCGTATCCCCATTGGAATCCGTCGCTGTCACCGCAACACCAAGCGTCACATTGCTATCGTCATTAGCCGCAGGCGTGAATGTAAAGCTGTCAAGCGTCGCGCGAATATCGGCTTCAGTGCCCGTAATCGTAAACCCGCCGCCGCCCATAAGAGGCGTGACAACCGCTGTGCCCGTGCCCGATGGTGTTACCCCATAGGTCGCACCAACGGGAATACCCGTCACCGTCACCGCCGGGATTACTTCAGAGCCGTCCGTATCAACCAAGCCATAGCTGATCGCATCACCAACAACCGTTGCCGTGTCCTCATCAACAGTGCTTGATGTATTCGCAACGCTTGGCGCATCCGCAACGGCGTTGACAATCACCGGCACGGTGAGATCACCGTGTCTGCCGATAGGGTTGTGACTTCCCCGCCATTGGGCATCGTCTCAGATGCTGTGATTGTCACCGTTAAGATCGAAGTCGACATCAGGATGAAGCGGCGGTGTTGCGGTCATGGCTGCTAATGCGGCCTCGATCTGCGCCTGC
>JAXHNY010000047.1:0-17830 GCA_034519905.1 Ahrensia sp.
AAGTTACGTATTGCTTTTTTCGACAGCGTCCAACAGCCCTCTGCAGCAGATGTGCTGTCAATTGATACAGTTCAGTCGCTCCCGACACCTGCTACACGTCCCGAGATCGGTCTCGCTAATGTGATTGACCCTGCCAAGCCGACAAGTGTTATAGTCGCAACAGCTGAAATTTTCTAGTCAGATAATACTGGCTTACAATCTTCAGAACAGGCGGTTGCGGTTATAGCGACAGCGCCAACCACCAGTGAGGTTGCCGCTGCGCGCATATCTAGTGCAACGAGCGCACCTGTAGCTGGCAGCCAAATCGCTGTTAACTCCGCGCTTAAAGTTCCACCATTAGAGGTGGCAAGCGCAACGGCTTCGCCGCCTCCCGTTCCGATAAATCCAGTGCTGGCTCCAACACCACCCCAGCAAGCAGGGCTATTGAATGCGCTTTTTGGTAGCGCGCGCCGTAAACCACCAGCACCAGTGGTCAAAACCCAACCCGTGCAACCAGTCGTAATCGCGACAGCGTCAGCTGCGCCGCAAGCGGTGATTGCTACGGCTAGAGCATCGGGTGCGACAACAGTACTTCCTGGCGTTAATCGCGATCGCGCGCTCGGTGTAGCAGAAACAGAGCCGTATGATGACACCGATGTCGAGCCTGTGCAGGTTGCATCTGCGGCTGGTTTGGCGCGACTTGCACCCAATGGATTGAGAACGCAGCACGGCGGTGTCGACGTGGCATGTTTTAAGCCCGCACTGGTTCGCGTTTTAAAGACGGTTGAGCGGAAATTTGGTAAACCTGTGATCGTGACTTCGGGTTATCGCAGCCCTGCCCGCAATCAAAGCGCAAATGGCGCAAAAAACTCGTTGCATATTTATTGTTCTGCAGCGGATATCAAAATAGATGGTGTTGACCGATGGACCCTTGCTAAATATCTTCAATCCATGCCCGGGCGCGGCGGTGTTGGCACTTATTGCCACACGGACTCTGTGCATATTGATATTGGGCCTAAACGCGATTGGAATTGGCGTTGTCGGCGCAAAAAATAACAACTGAATTGAAAAACGGGCTTGCGGCAAAAAAATTTATTCCATATACACCAGCAAGCTTCGATGCGCCCTTCGTCTATCGGTTAGGACGTCAGATTTTCATTCTGAAAAGAGGGGTTCGACTCCCCTAGGGCGTACCAAGCTTTCTCACTTTTAAATGCAAAGATACTGATTTAGTTCGTGGACATCCAGTTTATGGCAGTCCGCCAGTCAATCATCCGTATTGGCGTGCCGTGAGTACCCGTCTCTAGCCTGACCATTTTTACCGGGATTTTACTTTTGCGCAATTCACGATAAAAATTTTCCATTTCCTCGATAGCAAAAACCTTATCACGGCTGCCATGGGCTATGTAGATCGGCACCTTTATTTTGCCCGCAGCGGATTTGGGATAACTCCAATCCCAAAAAGATCCCAAAAGCGCGATACCATTTAAACGCTTTGCGATGGGAAGTATGTCCGCCAAGGCATAGCACACTGCCCCACCGGCAGAACCACAACTGATTATGAGCTTGGCATTTGGTGACTGGTGCAATTTATCTAAGACAAGCTCGCTAACAGCGCGTACATCGTCAACGGAGAAGCCACCCGCATCCGGAGAAAGATAAAGTCCCTTATTGCGAAGCATCAACATTTTGAGGCGATTGAAGTTTCCTCCAAATGAAAAGTCATTTGCGCCCAGTCTGCCGTCTCCGCCCTTCCCGTGAATAAACACCGTGATAAATGCGGCATTTTCAAGCTGGCCAACATAGTGGTAGTCAACATTGCCGGCGCTGGATCCAAAGATAGAAGTATTTGTGGCGCGTGTACCCGCATAGTCTACGTACTCGGCGCGTACTCTTTTTTCGGGCACATCGTCTCGCCCATTGATATCGCGCAATTCTTGATAATCGATGATGCGGAAGTCGCCGGAATCGATTTCTGACAGGACTTTCGGATAGGCAAATAAATTATCTTTATAAGATTTTAGCGTCTGCGCCGTTGCGTCAGGCGTTAGAATTGCAAATATAGAGCTGAACACGATCAGCATCGGAATTATCGCCATCATATTGAGCACCTTTGCGCCACGCGGTTAGCTCCGTATTTCGTAACGTTTGATTAACTTTACACACCAATTCACATGCGCAAAGTTGAATTTACCGAATGTTTACCAAGCTCCGAAACCAGTTTGAAATACGAAGCACGTAGTCTCCTCTTCAGGTCTGGGCAGATCTAGCCGTTCATTGCGCCTGCAGTGATCGTGACAAAACCAAGAATGTTTCTGTCCTGAGCTAAAAACACAACGCGGTCAGCGCCGCTTTTTTGGAGAATACAGGAAATGAAAAAGACACTAGCACTTATGACAGTTTTGTCAGCAATCGCAGCAACACCTGCTTTCGCTGCTGACGTAGAATTTAACGGCACTGTTGCAACATCATGCACATTGGTGGCAGCACCAGGTTCATTGACACAAAACGCAAATGCCACTGTCCTTGCTTCAGGCACAGCCGGCGAAGGTACAGTAACAGTTACAACTAACAGCAACAACTTTGGCGTAACCTTGGGTAACGCTTCTTGGACTTCAACACCGTCAGCTTACTCAGGCACAACAACGTTCGTAACAACCGGTCAAATCGGTTCAGCGACGGCGGTTGCATCGGGTACAGCAATGCCAGTCGTTGACACCAACGTTATCAAAGTAAACGTTACAGCAACGAAAGACGGCGGCGGTTCATTCCAAGACGGTGCATACACCGCATTGGTTGTAGCGACTTGCAGCTAATCTAATTACTTAAGGAACACCCGTGATGATGGCTCTTAAAAACACTATTTTGACTGGCATTGTTGCGGGTGCCCTCGGCCTAACGCTGCTGCCCCCCCTCGCAGCGGCGCAATCCATGTCCCCGATGCGGGGCAAGGTATCCAGTTTTGCAGATTCTTATGCACTCAAGGTTTATCCGGCCAACCCTTACGAACATCGCATTCGCGTTGAAGTGAAGGCCTATGATGCAAATTTTCGTCCGCTCAAGGACGTAAAAATCAATCCATCCAGTTTTACACTCGCTGCTCAAGCAAACCGTCAGGTCACAGTTGTCGTGCCTTTCAATGGCGAAAAGCAAAGCCGTGTGCGCATCTGCACTGAGAGTATTCCATTTCCTGGCAAAGCCACGAACAACATAAAGGCACAGATATGCGGAAAATTCATCGGCGAGCGCAACTAATCGTCGTTGGTGCAATGCTGATGTCCGCAATCGGACCGGGCGTTCGCAGCTGATAATGCGTTTTCATTACCAGGCGTGTCTCTGCCATCGGGCAGCGATGAAGTGCGAGCCGCAGACGGAACTTCTTGCCGTAGCGCTGTTGGCAATGGTGGTGCATATTTAGACATTGGCGTGATCGGCAACCCCAACGCATTGGGCGGTGGGACAAGTACTACGGCATCGTCAACATCTGCCTATGGTCGTATTGTCATCCCGCTTGGCCGCCCGCGTAATCGTATCGATTGTTCGCGCCTCTATGATCTTGAGGTTCGCCGACTTGAGGTTGAACTCAAGCTCATGGAAATGGGTGTAGGCCGTCCTGTTGAAGGGACGTCAGAAAGTGAAACTTCTACGTCATCGGCAAAATCGGATAATGAATTTACGGATGATGGTTGGTCACAAGATGGCCTTGCGAACTAATGCAAGAAGCACTTTAAGTGTAGCGAAATGCCTCCGCCTAGTCTTGTTCTCTGCATTCGCACTGTCTTTTGGCATTGCACAAACAAATTCTGCGTATGCCCAAGGCAGAGATCAAGCATGCACTATCATCGTCGATGGAACACCTGGTATTCTTAAGCAAAATGGCAGCACGAATGTGTTGTCTTCGGACTTTGCCGGCGGATTGGGTGCGACGCGCCCAGATCATCGCAACAAACGGTCGCTATCGCGCTTCGGTAGATAAGCCGAAGGGGTTTTCGAACTTTCCAAACGACGGAAATAAAAACACAGAGTTTTCTGCTTCTTTTTCTTCACACGGTGCAACTGACTTTTCTTCGACACCGCATGATGTTGAAAAAAAAATTAGGCCGGGGACCAGTAACATTGAAATTCATTTTGAGGCGCGCCGCGTTGTTGGTTCGTTTCCTGCCGGAAACTATTCAGCAAATGTGACGTTGCGGTGCGAATGATGAAAAAACTCACAAGCATTACAGCAGCATTGATCTTGCTATCGGCGGGTTTATCAACTCACGTCTATGCTCAAGGCACGCCATTCACAGTGCTGGTTTCTAAAAGAACAAGCTGCACAGTCATTGTGAACCGTAACGGAAAATTGGTGCCAAATGCCGCTAAAACAGTTTTGTCATCAAAGCTTGTTGGCGGTATATCCGGCGAAGCATTGGTGACCCCGCAAAACGGTAATTATACAGTATCAGCCAATCATTATGGCATCTGGCGCGGAAGCCCGGAGCCAACCACAGCGCCGAACACAACATTTCAACCAAGTCATTCGGGAACATATAGGGGCAGCGACGCTTTATCCAGAACGAACGACGCCGGTTAGGCTGCGGGCGATCAATAATACGATTGCCTATATTATGAATGTTCATTTGGTCGCAACGAAAACGAACGGTCAATCTTTCGCGCAGGGCGATTATGATACCGAAGTGGCGGTATTGTGCGAATAGCATCTGGACAATTCTAAGAGCCTGCGCCATGTCAGGCTCATGGCTCACGTTAAACCAACACTACCCGAAAAAGATTGCGTCAATTGCAAAAGACCCATGGTCTGGCGCAAATCGTGGGCAAAGAATTGGGATGAGGTAAAGTTTTGCTCAGAGCGTTGCCGTAAAGAGGCAAAGTCGCAGAAGCTGCAACAGCCCCGTGTCATTCAGGTGCGCAAATAGTCATCATAGTCTTGCGGCGTATCTATATCGAGTATAACGCCCGGCCCGCATTCAACTTCTATCATTGGGCCATGGTGGCTTTTTAAAATCCCGCGCGCGCCACTGTCTCCTGAAATATCAGCAATCCATTTTTTCGAGTTCAGCAGTGGAAGAATAACTGGATTGCCCACACGACCTTTGTA
This sequence comes from Ahrensia sp., assembly GCA_034519905.1. Classification (GTDB taxonomy): domain Bacteria; phylum Pseudomonadota; class Alphaproteobacteria; order Rhizobiales; family Rhizobiaceae; genus Ahrensia. The sequence continues at coordinate 5,081 of JAXHNY010000047.1, forward strand.
AGTGGCGCACACAAAAGCATCTGCTTGATTTTTTGAGGCGACCACAAGAGCGTTGATATCTTGGGTGGTTACTTCAGGCATGTCACCTAAGGCGATCATGACGTGAGAGGCGTTCTTACTTTGGGCATATTCAATCGCTGCACGCACCGTCGCTGAAAACTCTCCATTCGGTATTGTTTGCCGCTCAATGCTTTCTGGTAAATCCAAATAAGCGCCAGCTGTTTGCATGTTATCGAAAAGTACCATACTTTCAACATCACTTTTTATCATCCTATCAATTACTTGATGAAGAAAACTAACGTGATTTCTTGATCGTAAGGATAGTTTATTTGTACCCATCCGGCGCGATGCGCCGGCACCAAGCACACAAGCAATCAACAGATAACGCTGGCCACTCACAAGATCACCGTTTCGAACCGCGCGCGGACAGTATTATTTGCGCCATGATAGAAACGGCAATTTCGGCAGGTGTGGCTGCGCCAATATCAAGGCCAATCGGCGCGCAAATTTTTGCTAAAGCATGGGGTTCAACACCCAATACTCTTAATCGGTCTAAGCGAGCATTGTGGGTTTTCCGGCTACCCAATGCACCGACATAGAAACATTTTGCTTTTAGCGCCGCTGCTAACGGTATGTCATCAATTTTGGGATCGTGTGTGACTGCGACAACCGCGCAATAAGGATCAAGTGGCTTTTGAGCCAAAATATGTTCTGGCCAATCGGGGTAAAGTTCAACGTCTGGGAACCGTTTTTGGTGAAGCAAAAGCCGTGCGCGGATCGATGATTTCAACGTGATAGCCAGCGGTCTTTGCGATGGTTACCAGAGCTTGCGAAATATGGACAGCGCCGATGACCACAATCCGAATCGAAGGTATGAAAGGGTTGAGAAAAAAGGCATTCCCGCCAATTTCTATGCTTGTTGGTTTTGCTGCCCTCAATGCTGCGGAAATACCCTCACCCAGCGTTCCCTGCACAAGATCAGCATCTTTTGCTAAAACGAGACGGTCGCGCCCCTGTTTCAATTCCGTAACTAAAACGCAGGCCTCACGGGCGCGTCGCGCCGCGTTTAACTTTTTGAGCGTGCTTGGATCCATCGGCCTAGCCTACCCGTTCCAGATATATTTTGATGCGTCCGCCACAGCTAAGCCCGACTTTCCATGCCGCGTCATCAGCCACATCAAAGGCAAGAATTGTTGGTTCGCCGCTTTTTGCGACATCTGCGGCCGCCTCAATAACAGCTCCCTCGACACAGCCACCCGATACCGATCCTTCGAAACGGCCATCATCACAAATGACCATCTGGCTGCCTGTCAAACGCGGGGCTGAACCCCATGTTTCAATCACTGTCGCAATGACGACTTCATTACCGTCAAGCATCCAGCTTTCAGCAAAATCTAATGGGTCTAGTTGCATGTTTCTTCTTTTAGTTTTCTGAGTGCCACATTGGTAAATTACTCATTTTGGCGGCGAATGTAACCCTTGCCGGCATTTGTATCTTGCACTCGGTATTTTCCCGTTGCATCACAAGGGCATGCACATACAGCGATTTAAAACGTTCTTGGCGACCATACTCTTATTTGGCTTAAACGCGAACACGCATGCCGCTGAAATAGAATTTATAGGCCCCTTAAGTGGATCAAACGCAATTATCGGTCAACAAATGACCCAGATAGGCGCAAATGTCCGAGATAGCGCGTGCGCAGCCGAACAAGCCGCTATAGAAACAAAAAACGCCATTGAAGCGGGCGCGCGGATAATTATCGGACTGCCATGCGTTGAGGCGCTCGATGCGGCCGCCGCTCAAATTGCTTCGCTTAAAAGTGATACAATTATTCTTGCACTCGGCGTTCAACTCGCAGGTACGATAAGCTCCGTCTACAAAATTGCGCCACCCGCCGAACAAGAGGCGGAAACGATCGCAAATTACATCGGTCAGAATTGGCGAAATGTAAATTTTGCAATCATTGAGGACGGCACTCTGTATGGTCGGCAATTGGCTGAGACTGTGCGGTTTTTGCTTGCTGAAAATAATTTAACGCCTGTGTTTACAGACACCTACAGGCCGCTGCTGGATCGCCAGTCAGGATTGGTGCGCCGGATTGCTAAGGCCGGTGCTACCCATGTGTTTATTGGCGGTGATGCTTATGATGTGTCCATTATTGCCCAAGATGCTGCTGCACTTGGCATCGATCTGAAATTTGCGGGCGGTTCAGCGCTGCGTGCGCCTAAAGATGAAGGCACCCTGCCCGATGGCGCCATTTTTACCGCTGTTGATGTTATGAGTTTCGAAGTCGCCAATCAAAAATATGAAGGCTATGCAGCGCTCACGTTTGTTGCGAAAACCATTGCAGATCAAGCGCTGTCGCGCGCGAAAGGCAATAGAACTACTGTCTCAGACGCAATTTCTGATTTTGATTTTGAAACACCCATCGGGCCGATTAGGTTTAATCAAGCGCGCGAGAATGATCGAGCTTGGTTTGATATTTTTAACGTACAAGATGGCAAGTTTATCAAATTGGATCGCAAAAACTGATGCGAACCGGACCGCTTAATTTAATAACAGATGTCGCGGGGCTTAAGGTCGGCAACGCGCAAGATGATCGACTAAAATCTGGTGTGACTGCGCTGATGTGTGATCAGCCGTATGTGGCAAGCTGTCAGGTGATGGGCGGTGCGCCGGGTACGCGAGAGACGGATCTTCTTTCCCCTCAAAGCACAGTGCAAGCAGTCGATGCCATTGTTTTATCCGGCGGTTCAGCGTTCGGGTTGGATGCAGCATCGGGTGTTCAGAATTTTTTGCGCGATTGTGGACGTGGATTTCCTGTAGGGCCAGTCAAAGTGCCAATTGTACCGGCGGCTATTCTATTTGATCTGATCAATGGCGGCGATAAGGCTTGGAAAGGCCCCTCGCCTTACATGGCGCTCGGTAGCGAAGCCGCTAAATCCGCCAGCTGCAACTTTGCCATGGGAAGCGTTGGCGCGGGCACGGGGGCACTGACAGCGGGCCTTAAGGGCGGACTTGGTTCGGCCTCGTATTATTTGCCAGATATCGGTGTCACCATAGGGGCTTTGGCGGCCACAAACAGCCTTGGTGCCACAACAATTGCGGGCACGCGCCATTTTTGGGCAGCGCCGTTTGAAATTGGTGATGAGTTCGGTGGCTTAAGCTATCCGCATCCATTTCCTAGAGATGCACAGGATTTACGCATTAAATTTCGTGACCAACGAATATCGCCTGAAGGTACAAATACCACGATCGCGGTTATTGCAACCGATGCCAAACTGACCAAAGCAGAATGCCAGCGCCTTGCAATTGCTGCCCACGATGGGTTTGCGCGCGCGATTTGGCCAGCGCATACGCCGTTTGATGGGGATATTGTATTTTCAATTTCGACCGGCTGTGTCGATTTAGGCGGATCGATAGACGCATTTATCGATCTATGCGCCGCCGCTTCATCGACCATGAGCCGTGCAATTGCGCGCGGTATCTATGAGGCAACACCACAAGACGGGGATATTTATCCCGTTTGGTCATCGCTGCGTTGACTTAAAGGGCGACAAGCGGCAATCAACATCCAAACCACTGGATAAAAAATATGGCCCGCGACATCAAAATTGCTCCCTCAATTCTGGCCTCGGATTACTCAAAATTGGGTCAGGAGATCCGCGATGTAGTTGAAGCCGGTGCCGACTGGATCCACCTTGATGTTATGGATGGCCACTTTGTGCCCAACATATCCTATGGGCCTGATGTGATTGCAAAATTGCGACCGCATACGGATGTTGTTTTCGATTGCCATCTTATGATTTCGCCCGTCGACACTTATTTAGAGAGTTTTGCAAAGGCAGGGTGCGATATCATCACGGTGCATGCCGAGGCTGGCCCACATTTGCACCGATCCTTGCAGGCGGTGCGCAATTTAGGCAAAAAAGCAGGCGTAGCGCTTAATCCGGCAACGCCGATGGATGTTGTCGAACAGGTTATTGATATGGTCGACCTTGTGCTTGTGATGAGCGTTAATCCGGGCTTTGGCGGGCAGAAATTTATCCATGCTGTTACAGAAAAAATCGCCAAGTTAAACGCTTTAATTGGGACTAGGCCGATTGACTTGGAGGTTGACGGTGGTGTGACAGCTGTCACTGCCATTGATTGCGCAAAAGCAGGCGCAAACGCTCTTGTGGCGGGTTCGGCTGTATTCAACGGTGGGACAGTTGCTTCTTACCGCGAAAACATTGCAGCGATACGAAGTGCGGCGGCAAAACACTTGCGATAGATCCAATATCGAAGAAAGGTGAATTCATGCTTATTCGTTTTTCGAAATTGATCGCTGCAATCAGTGTAGCAATCTTTCTCGGGTCGATACCCGCTAAAGCAGGCGACGCCGCCACCTTAAACGTGCTCGGCTTTTCAAAAGACGGCAATGTATTTGCTTTCGAAGAATATGGCATTCAAGACGGGTCTGGCTTTCCCTATGCAAACCGCTTTTACATCGATGTGACAACCGATAAATACTTGCGCGGTTCGCCTGTGCGGTTTCGAATAGATGACGAAAACGCGGATATTGAAAATGCGCGTGAGCAAGCCAAAGTGCTGGGCGATGCGATATTTCCTCAGGTCGATCTAGAGCCTGCATTTGCCGCAGCAGTTAATACAATTACACAGACGAACAATGATCGGCACCGCTTAGCGGCGCTGCCTCGTGCGATTTTTCCGCCCATTGACGATGAACTTGAATTTGAGCTGACTGAAATACCGTTCGGCCCAACGCCGTCTTGCGAAGCTGTCGTCGATAAACTCATCGGTTTCAAATTGGTCAAAGTTGCGACTTTGTCGAACGAAGTTGCACAACTTCTAAACCAAGATCTTACGGTACCTTCTTCACGCGGCTGCCCCACCGGCTATTTACTGGGTGGTATTTATACTTACTTCGTGGATGACGCTAACTTGATATACGCCGTTATGATTGGCGTTGAAACATTTGGGTTTGAAGGACCAGATCATCGTTGGCTTGCTGTGACTGCCAAATATGAAATCAATAAAGTAGAATGAGCGAAACGTTTGGCCTCATAGATAGCGACCAGAAGCAGAAAAATCGTTCGCGACGAGCGATGCCTCCATTTTCGTCAATCCTACAAATTTCGCTGTTTTGGTCGCTTTGCTGCGGCATAGCCTGTCTCATCATGTTGGTCTATTTTCGAGGATGGATTTTGAACGGTCAAACCTATCAAGTTGCAACTTTTTATGCGGCTGGCGCAGCTATGGCCACATACCCCGCAGCGTATTTTGCTCGACTGATCACAAAACGCGCAGGGCCGTCCCGTTACTTGATCATTATGGTATTGCTTTGCCTCAGTACTCTATTTTTCACCGCCTGTATTTTTGCATTTCAATACCGTTTGTACTTCGCACAGTGGCATGGCGCACCATTTTCTAAGCTCTGGCTCCTTCAGCAAACTTGGACAGCGGCAGGCGCGGTTTACACTTATATAGTGCTTGGATTGCGGTTATATTTTCCCATCGCTTTGGTTGGTCTTTTTGTGACAAGCTGGTGGGTAAACCGTTTGCCCGATTGAGCAATAACGCAAGCTCTGGTAGTCCGCCTGTTATTGCAATTCTAAGAACTGAGAATTTTTATGATCCCTCGATATTCACGGCCACAAATGGTCGATATTTGGTCACCGGAAACAAAGTTTCGCATTTGGTTTGAGATCGAGGCCCATGGTTGCGATGCACTTGCGGCGCTGGGTGTTATCCCAAAATCTGCTGCAAAGACCATTTGGGAAAAAGGCAATGCGGCGGTTTTTGACATAGAACGGATCGATGCCATCGAGCGCGAAACCAAGCACGATGTGATCGCATTTTTAACCCATCTGGCAGAAATCGTTGGCGAGCCTGCGCGGTTTGTCCATCAAGGTTTTACATCGTCTGATGTGCTTGACACGACCTTGAGCGTACAACTTGCGCGCGCTACCGACTTGCTTTTGGATGATATGGATAAGTTGCTGGCGGCAATCAAAAAGCGTGCTGAAGAACACAAATATACGGTCTGCATTGGGCGCAGCCACGGCATTCACGCCGAGCCGGTCACATTTGGCTTGAAGATGGCACAGGCCTACGCTGAATTTGATCGGTGCCGCGCCCGCCTCCTCGCAGCGCGCGCGGAAATTGCGACATGCGCCATATCCGGCGCTGTTGGTACATTCGCCAATATCGATCCGTCAGTTGAAGAGCATGTTGCCAAAGCTCTTGGTCTTAAGGCCGAACCGGTATCCACGCAGGTAATACCGCGCGACCGCCACGCCATGTATTTCGCAACGCTTGGGGTTGTTGCCTCAAGCGTGGAGCGCTTGGCGACTGAAGTGCGTCATCTGCAACGCACCGAGGTATTGGAGGCAGAAGAGTTTTTCTCCAAGGGTCAAAAAGGCTCGTCCGCCATGCCGCACAAACGCAATCCGGTGCTCACTGAAAATTTGACCGGATTGGCGCGCCTTGTTCGTGCCTTTGTGACGCCAGCATTGGAAAATGTCGCCCTATGGCATGAACGCGATATATCTCATTCATCCGTTGAACGTATGGCCGCGCCTGATGCGACCGTGACACTGGACTTCGCGCTGGTTCGTCTCACCAATGTGATTGAAAATCTCGTGGTCTATCCAGAACGCATGCAGGCGAATATGGATGCGCTCGGCGGTCTTGTCCATTCGCAGCGTGTTCTCTTGGCGCTTACACAGGCGGGCGTCAGCCGTGAGGATGCTTACCGCTTGGTCCAGCGCAATGCGATGAAGGTGTGGGATGCCTATCAGCAACGGTCATCCAATCCGCCGGTATTTTTGGATGAGCTTTTAGCGGACAAAGATGTCAGGAAAGCCTTAAGCGAAGAAGAAATCCGCGATAAATTTGATATTGGCTATCATACCAAACATGTCGATACGATTTTCGCACGTGTGTTCGGCTAACGGCGTTGCCACTCGCTCATATCTGTTTGGCAATTTTAGTCGCCGCCATTTATGGCACCGCATTTGTTGCGATACAAATCGCCGTAAATGAAATCCCGCCTTTAATGGCGACCGGATATCGATATCTGCTGACTGCCTTACCGTTGTTGTTTTTTATCAAAAAACCGGACGTCCCGTGGCTGATATTAGCAGCTTATGGCGTTTCGCAAGGCGTTATCATGTTTGGTCTTATTTTTACCGCCATCAAATTGGGTATGCCGGGCGGTCTTGCATCATTGGTCGTTCAAGCCCAAGTGTTTTTCACCATCGGCTTTGCGTTATTAGTTTTTGGCGAGCGTCCTAATGTGCAACAGCTGTTTGGGGCTTTTGTTGCGTTCTGCGGCATAGGCGTAATCGCTTTGGGCTTAAGAGCCAGTGCGCCGCTCATACCCTTTTTTATGACCTTAGCGTCAGCTGCGATCTGGGGCGTGGCAAATATTATTTCAAAGACGGCGAAACCCAATTCAATGCTCGGCTTTGTCGTTTGGTCAGCAGCTTTTGCACCTCTTCCACTGTTTGCCCTTTCTTCCATTTTTGAAGGCACAGGGTTTGGCGTTTTTCCGATCTTTCCACCATCACCAAAAGCTATAGGCGCGCTTCTTTATCTTGCCTATCCGACCACAGTGTTCGGGTTTTCCGCGTGGGTATTTTTGTTGCAACGCCACAACGCGGCGATCGTAACACCGTTTGCGCTCCTCGTTCCGATCTTTGGGATGGCTTCGATGGCGCTCGTATTTGGAGAACGATTTACTGAAATGACTGCATTTGGCTCAGTGCTTGTCTTTATCGGGCTTTTGGTTGCGGTCTTGCCAAGACATAAATTGGCTCAACTGAGCCGTTGACATTTCAGAGCCAATACGGAACTTGCGGGCATGAAAATTAGAGACGCAAATATTCTAATCATTCCTGGCTACACAAATTCAGGCCCTGATCATTGGCTAACCCGCTGGCAACATAAAATGCCGAGCGCTCGGCGCTTGGAACAAGCCGAATGGTCCAAGCCTGTCAAACAGGATTGGGTGGCAGCGGATTTTGGATGCTATTAACGCCAGTGATAAGCCAAATGTGCTGATTGCCCACTCGCTTGGGGTGGCCTGCGCCGTGCACGCCTTGAACGAGGACGTCCGAAAGCTAAAGCTAAGGTAGCGGGTGCTTTTTTAGTGTCGCCGCCCGATGTCAACAATCCGAAAATTCGGCCAAAGCACTTGATGACATTTGGGCCCTACCCAACCACACCTTTACCGTGCTACTTCCTTTGTCGTCGGCAGCAGAAATGATCCGTTTTCATCTTATGAAAAAATGGAGGAAATCGCGACAGACTGGGGTTCATATTTTGTAGACGCAGGCGAAAGCGGCCATATTGACAGCAAGTCAGGTCATGGCCCTTGGCCAGAAGGATTGATGGTCTTCGCTGAGTTTATGAAGCGGCTGTAGGATAAAGATTATCAGCGACATTGTGACTTGAAGTTAATAGCTGCCATCTAGTATTTTTTTTATAAAACATATCTCCCCGCGTGCCTCTGTTTCGGCACCTGCTAGCCTTTAATACAAGAGAAGAAATTGCCTCCAAGGTCGCTGTTAATTACGGCGTAACATTAACATCCAATTTCGTCTCTCGCGGCTCTACAGCATCAAATGACCAACCCGCACTTAGGCCTAATAGAGCGTATAGGGATTTTATGCTGGGGCTTGGATATCATCTCTTGATCTTCGCGGGGGCTCAATCGATGAGTTCGAGCTAGATCTCTATGTGGGGATCAGACCAGAATTTGGAAATCTAGCGCTAGACTTTGGCTATGAAGGTACTATATTCGAGAGGGAATTTAAATGGAGAGCTTTATGCTAAAGCTTCGTAGCGTGAATGAAATTTCCGCCAGGGTTGAATTTTATTATGCCCTGGAGTTGAAAAATGTTTGGGGCGCTGTTCTGCTGAGGTAAGGGTCTTCCGCTGATTTCAGTCTGTCTGGTAGATTGGGAGAATTTTGCCTCTGGAGGCCTTGAGTGAGGATTGCTTGGGATCTCGGATTTGAAAAATTTATGGATGAGTGGTTCTGAGACCTGGGTACAGATGAAAGATGCTCGTCACGGTCGTTTTCTCGCTCTCTGAGATTTTTGATGCAAATAGGAAATTAAAATGTGGGGCGCGATAAATCGCGCCCTATGTGAATACTGAAAATGAAAATGAAGGTTTGATGACAGGGTTGAATTATGTGGGTATCCTTCTCTATGGTGCGTCTTGGGACATCTTAGATAAGATTCCTGCCAAATCATAAAACGTGTCAGCGCCCGCTGTTATTAGGCTCGTCTCAAATCCCGCTGCTATAAACTGGTACCCCATTTGCGCAAATTGCGGCGCAACTTTTGGGTCCATCGCAAAAATTCCTGCGAACTTGCCTGCCTTTTTCGCCCGATTCGCGATGTCAGCAATAGTTGCCATCATCGTTTCAAGTGAGGGATTCACCTCGCGGCCACCGGTCAATGCGATCGAAAAATCTGCTGGCCCGACGAACACCGCGTCGATGCCCTCAATTGCTAAGATTTCATCAAGCGCCGCATAGGCTTCCGTCGTCTCAATCATGGCAAACGAGATCGTTTGCGCATTTGCGCTGTGCAGGAACGCGTTGCCGCCCTCGATACCCCGCACGGACACCGCGCGGGATGCGCCCCATGACCGCTTTCCCATCGGAGGGTATTTCATGGCATCAGCAAATGCTATTGCGTCCTCAACACTATTAATCATGGGCGATATTACTGCTTCTGCGCCCATGTCTAAGGCACGCGACACCATGTCGTTACGCCCCACAGGAACGCGCACCACAGCGCATCTTTCTCGTCTGATGATTGCAGCGACGCCATTATATACGGACGCTTCATCATGGCCGCCGTGCTGCATATCCAATGTGACCGCTTCAAACTTTAACGTGCTCAAATAATCAACGAGATTGTTTTCAGGTATAGAAGACCACACGGTGTAGAGAGTTTGCCCTGCCCGCATGCGTTCTGCCATCATCAAAGGATACACGGCCATTTCGTACTAATTCCGTTAGCTATTTTGGATTTGCTCAACAGCCTCGCCCATCAAATTGACCATTTGGGCGCGCAGATCGTCATCGGAAACGGCCACATTTGCGGCATCAAAATCGCCGCGCACCTTGCGGAACACATCTTCATCTCCCGCTTCTTCAAAATCAGACATGATAACTTGCTTGGCATAAGCATCTGCTTCATCGCCAGATTTTCCCATAAGTCCAGCCGCCCAAAGACCAAGAAGCTTATTGCGGCGTGCTTCAGCTTTGAATTTTAACTCGGCGTCATGGGCAAACTTATTTTCAAAGGCCTTTTGGCGATCATTCATGCTCATTGTTTTCTCCTCAATAAGTTGAGACCTAACTTGGTCTTAGTAGACTTTGTATGGACAAAGTTTGTGGTGAAATCAAATCGAATTCCTAATACCGCAGAACCAATGTCACACTAAAAAACATGAAAAATGTGGTGCGTTTGTCAAAGTCGGGTTTGTGAAATTGAATTTAATAGGCTATTCGCGAATAAAATCTATCGATTGTTACCGGTCTAAGACAATCGCCTCATAACGCCCGCATGGCATGGAATTGTTGATCCAATGAAACAGCGCCGCAAAATCTACGAAGGTAAAGCAAAAATTTTGTACGAGGGTCCTGAGCCAGGCACTCTGATACAATTTTTTAAAGACGATGCGACCGCGTTCAACGCCAAAAAACATGCGGTCATTGAGGGCAAAGGTGTTCTCAATAACCGTATTTCAGAGCATATTTTTACGCATCTCGGCAATATCGGCATACCTACGCATTTCATAAAACGCATGAACATGCGCGAGCAATTGATTCGCGAAGTAGAGATCATCCCTCTTGAAGTGGTGATCCGAAACGTAGCCGCGGGCAGTATGAGCCAGCGCCTTGGCATTGAAGAAGGAACGCTGCTCACGAGGTCCATCATTGAGTTCTATTACAAAAACGATGAATTGAACGATCCGCTTGTGTCAGAAGAGCATGTAACTGCCTTTGGTTGGGCCAGCCCACCGGAAATTGACGACATGATGGCGATGGCTGTGCGCATCAATGATTTCTTGTCCGGCATGTTTGCAGGCGTTGGCATTCAACTTGTTGATTTTAAGATTGAGTTCGGCCGCCTTTTTGAAAATGAAACAATGCGTGTGGTTTTAGCCGATGAGATTTCACCTGATAGCTGCCGTCTTTGGGATGTAACCTCCAAAGAAAAGCTGGATAAAGACCGTTTTCGGCGTGATCTAGGCGGCCTGGTGGAAGCCTATACAGAAGTTGCGCGCCGTCTCGGCATTATGAACGAGAACGAGAAACCGCGACTGGGCGGACCGAAATTAGTAAAGTAGGGATAAATATTGATGGATCGATTTCTAAAAATATCAATTGCTTGCTTTATCGGCCTGTTTATCTGGCTGTGTGTCGACACAGGAAGTGACCGGATACAGTGCGCTTGGCTATGAAAAATTCGGCAGGATTGGATCAGCTATTGCTTATGCTTGTCCCGAACCGAAATGTGCATCAGACCGGAGTGTCGCGAAGGAGCAAGGGCGTTTCCGCATCCGATTTGAAGAATGCGAACGCTTTGGATCCGCCAAAGCCGCGCCATCCGGCGATGTTGACCGTGCTTCAATCTGGCGAAGGCTCTTCGGCCGGAAAATTAGCTCGCTTCGAATAAATGGACGACCGATGTTGTGGATTGGCGGCGCGTGCGATCGGCGGCCGTTGTGTAGTGCGCGATGGAAACAAATTCAGATTCGGAGGGCTTTCTGGCGAGCAATCGACGGCGCCGGGGCGGTCCAATTGCACGGCTATGGGCGAAATCATCGAGGTAATTATGATCAAAGCACGCGTAACTGTCACGCTCAAAAACGGCGTTTTAGACCCACAGGGAAAAGCCATCGAAGGGGCACTCAATGCGCTCTCCTTTGAAGGCGTGGGACAGGTGCGTCAGGGAAAGGTTTTTGATCTTGCGATTGAACATAATGATCGTGCTAGGGCAAAGGCTGATATCGCAGCAATGTGCGAAAAACTTTTGGCAAATACAGTGATCGAAGATTACGCGGTCGAGCTGGTGTAATCTGATGAAAACAGCCGTCATTCTTCTGCCGGGCCTAAACCGAGACCGCGATATGATTGCGGCAATCACAAAAATATCCGGCAGCGCGCCGATCACCGTTTGGCAAACAGATACAACCATTCCCGATGTGGATTTAATTATAATCCCCGGCGGATTTTCCTATGGCGACTATCTGCGCTGCGGCGCGATTGCTGCGCGGATGCCATTTATGAGTGCACTAAAGCAAAAGGCTGCCGATGGCGTTGCCGTTATGGGCGTCTGCAATGGTTTTCAGATTTTGCTCGAAGCTGGCCTTTTGCCCGGCGCATTGATGCGCAATCGATCGCTAAAGTTTGTGTGCAAACAAGTTGAGCTTAAGGTGACTAACGCTCAGACAAAGTTCACACAAAACTACACTCAAGGGCAAATCATCCGCTGTCCCGTAGCGCATCACGATGGCAACTACTTTGCCGATGATGCCACTCTAAAGGCGTTGAACGATGAAAACCGGATTGTGTTTCGCTATGCTAATGGAACAAATCCGAACGGTTCGCTCGATAATATCGCGGGTATCATCAATAAAAAAGGCAATGTCCTTGGCATGATGCCACATCCCGAAAACTTCATCGAGGCGGCTCATGGCGGCAGTGATGGGCGTGC
>JAXHNY010000025.1:0-7698 GCA_034519905.1 Ahrensia sp.
TACGTATTGCTTGTCTCCCAGCCTCTTTATCAGTCATCACCCCGAATTCACGGCTCCAGTTTCCCCGCCTGCCGCAGGAATAGTTTTAATACTTCCTCTTCAAGCTGACGGTCACCACCTGTCTGATCCGCCAAATGAACCAAATCCACTGGTCTTTTCTTGATCAAAGCGACATTCTCGCCCGACGGTGACGAAAACACGGGATGTGAATTGTCAGTAGTTACATTTTTAAACAAATTGGACCTCTAAGTGTATGAATAGATTTAAGATTTCAACCTCGCGCTAAATCATAAGATTCTAGTTAATAAGTGAGCTTGTGTGATTATTTTGCGAAGAAATAATTTACAGGGGAGCTTCCTGCGTTAACTTTATCTTTAAACTTTTAAGTATTTCGCGATTCAATTGTTTATTTAATGTCGATGGAGCGATACGATAAGGGCTTATATTCAACTTGCTATTGCGCCCTTTCGCAGCCTGATGGCAGCTTTTTGGGTGTAGAATGTTTGTTTACCGGACTGGTCTGGTCCTGAGTGAGGCGTTATGTCTGTTAAGAAAAATCCATCCAAAATTGATATCGATATGGAAAAAGCGCTGAGTGATGCGCTTAGTTCCGACTTAGAACAAGATCTAGATCTTGATATGGAGTTTTCACTGGATGACTTTGAAAGCCAAGTTGATGACGCTGCAAAAGAGCTGAAAAAAGTTGAGGCTCAGCCCGCGCAGAAACCTGTAGAAAAGGTTATATCGGCACCAATACCAAAAGCTGCCGCTGCTTTTCGGCCTGCAAATGACGATAATGCGGAACGCGAATACGCCCAGATGCTGGCGCGTTTAAATTCTAAGCCATCTGGCTCGCCTTTTTGGGTGGCCACCTTTGTTAGTGCAGTTTGGACTGGCGGCGCCGCATTTTTAGCCCATACGCTCTATGCGCCCGGTATTTGGCAAATTCGAAGTTTTGACGCACTTCTGGCGATCCCTGGCGCTTTGGCGATCTTGGTCAGCATCATCGTGCCCATATTCATGTTTTTTGGATTTGCAGCTATGATACGCCGCGCGCAAGAAATGCGCATGACGGCTACGTCCATGAGTGAAATCGCGTTTCGGTTGGTAGCACCAGAAAATATGGCCACCGACCGCGTTGCTACAGTTGGCCAAGCGATCCGCCGTGAAGTAGCAGCGATGGGCGAAGGTATCGAACGAACCGTAGCTCGCGCGGCTGAGCTTGAAGCGATGATGCAAGCCGAGGTTAACGAACTCGAACGTGCCTATTCCGACAATGAAGTGCGCGTGCGCTCGCTGATTAGTGACCTTGGTAACGAACGGGAGGGAATCGTTACGCATGCGGAGCGGTTACGTGCGTCAATATCTGGAGCGCACGAGGAATTGCGCGGCGAGCTCATGAGTGCCGCAGACATAATTCGCCAAAATGTGCTCAATGCATCAACGCAGCTAACCGTAGCGCTCAATCAATCGGGTGATCACAATCGTCAGGCGGATGAACGACAGCGGCGGGGCCATCGACAAATCCATTTCGGAGCGCATTCAAGAAGTCTCAGGAAAGTTGATGGCTTCTGGCGAGACATTTGCCAGTATGCTTGATGCCCGCATCGCCACGCTTCAATCTGATACCGACAACGCAAGTCACATGCTTGCGGCGGCTTTAGAAGCACGTTCTTCGTCGATGGTATCTTTGCTTGGAAACGCGACTTCAACTATGACTTCTGAGTTTGATAGCCGGATGGCTGAGATGGAAACACTGTTGAAGGAGCGCGGCGGCGCACTGATGAGCGAATTCCAAACCCGTGTTGAGGCTGTCAACGCTGGCACAGATCGGTTGGACACAGCTCTTGATACCCGGGCACGCCAACTAAATGAAACTCTGCTTGAACGCACCCGTGCCATCGCAGAAACATTGACGAGTGGCTCAGAGGTATTTGCAAGCGAAATTGGCGAAAAAGCCGCAGCAATGACATCGAGCCTGAGCAAAGAGCTTGAATTACGTGCGGCAGACTTTACCGCAAAATTAAACGCAACCAGCGCACAAATCGATCAGGAGTCGACAGGCTTTCTTGCACGTGCCGATGAAAAGACGCAGGCGATTTATGGTGCCGTGAAACACACAACCGAAAAGTTAGGACGCCGGATTGAACAACCAACGCACAACAGCCGTTACGCACGTAGCAGCGCGATTGTGAATGCATCCTTAAGCTGTTGCGGAGCATGGCCAAAAATGCAGACGAATTAGCGCGCAGAACACCCTCTCCAAACAGATGCACGAAAAAATTAGTAAGGGCAGAGCGGCTGGCTGCCTCTGCCGCTGAGATGTCGATGCTGGTTGAGCAGCGTACAACCACTGCAATTGATGCATTAAACGCTAGCACGCGCGCATTGGAAGAAACCTTCAACGCCCAATCGGGTGTTGTCGGTGAGCGCACAGAGACGCTCGAAAAGGCCTTGGCATTGGGCGTGGATAATGTGCGCAAAGCACTGGAAGAAAGCGCTGGCAAATTGGCAAGTACGCTGCGTGATCGTGTCACTGAATCGCGCCGTGAGATTGAGGAAGAGGCAAATCGAATTGCCGCCCTTACCGGCGACACAGGAAGCAATATGACAACGCGCATTGAAGAAATTTTGCGTGGCCATCAGGAAAGCCTAACCGCCGGTATTGCATCCTACGAAGCACAAATTGGCGAACGTACAGCGGCACTAAACGACATTTTGGAAAATACGACAAAACCGCTGGTCGATCGTTTGGCCGACAGCGGCAAAGGACTCGCGGACGAGCTTGAGAAGGCAACCAGGTCGGTGACCGAGCGCTTACGTCATGAGAACACAGAGCTCGTAAACATGCTGGCAACGCGCACTGCAGACACTCTAACTGCTGTAGAGGGCATGCAGACGAACCTTTCGCAAGGTGTCGGCGAACTTATCGACCGCTTGTCATCATCGAACTCCCGCCTCGGCGAACTGATAGAACTTGCTGCGACGAACATTGGCTCGATGGATAAAAGGCTCGACACAACGACAGATAACTTCATCGACAAAGTCGGCGGCGTTGCTGAGAACTTGGAGAAATCCATTTCGTTGCTCACGACCAACACGGCAAGACTGGACGATGTTTCAGCCAAAACATTGAGCGATGTGGCATCCATTGCCTCTCGCTTCCAAGAACATGGTAATGTTCTGGCAACAGCGTCTGATCTTTTAGGCACGGCGCAAAATTCGCTAACGGCAACACTCGAAGACCGGAGCGCAGCGCTAGACCAGCTTGCAAGCGGCCTGGTTGGCAAGTCCGAAGAAGTGCAGATGCTGCTACGCTCGTTCGAAAACGTGGTGACATCAACTCTGCAAGGCGTTGAACAACGCGCATTGTCATCAACCGATACAATGGCGGCTTCAATCCGCCAAACGGCAGAAGACGCTATGGCACGCTTCGATGAAGCCACCGAAAACATGCGCGAAATAGCGGCAAATATGCGCGGTGAAATGCAGGCAACACGCGATGAAGTGCGCAGAGGCGTTATGGCCCTGCCAGAGGAAACACGCGAATCGGCCAATGCCATGCGCCGTGCAGTTTCCGAGCAAATAAACGCTCTTAAGGATCTGTCACGTATCGTCGAAGACAGCGGCCGCGCCTTTGACATCAACGACGGGGCAACACGCGCAAAAAAGCCTATGACCTCGGCGGCCGCTACTAGCCGGCCTTCCGAGGTCGCACCGGCACGCAGCTCTTCACCAACCCTGTCAGCGCCGACCATGCGCGGCACAGTTGATACCCCGCCGCGCGTAACACAGCCAGCTTCCAATGGATGGGTCAGCGATCTTCTAAAGCGCGCATCGCAAGATGAACTTACACCGCCGCAGCCCCAACCACGTGCAAGCGCACCAGTAAAACCGGCACGGGCGGCAACAAGTGAATCGCTCAATAACATTTCAGCCGATATTGCGCGTGCAATTGACAATGAAGCAGCGATGGATTTGTGGGAACGCTATCGCCGCGGCGAACGCAATTTGTTCAACCGCCGTCTTTACACATTGCGTGGTCAGCAGACGTTTGATGATATGAAACGCCGCTATGAAAGCGATGGAAATTTTGCAACGACCGTTGATCGCTACATCACAGACTTTGAGCGCCTGCTTGAAGATGTGAGCCGAAACGACCGCGATGGGGCGATGGCCCTTTCATACCTTACATCCGATACGGGCAAGGTTTATACGATGCTAGCTCATGCCAGCGGACGGTTGAGGTAAAAATAATTATGCGATGGTTTGGGTATGCGTAAGCAATTATTTGCTTACGCTACCTCTCAAACCTTCGACGCCACCCAAATGACGATTTCTTCGCTGACATCAGAAAAGGCTGCATTGAGCGCGCGCACATAGGCGCCTTGGTCAGACGAACCGCTGGCGCGTGACGCCTCAAAAACCTTTGCGGAAATAACACCGCCCGTGCGGTCATTGAGCAGTTTCACTGATATTTTCACCTCGGCGATATTGCGGGTGCCATCGATGGAAAAATCCCTGATTTCAGTGATTAACTGATAATCAATCGCCAACCCTTGGCCGGGCAGCCCAACCCCCGAAAATCGGTTTGAGCTTTCGAATGATCCAGCCAGTTTTTGCTGAACAACGCGCGGCAGGCGGTCACTCCACCGCGCTGCGTCAAGATATTGAATGGTCAGCGGAGCCGTCTCCACAACGATATTTTCAGAATCAAGCGCTTTAAGCGCGACAGGCTCGGCGATCAAAATTTGCGCGCCGCGGCGAACCGCCTGCGCATTGGTGACATCGGCTGTCGCCAGCTCATAGGTATCTGTTGTTGCCTCAGTTCCACCCAGCGCGGCACAGCCGTGTAAAACTCCCGCAACTATCGCCACGCTTAAAGTGCGACCGATGGAGAATTTGCACCTTTGGGAAATGTCACGCGGCATCAATAGCATTACTCAATTACAACCAGTTTCTCTTGCCGTTGTATCAGCGACGCTGACGTCCGTCAAAGCGCTTCACATCGCCCTCACCGCCAAACAATAGCCGTTGCGGATTTTTCTCCAAACTGGAAATAGCGCTTTCGATCCGGTTGATAGAGCGGCGCGTTTCACCAACCAGCGCTTCCACGTCTTGCAGGCCGCGACCGCTGAACCGCTCTAGGCCTGCGGTTATGCCATCCAAACGACTATTAAGCGTATTGGCAACTTGGCGAAAGGAAGCCAGCGTACTGCTCACATCGGCCATCAAACTATCGGCATTGCTATCACCCAAAAAGCCATCCACTTTGGCAAGCACGCCATCAACACGCACCGATGATGCATTCAACCGCTCAACCATCTGTTTCGCATTGGCGATGATCGCTTCTACATCGGCTTTTTGTGCGCTAAGCGTGCCTGTCAAAGCCTGCACATCTTTTGCTGCCTGTGCCGCTGCGCCGCCCGCATCGCCAAAGCCTTTTACGGCTTTGTTCACTTCGTTCGCATCGACCGCTGCCAGAACCTCATCAAATCGATCGAATGCTTTTTCAATACGCGGACCGGTCTGGCCAAGACTGCTGGCTAGTTGATTTACCGTTTTACCAATACCCTCGAGATCTTCTGAAACCGTTTTCAGATTATTTGTAAATCCACGCACGTCTGCCACGATGTTTTTAACATCTTGGGGATTTACCGCTTCAATCAAATTACCGGCACCCGCAAGCACTTCCTTCAGCCCATCAGACACCCCTTCAAGGGTATCGCCGAGATCACCCATGCCCACCATAAAGGCTTCGACTTTTTGCGTATTCTTTGCGATTGCCTCCGTAATTTGAGACGTATTTTTCAAGGTTTCAGTAAGCGGCGCCCGCGCTTCGGCAACGAACCCCTCAAGCTCGGTCAGGACACTTTCCGCCCGCTCAAATATATCTTCAGCCGTCACCAGCAAGTTTGCATAGGCCGATGGATCAGCCGTAATGGTTGCAATGCCGCCCTCTGTTGCCGCCAACTGAAACACACTTGGCTTTGAGATGTCGCCACCTTCAAACTCAATATGCGCGATGCCTGTTAGGCCGGTAAAACCAAGCAGCGCCTTTGTAGAAGATGTAATCGGCAAATCATTGCGCACGCGCGAACGCGCAATTACAATTTTCGGGTTTGTCGGATCAAACCGCAAGTCCGCCACCTTGCCAACGCTGACACCGTTAAAATAAACGGGGCTACCAATACCCAATCCCGTCACAGAGCCTTCAATCACGACGTCAAGCTCGGCTGTATCGCCGCCGCCGCCAGAGCGCGCAATCCAATATACAAATGCAAATGCGGCGGTGAAAACCAACACCGTAAACAAACCAACCGCTGTGTAATTTGCTTTTGTTTCCATCAGATATTCACCACACTAGCGCCAGCCGCATTTTGAAAGGCTGGCATCATACGCGCGCGATCTCCTTTGAAATAGGATTTAATCCAAGGGTCATCCTGTTTAAGCATATAAGCCAAATCACCAATAGCCAGCACCTTACGTTGCCCCAAAACGGCAATACGGTCGGTCACAGAAAACAAACTATCCAAATCATGGGTGACCATATACACGGTCAAACCCAGCGTGTCGCGCAATTTGGCGATTAACTGGTCAAATTCGGCAGCACCAATCGGATCAAGCCCAGATGTTGGCTCATCAAGAAACACAATATCAGGATCAAGCGCCAGCGCCCGCGCCAAGGCCGCGCGTTTGATCATACCACCCGATAGTTCGGAGGGATATTTGTCGGCATCACCGCGTTTGAGACCGACAAGTTCTAACTTTAAAAGCGCCAATTCGCGGCGCAATTTTTTAGACATACGCAAATATTCACGCATCGGCACTTCGATATTTTCCGCCACGGTCAGCGATGAAAAAAGGGCACCATGTTGAAACAGCACGCCCATACGCATATCGATCGCGATTTGTGTATTTTCATCGACTTTATCAATATCTTGACCGAAGAACGAAACCGTCCCAGCTTGGCGCTTAATCAAGCCAAGTACTGCGCGCATGAGCACAGATTTACCAGTACCCGAACCGCCTACAAAGCCTAAAATTTCGCCCGCATAAACATCCAGATCAAGATCATGCAGCACAACATTGCTGCCGAACTGAACGTGAATATTGCGAACACTTAATATGACGTTCTTATTTACCATCAGAAATCAATCGCCGCAAAAAACATCGCAAAAAGCCCATCGACAACAATAACAACGAATATCGCTTTGACCACCGAGGCGGTCACCCTCGTACCAAGCGATTCCGCGCTACCACCCACTTTTAAGCCCTCAACTGAGGCAAGTACGCCAATAATAATAGCCATAAATGGCGCTTTGATGATGCCTGCAAAAAAACTAGTCAGGTCGACCGCCTCATTGACGCGTGTGATGAATGCATCGGGTGAAATCCCCGAATAGACCTGCGCCACGAGCATGGCGCCCAGCAGTGCAGCCATATTAGCGATGAACGTGAGCAGCGGGAGCGAAATCACCAGCGCGACAAGGCGCGGGAAAATTAGAACACCGATTGGATTAAGCCCAATAACTTTGAGCGCATCAATTTCCTCCCGCATTTTCATCGAACCGATTTCAGCAGTAATGGCACTGCCCGAACGGCCTGCAACCATAATGGCGGTCAAAATAACCCCGATCTCACGCAAGACTAAGATGCCCACCAGATCGACAACAAAGATCTCAGCGCCAAAATATC
>JAXHNY010000041.1:0-13886 GCA_034519905.1 Ahrensia sp.
CAAACCCAAGCTCTTGCTTGGCGATCCGCGCCGCAGCAATCGCATGGGTTGCATCGCCAAAAATAAAGACGCGCTTTCCAGTCAAATAGTTGGAATCGATTGACCGCGAATACCAAGAGAGGCGCTCGTCAGCTTGTTCAATGGCCGCTTCCCCATCAACGCCCGCCAAAGCTGCCACTTCTCGCACGAATTCGCGCGTTGCGTTAACGCCAATCGGCACGGTCATAATATAGTCTTGGCCAAATTCTTTTTTGAGCCAGATTGCCGCCTGCTCGGCAATTTCAGGGTATAAAACCACGTTGAAATCCGCATCCGGCAACAACATCAAATCGGCTGGCGTTGCACCAAGTGGCGCAACCACATTGACCGCAACCCCCATGGATTTAAGCAAGCGCTGAATTTCAACGATGTCATCGCGGTTTCTAAAACCAAGCGATGTTGGGCCCAATATATTGCATGACTTTGGCGCGCCAGCGGGCTTTTCTGCTTTGCTGCAACCCGTCGCAATGCCGCGCACTAGGCGGTAGAAGGTTTCAGAAGCACCCCAGTTTTCTTTCTTCTGATAGGACGGCAACTCAAGTGCAAAAACTGGCATGGAAAGACCAAGTGTTTTGGCAAGACCGCCGGGATCATCTTGAATTAGCTCAGCGGTGCATGATGCACCAACAATCATCGCCTGCGGCGCAAAACGTTCCGCCGCATCGCGGCACGCGGTCATGAAAATCTCTGATGTATCTTTGCCCAAATCGCGGGCCTGAAATGTTGTATAAGTGACGGGGGGCCGCGTTTTGCGCCGCTCGATCATTGTAAACAACAGGTCGGCGTATGTATCACCCTGCGGCGCATGCAGCACATAATGCAACTTTTCCATCGAGCTGGCGATCCGCATCGCTCCAACGTGGGGAGGGCCTTCATATGTCCAAACGGTAAGCTGCATCTTACAATCCTACCTGCAAAAGACCGCGACGCTTCAAGGGACGCGCAAACAACTCGGCCAAATCGCCGGCCTGCTCATAGCCTTGAATGGGGGTGAACACGAATTCGATTGACCACTTGGTGGTGCGGCCTTCGCTCTCGAAAGGATTGGCAAGGCCCATCCCGCAAACAATAATATCAGGGTTTGCCGCGCGGCAGCGGTCGATTTGCTTATCGACATCTTGACCCTCAGAAATCTGAACGGTGGATGGCAACAAAGCCAAATCGGGAGCCATATGCGCCTTGTTTAAAAACGGTGTGCCGACTTCGATCACTTCAACACCCGCTTCACGGTGCAAAAACCGCGCAAGAGCTGGTTCCATTTGCGAATCGGGAAACAGAAAGATCGATTTGCCGTTTAGTTCATCGGCGTAATTCGAAATCGCGCGCTTTGCCCGCTCGCGACCTGGCCCAGTCACCGCATCAAAACGCGTGGGATCGACACCAAAATGGGTAGCAGCGGCCGCAAGCCAAGCGGTTGTACCCTCTTCGCCGAGCGGAAACGGTGCCACAAGCCGCGTTGCGCCAAGCCCCTCTAGGGCAATTGATGTGACGCTGAGGTAGGGCTGCGCCAACAAAAATACGGTATTAGGCCCAATGGCTGGCAATCCGCCAGAGCTGCGCGATGGCAAAAAGCCCACATTTTCAATACCAAGCGCCTTAAATATCCGCGTGAACTGATCTTCGATCACATCGGCTAAACACCCGACGATAATCAAGTTTGATGCAGACTCAGTGGTCAATTTTGGCATTTCAGGAATAAGCGCTTGAAGAAAATTATCTTCGCCTTGCGTGAAAGTTGTCTCAATACCACTGCCAGAATAAGCAAGAACACGGCGGTTCGGCGCATGTTCTCTGTTCAGGCGCTCAGCGGCACGGCCCAGATCAAGCTTGATGACTTCCGACGGGCATGACCCGACGAGCACCAGCATTTTAATGTCCGGACGGCGCTTGAGTAATTTTTCCACTACCCGGTCGAGCTCTTCATGCACATCGGCCATACCGGCCAGATCGCGTTCATCAATGATTGCGGTCGCGAATCGTGGCTCGGAGAAAATCATCACACCGGCTGCAGACTGCATTAAATGGGCGCATGTGCGCGAACCGACGATTAGAAAGAAAGCATCCTGCATCTTACGGTGCAGCCAAATGATCGATGTAAGGCCGCAGAAAACTTCGTGCTGGCCGCGTTGGTAAACGCAGCGTTTCCAGTCCGTACAGCCCATAGATGTTGTGGATAGCGTTGGCGCAACGTGCTTATTCATGATGCCACCTGCGCATTAGTTGGAGCCATAACGACCGCCTGCTCAAGGTTCGCACCGAGCCTAGCCATGCGCAGCTTCCAGATAAATTGGGCTGCATTGATGACATATGTCGCATAGGCAAACAGTGCTAAAATCAGAAGCTGCGATCCCGCCAAAGCACCAGTCAAAAGGCAATAAAGATAGGCCGTGTGAAGTGCTAAAACGGCCATTGAAAACACATCTTCCCAAAAGAACGATTTGGCAAACAAATATTGCCCGAAAACAACCTTTTCCCAGATCGCGCCTGTGATCATAATTGTGTATAAAATCAATGTCTTAGCAACGATAGATAGGTTTGCAGCAGCAAGCCCATCACCCGTGTAAAAATAGCGCGCAATGAAAGCTAAACTGACCAGAAAAACCACGAACTGAACGGGCGCCAGAATACCTTGCACCAGCGTCCAAATCGATGCATCGCGCCGAGCCCGCTGTTCTGCGGTATAAAGCGAAATGACCGCCTTTGAATTTGCGCTGCTGTGACCCATGGTGTAGTACTCGACCTCCTGCCAGTGACTCAACACTAACTGCAAAATCTCAAAAGTGTCAACTTTAATTGACAATTATTTTTGTTTACAAAGTTGACACTTAGGCGCAAAGAAGATGCAAAGGACATTTGGATATCATGATGCAGGCGGCGCACGACATGACCCGATATGGCAACGCCTCATTTATTAAACGAGGCGTCACTCATTTTGATCGCTTAATTGTGGCCTATAAAAATACGCGGCTTAATACGCTATGAGTAATGGATCCGCCGAGAAAATGCTTGACCGATCAGCTAACCAAGCAGGCTTTTCAAAAGAGCTTCTCATTCGTGCCATATGCCACGATGTTTTCCCTGAAACGACTCGCAGGCTTTGTACTGGAGATAAATACCGCAACATGGTCTCAGTATTTTCACCGAGAACCACAGAGCGCGCAAAAAATGCGCTTTATGGAAAACTAAAGCCAAGTGAATTCGATTTGTTCAATTGGCTTCGTCTCCTAAAGACTGATATTGGCCTCAAGGTCGAGTTTCTCCAAATCGTCGCAAAGTCGCTCGGCGATGACTGGAACGATGATAGCCGCAGTTTTTTAGATGTAACGATTGCCATGTCGCGGCTTCAAATTTTGTTGCGCAAATTATGCCAGTTAGAACTTGCAACCGCTGACCATCGCAATTTGGGCAGCGCAATTATTGTCGTACCTCCCGGTGAGAGCCATCAATTTGGCCAGTGTATTGTCGAAGAATTGTTCTCGACACGCGGCTGGGCAGCCGGTATTGGCTGTTTCAGAATAATAATGAGCAACTGATTGAACATATCGCACGTGGCGGTCATGACATTGTTTGTATTTCGTGGTCTTCAACGGCGTTAAAGAAAATCGTAAAACAAACCATTACAGCCATTGAGAATTCAAGTGAGTGCAAACGCCCTGCGATCATAGCAGGCGGCGGTGCGTCACTCGATGGCAATAAATGGCTCGTGAATTTGGGCGTAGACTGTATTTGTGACAGTGCGTACTCGGCGCTGATAATAGCAGAAAATCTTATCGAAAAAACGAAGGCGCTGAAGCTAACACCTTCAAAGGCGCTTTAAAATCTTATCGACGCAATAATAACTCTAAGAAGAAGTTGATGGAAAAACTGATTTCGAAATTGAACCACCGTGGGTTCACAAATTCCGATGATCTTTTTAAAAGTGTTGATGCGGTCAACACTGCAACTTTGGCCGCCTTGGGTTCAGACATCACTTTGCTCATCAACGAACATGGTATCGTTGTTGATGTTGCTTTCAAGGACAGATCGCTTGAAGTCTACGGCCTCGATAAATGGATCGGTCGGACATGGCGTTCGACAGTAACGCCTGAGTGCTATGATAAAATTGATGCGCTTCTTGCCGAAAATCCAAAAAGAACGGAGTCACGCGAAAGCGTCAAGTCAATCACGCCGCCGATGGACATCCTGATCTGCCTGTAGATTATGTCCTAGTATCGGTTGACGGTGTTATGCCATACGTCGCGCTTGGCACTGACCTGCGCCCACAATCAGCCATCCAACAAAAATTGTTGGAAATTCAGATGGAACTGGAATCGGAATATTCCAAAATCCGCGAAGCTGAAAGCCGCTACCGGACGATATTTCACAAAACCAGCCAGCCTATGATCATCGTTGATGGCGATAGCGGCAACGTAATCGATATCAATCTAACTGGCGCGAACCTTCTTGGCCAAACCGCAGACCGCGTTGTCAATCGACCAGCAACAGCGCTGATACAACGCGAACAACGGATCGAACTGACCGAAGCGATGAATTCTGCCCGCCATGGCGGCGCCTTAAAAACGTTAGAAATCCAGTTCGCAAACGCAAGCCAATCGTCGCCCATCGCTGTTGAACCGTACCGCGAAAATGGACGCGGCAATATTCTTATTTCTGTGGTCGATCACACCAAGAAAATTAGCGGCACAGACCAAAGCGCCTCCAACGAAAACGCTTTCATCAACCATATGCCCGAAGCGTTTGTCACCATCGACGAAAAAGGCAAAATTATTGAGGTCAACGATCAATTCCTCGATCTTGTACATGTGATCAACAAACAGAATCTAATTGAGCGAAATTTGAGCAATTGGGTTGGCGGTTCGGCAGTGGACCTCCAAGTCCTGCTCATGCGCATCAAAGAAGAAGGCCAGCTTCGCCAATTTTCGTCGATTGTGCGCGATGAACTTGGCACAACGAAGCCTGTGATCGTATCCGCTGGGCGCTTTAACACCAGTGAAGGCGCACGTGTGGGGGTGTTTATCACCGAGGCCAGCCGCCGCGAAAGCCAGATGACTGTGCCATTGCCAGGAAAATCGCACGAATCATCTGACTTTGCTGAACTGGTCGGACGCGTGCCGCTAAAAGACCTCATCCGTGAGGCTGTCGATGTAATCGAAAAAATGTGCATCGAAGCTGCGCTACGTCAAACCGGCAATAACCGCGCTTCGGCCGCCGATATGCTCGGCCTTTCACGCCAAAGCCTTTATATAAAGCTTCGTCGTCATGATCTTGAGAGTTTCGGAAACGAGTAGATATCAAGAATTGACATGTTTTACTGTCAATTTTAGTTGACACTTTTGCCGCGTTTGCTTAGCCTCAATTTATGAAAAGCAATTCCCTTGCGGGCTCCACTTTAACGCCGATGCGCACGCTGCCAACACCTGGCGCTGTACTCGAGCTTTTAAAGCCCATCACGTGGTTTCCACCGATGTGGGCCTATGCCTGCGGAGCGGTATCAATTGGCGGCGCTATTTCTGATCGTTGGCTTTATGTTTTGGGCGGCATATTGCTGGCAGGGCCGTTGATTTGCGGCACGAGCCAAGCGGTCAATGATTGGTTTGACCGCCATGTCGATGCGATCAATGAGCCCAACCGCGTTATCCCCTCAGGCCGCATGCCCGGTCGCTGGGGTCTTTATGTAGCGATTATCGCTACCATCATTTCTCTTAGCGTTGCATCACTTCTTGGGCTTTGGGTATTCGTCGCCGCTGTCATCGGGCTCGCGCTTGCTTGGGCCTACAGCGCGCCGCCGCTCCGATTAAAGCAAAACGGCTGGCTTGGCTGCGCTGCCTGTGGGTTTTCCTATGAAAGCTTGCCGTGGATCACTGCCGCAGCTGCAGGCCTTGGCACATTGCCATCGTGGCAAATCATCGCCGTTGCGCTTCTTTATGGCCTTGGCGCGCACGGTATTATGACACTCAATGATTTCAAAGCCATTCAAGGCGACAAGCAAATGGGCATCAACACGCTGCCGGTGCTTTATGGCCCCACTTCTGCTGCAAAAATTGCCTGCTTCACCATGTTTTCTGCGCAAGCAGGCGTGGTTTCACTCTTGCTCAGCTGGGACAGACCAATTCACGCTGCCATCGTTGCCGCTCTGCTGGCCGTTCAAGCCGTGTGCATGGTGCGCTTTATCAAAAAGCCAATCGAACGCGATGTGTGGTTTAGCGCCATCGGCGTTGGTCTCTTTGTGTCAGGCATGATGACGTCGGCCATCGCCCTTCGCTCGCTTAATCTAACAACCATCGGAGGCTGAGCTATGCAAAATCCCTCAGAAAATGGATTATCTTGGCTCTCAATTGTGCGCCTTGGTCTGGTGCAGGCATCGCTTGGCTCTATCGTTGTTCTCACAACATCCACATTAAACCGCGTTCTGGTCGTTGAACTCGCGCTTGCAGCCATCATTCCCGGCCTTTTGGTGGGCTTACATTACGCGGTACAAATGGGCCGTCCCTTATGGGGTCATGCGTCTGATATTGGCGGCAGCCGAACCAAATGGATCATCGGCGGCATCGCACTTTTAGGTCTATCCGGCACAGGCGCTGCCGCAACGACACTGCTGTTTGAAAATAATTTTTGGCTTGCCATGGCGGCCGCGACGGTCGCCTTTGCGCTGATCGGCATAGGAATTGGCGCGGCGGGTACATCGCTTTTAGCTTTACTTGCCAGCCGCACGGCACCGGCGCGCAGGCCTGCAGCCGCGACACTCGTCTGGATGATGATGATCGCAGGCATTATCATCACGTCGATCATTTCCGGCATCAATCTCGATCCCTATTCGCATATGCGCCTGATTGCGGTAACGGCAACGGCGGCGGCGGTTGCCCTGATTGTTGCAATCATGGCGGTCTTTGGTATCGAGCGTCAAAATACAGCGATTGCCACAAAGGATACGGATGAAAGCACGGCATTCAGTTTCCGCGAGAGTTTAGCCGAGACATGGGCTGATCCCCATGCGCGGATTTTTACAATCTTCGTCTTCATGTCGATGCTGGCCTATTCAACGCAAGATTTGATCTTGGAGCCATTCGCCGGTCTATTGTTTAACATGACCCCGGGCGAAACCACAAAACTCTCCGGCCTGCAACATGGCGGCGTTTTTATAGGCATGGCCATCGTCGGCCTATTCGGCACGCTGCTCGCAAAGCGAAAGCCCGGCGTGTTAAAATTTTTCACGGTGACAGGCTGCATCGGTTCTGGCATCGCCCTGATGGGGCTTGCATTTTCGTCAACCCTTGCGCCCGCTTGGCCGCTTGAAGTCAACGTATTTTTGCTCGGTCTTGCCAATGGCACTTTTGCGGTGGCCGCAATCGGAACCATGATGGCGTTGGCCGGTGCAGGTAAAAAATCTCGCGAAGGCATACGCATGGGTGTTTGGGGCGCAGCGCAAGCCATCGCGTTCGGCCTCGGCGGATTTTTGGGCACACTCGCTATCGATGTAAGCCGCGCTCTGACCGGAAATATCCCGTTTTCCTTCGGTCTCGTTTTCACCGTTGAAGCCCTGTTGTTTTTAGCGTCTGCCATGATCGCGTTGCGCATCAACAACACATCGTTCCAAACCACTCAAACGCAAACGGCTGAGTTTGGCCGCTCGATGCGATCCACCCGGCTTCATGCGGCCAGCGAGTAATGTCTAAATGATCGAAATTCAAAGCAACTATGACATCATCATCATTGGCGGTGGTCCTGCTGGAGCAACAGCCGCCCATGATCTGGCCAAACAAAACCGTTCCGTTTTGCTTGTTGATCGCGAAGGACGCATAAAACCGTGCGGCGGCGCGGTGCCCACAAAGGCCATATCAGAATTTGATATTCCGCAAAGCCAGATTGTCGCCAAATCCAATGCCGCGCGCATCATCGCTCCGAGTGCCCGCGAAGTAGAAATGGAAATCGGTTCAATCGGCTATGTCGGCATGGTTGACCGCGACAAGTTTGACCCGTTTTTGCGAGAGCGTGCGCAAAAGGCGGGCGCGCATTATGTCACTGGTACATTTAAATCCCTATCGTACAACAGCGACGGCAGCATCAAAGTGCTTGTCCAAGATAAGTCCGCACCAGATGTTATCCATGAGATTACTGGAAAAACCATTATCGGCGCCGATGGCGCCAATTCTGCCGTGCGCCGCGCGATCTTTGGTCCGAAGAAAAAACCGCCATATGTTTTTGCCTATCATGAAATAGTCAAAACACCGAAGAATTTTGATCCCTATCTGTTTCAGACAGATCGCTGCGACGTCATCTATAACGGCGAGATCAGCCCTGATTTTTATGGCTGGGTATTTCCGCACGGCGAACATACATCGATCGGTACAGGAACCGCTATTAAAGGCCACGACATGAAAGAGGCCACGCGCAAGCTGCGCGAGGCCGCAGGCCTTGGCGACGCCGAACTCGTGCGCGAAGAAGGTGCGCCCTTACCGCTTAAACCGATGCGTCGCTGGGATGACGGCAAAGCGATTGTGCTTGTCGGCGATGCCGCCGGCTGCGTTGCGCCCTCATCGGGCGAAGGCATTTATTACGCCATGTTGAGCGGTCGTCTGGGTGCCCAATCGGCGGTGAAACTGCTTGAAACCGGCAAAAGCCGCTCGCTGCGCCATGCGCGCAAAGCCTTCATGAAAGACCACCGTGTGCCATTCATGGTGCTTGGTGCCATGCAGTATTTTTGGTATTCCAGCGACAAGCGCCGTGAGGGTTTTGTCAAAATGTGCGAAGACAAAGATGTGCAACGCCTCACATGGGAATCCTACCTCAACAAAAAGATTGTGCGAAAAGAACCGATGGCGCATTTACGCATCTTCATCAAAGATATGCGCCAGTTGCTCGGCATTCCCGCGCGCAGCTAAATTTGTTGCGTCGTTCCATTAAGCCCACAGCTGCTCAAGCACCGACAAGCCAAGGATTTTAGCGGATGCTGACATGGTTTGAATGGTTCATCAAAAGCGGCCATATCGCCGATGTCGCTCTTCTTTGTCTCGCCCTTGAGCTTGCCTACTTTTATCTGAACAAAAGCGGCGCGGAGCGTAAAGCCATCATATTTAACACGGCGGCTGGCGTAGCGATGTTGCTCGCCTTGCGAAGCGCGCTCACCGGCGCGCCTTACTTCTTTCATCCCAATTTTTCTCAGCACCAGTTTTGCGATGCACCTCATTGAGTTGCGGTTTCGCGCCAAGATATAATTGATGCCGTTATGACGGAACCTGATCGGGGTTCATGCGCCAAACCGTGCGGTTTAGCGTTGCAGCAATCGTAACCCACAAAAGATATGGCATGAATAAATAGGCCGCCAGCTTTGATATTGGCCATGCAAGCACAATAAACAGCGCAATCGACACCCATAGAAAACACACTTCAACAAATGCCTGATCCATGCGCCTGCGGCCAAAAAATAACCACGACCACCCGGCGTTCAACACCAATTGACTGCCCCAAACAACCATTGCTAAGCCAAATCCGGCGGCGTTCCAAACAAGCCAACCGGCATAACCGATGCACATATAAAGCAAGCTCCACACCACAGGGAATGCCCAGTTCGGTGGATTCCAACGCGGTTTTTTGAGATTAAAATACCACTCTCCGGGCTTGAATAACGCACCCGAGGAAGCGGCAGCAAAAACCAATAAGCCGATTATGATAGCCGAATACAAAAGTCTCTCCTTGATGATTAATGCACTGAAGCAGCGTCTCTCTTCATCGTACCCGAAAAATGATCTAGTGGATAGACTGGCTTCCCGCTTCCATTTTAATTTCCTGCATTTGCTCATTCATCGTGCGGATGAAGTCCTTGACCAAATTGGCAAAAGTATCGGGCTTTTCAATGCAGGCAAAATGCGCATAGACGCAGAGCAATTTCTTCAGTCGCGCACCCTTTATGGCAGCTGCCATATCGTAGACATGGGCAGGTGTTGTCACAATATCCTCTTCGCCAACAATACACATCACCGGCACGCTGATCGCTGCCGCATCAGCCGTATAATCTGCGTCACGGATCGCGCTACATGTTCCCAAATAGCCATCGATTGGCTGGCGCGCTACCATGGTGCGATAGCCGGCAACCTCTTGGATGCGTTTTTGGCGAAATTCTGGCGTAAACCACCGCGTCATCGTGGCATCTGCTAGGCTGTCCATGCCGCCTATGTCGATGCTTCTGATGCGGTCGGCCCACATATCCGGCGTGCCGATGCGCAAGGCGGTATCGCTTAGAACCATCGCGCTCACTAAGTCTGGCCGTGTCTTATAAAGCGCCTGCGCAATCAGGCCACCAACCGAAAGCCCCACCAGAATGGCGTTGCGCTTGCCGAGATGATCGAGCAATGCGGCCAAGTCGCTCGCATGGTCTTCAATTGTATAGGGCGCACTGCCCACATCGCTCAGGCCGTGGCCGCGCTTGTCATAGGTGAGAACTTGCGCCTCGCCCACAAACCTTATGATGACATCGCGCCAGATGCGAAAATCGGTGCCAAGCGAATTGATGAACACCAACAAGGGCTTGCCCTCCGGCGCTCCAATTTCTTGAAAATGGATATTCAGGTTGTTGAGTTTTGCAAATTGCATCGTTTAAAGCCTTCGATCTAAATAAATTTGTCTTTGCGCACATACGCAAATAGTGGGTTATAATTTGCCCATATCCAGCAAACCTGCCGAACCGTCTTCGCGAATAAAGCCTGCTAATCGACCATCGGCAGAAAAACGCACATCAATAACCGGCGAGCCATTTGCATCAGCGATATAACCAAAACTATTGTCTGCACGGTCGAACAGCGCAACACCGCCTTCGCCGTAGCCGATCACCACTTGGCGCGTACGCGGCCTTGCACGCACCGATCGCACCATGCCAATACCACCTTCAAAAACCTGCGCCTGTTGCCCAATGGGCCCGTCGCTGCCTGTGAACGGCCACATCACCAGCACATCGGCTCCGGCGGTCAACATACCGCGACCATCGGCTGTCCAGTCAAAAGACAGCGGCTTATTGGGATAGCCCCCCATGCGACCGTGCTTGCCTTCGGGATTATCAATCTTCCAAACATGCAGTGCATTTTCAAGCATTGAGGTCACACAAAAGCGCCCATCGGTCGAAAAACCAATCGTCAAGTGCGAACCCTGCCATTCGAGCATTTTTGTTTTTTCAGGGTTGCTCGGTGAGATAAGCAGTGCACCGCCATAGACCGCTGCGCCCAGCCATTTGCCATCGGGTGAAAACGCCAAGCCACTTACGGATGATGGCGCGGCAATTTGCGCTGCCTCACCGCCTTCTTTTGAGATGTAAATTGTCTTGCCGCACGACCACGCGACATAGCCGCGCGAATTGCAAGCGACGCTATCCACCCATTTACGCCCTTCGTGCACACTTGAAAGCGCACCGTCAGCGCCAAGCCGCTTAAGACTGCCGTCATCGCCAGCTGTATAAAGCGCATCGCCCTTCGCATTGGCAGCCATGGCCAAAATCGCACCATCGTGCAACGCAACTTTTCTGAAGCTGCCATCAACCGCGCAAAGCCGTACTGCCCCATCCCCGCCAGCCACCGCAAACACCGTGCCAATAAATGCAGATGCGGTCGCCTGCGCCTCAAAACGGAAGTGCCGCATGGCACCGGCCGCATCAAACGGATCCATCAGAGTGCAGCCTTCGTCTTCATAAAGCCGTCTTCGATAATATCGCGCGGAAGGTTGCGTCCGATGAAAACGATCCTGCTGTAGCGATCTTCACCATCGCGCCACTCACGTTGAAAATCGCCTTCGAGCATCATGTGCACCGCTTGGGCCACATAGCGCCGATTGTCACCGGCCATATCGAGGATGCCTTTCATGCGCAGCATATCAATACCAAATTCTTGGCCGATCATCTGTATCCATGGAAAGAATTTTTCTGGATCGATTTTATCGCGTGTTGACAACGAAAATGAAGACACATGGTCATCGTGGCGGCTGGCATCAAGGGCATGATTGTGGTTGTGGTCATGGGCATGATGCTCATGGCCGTGATTGTGGGTTGGATCGGTGCATGTTGCATGATCATGGTCATGGTCATGATGATCGTGGTCGTGGTCGTGGTCGTGCGCATCAAAGTCTTTAGCCAAAAAGTCTTGATCGCCGTCTAAAATACGATCGAGCGCGAAGGCGTTTTGCCCGAGCAATTTATCAAGCGGCACATTGGCACGCGTCGCCCGCTCAATACGCGCAGTCGGGTTGATGCGGCGAATCCGCGCTTCCACCATTTTCACATCATAATCGGAGACCGTATCAATTTTGTTGAGGACAACGATGTCCGCAAAAGCGATTTGCTCTTGGGCTTCCGGTGCGCGGTCAATTTCCAGCGACAAATGCTTTGCGTCCACAACGGTTATGATCGCATCCAGCTTGGTTTTTGCCGAAATGTCTTCATCAACGAAAAACGTCTGTGCCACAGGCCCGGGATCAGCAAGTCCGGTTGTCTCGACCAATATCCCGTCAAAATCGGCGGTGCGCTTCATCAGACCGGTCAAAATCCGAATGAGGTCACCGCGCACGGTGCAACAAATGCAACCGTTGTTCATCTCGAAAATTTCTTCATCGGCATCAACAACCAGATCATTATCAATGCCGATTTCACCAAACTCATTGACGATGACCGCATATTTTTTGCCGTGATCTTCCGTCAAAATACGGTTGAGCAACGTGGTCTTGCCCGCACCTAGATAACCGGTGAGCACCGTTACCGGCGTTTTTTCATTAGCGATTTTCATCGACATCAGCCCCAATATGATTGAGACCGTGATGTGCGACGAACCCGTCCAAATTTCAACCCTTATCCCATGCGTTTTGCACTTGGCGGATGGCAAAGAACGTGAAACAAGATCAATTTATGGTACAAAAAATTATGTGGGACGATTTTGCGCCCGCCGATTTCAATAATATCGACAGCGATAAAACCATCGCCATTCTGCCATTGGCGGCAACGGAGCAGCACGGCCCTCACCTGCCGATCACAACTGACGCCGATATCATGGATGGAATGCTGAACTTACTGTTCCAAAAAATTTCGAAATTTGATGTGCGGATTTTTCCCGCCTTGCGCATCGGCGCTTCCGATGAACATATTCGTTTTGCGTCCACGCGCAGCATTTCAAGCCAAGAAATGGTTGAGGCAATTATTACACGGGGCATCGATGCAAACAACCACGGCATCAAAAAGCTCATTCTTGTCAATTCCCATGGTGGCAACGAGCCTGCGATGGCGATTGCCGCCCTTGAGCTCAGAAAGCGCTTCGACATGATGGTGGTGAAAACCTCCTGGGGTCGGTTTGGTGTGCCTGACGGATTATACGCGGACGATGAGCTAAAAATCGGCATCCATGGCGGCGACTATGAAACATCGCTCATGCTCCATTTCAAGCCTCAGCATGTGGATATGACGAAGGCGCAGAACTTTAAAAGAGCGACCAGCGCGGCGCTCAAAACGTTCAAACATTTAAGCCCGCAAAGCCCCCATGGGTTTGGCTGGCTCGCAGGCGATTTGAACCCCCATGGCGTGGTGGGCAATGCGGCGGCTGCAACGGCACAAAAGGGTGCGCTGACAGCAGCGTATCAGACCGATGGATTTGTCGAGCTGCTACACGATTTAACCCGCGCAACGCTAATTACACCCTTTCAGCAGGACGGCAAGATAGACTTTCCGGCCCTGTAATTATTAGTCTCCCACGTCATAAAGGGCGGGGTGGTATCTTTATAGTGCCCTTAGCACCACCGCGCGGAAACACCCACACTATCAAATGCCGAGAAACAGGAAGTTCTATCAGCGGTGGTACAATACGGAGGGAAAGTTGCCGCGGTAT
>JAXHNY010000005.1:0-42511 GCA_034519905.1 Ahrensia sp.
AAGGCAAGCGCATCGATGAAAACGAATGGCAGAACGCTCTGTTCATTTTGACCTCCGTGATGTCCCACGCCAAGGCAGACAAGGCGATCGTGGATGCCGGTCTAAAGGTACAATCCGTCGATAGCGGATTGCCATTCATCTATGGCCGCACGGATGTGAAATACATCAAGTGTTCTGACGAGCACGGCGTGGTGTCAGACCCTGATGGCGCGCTAAAGGTCAACGACAAGCTGCGCCTTGTGCCCGGCCACTGCGACCCGACATGTAACGTACATGATTGGTATGTCGGTGTGCGCAACGGCAAAGTGGAAACATTGTGGCCGGTATCAGCACGCGGCAAAGCCTACTAAACCACGCTTAGACTTACCGATAAAGACTGGCCAAATTTCGTTGGCCGGTCTTTTGTTTTAGAAAATCTAGATTGGGATGAACCATGATCATAGTGCCAGAAAGAGAAATTGCAGCCTTGATGACACGCGGGGCCGCATTTGATGCTGTTGAAAAAGTATTCGCTGCCATGGCCTCAGGCGAGGCCTATAACTTTCCAGTTGTTCGCGAAGCTATTGGCCATGAAAATGCGCTGTATGGTTTCAAAGGCGGCTTCGATCAAGCAGGCCTCGCATTGGGTTTAAAAGCAGGCGGTTATTGGCCGCACAATCTTGAAAAGCGCAATCTGATCAACCATCAATCGACGGTGTTTTTGTTTGATGCAGACACGGGCAAAGTAAAAGCGATGGTCGGCGGCAACCTTTTAACAGCGCTGCGCACGGCAGCGGCCTCTTCAATTTCAATCAAACATCTTGCTCGTAAAAATTCTAAAGTCTTGGGCATGATTGGCGCAGGTCACCAAGCGACATTTCAATTGCGCGCTGCATTAGAGCAAGGAAATTTTGAAAAAGTCATCGGTTGGAACTACCATCCGGACATGTTGCCAAATATCGAAAAGGTCGCAAACGAGGCGGGTGTTCCCTTTGAAGGCGTTGCCTTGGAGCGCATGCGCGAGGCTGATGTGATCATTTCCATTACATCGGCATTTGCGCCGTCACTCATGGCTGACCACGTATCACCGGGCACGCACATCGCGTGCATGGGCACCGATACAAAAGGCAAGCAAGAAGTGGAAGCTATACTCCTTACGCGTTCAACCGTGTTCACCGACGAAGTGGCACAATCGATTACCATCGGTGAAGCGCAGCATGCAATCGCCGAGGGCCTGATCAGCCAGAGCGACGTGCATCAGCTGGGCGCAGTGATAAATGGCACGCATCCCGGCCGCACGTCGGACAACGAAATCACACTGTTTGATGGAACTGGTGTCGGTCTTCAAGATTTGGCTGTGGCAGCGGCAGTTGTCGATTTAGCCATTGAAAAAGGCGCGGCAATCGAAGTCGATTTTTAAGTTTTTTCAACCTAAAAATACGTCTCTCAAAACGCAAAAAGCCCCGCTCTTTCGAGCGGGGCTTTTCTCTATTCTGATACTAAACTGTAGTGGTTTACGCTTCTTCTTGCGGAATAACCAAATTCAGAATGATTGCCAAAGCAGCAGATGGCAGCAAGCCAGAAGTCAGCAAAATCTGCATTGTTTTTGGCAAGTGGATCAGCGCCTCAGGAACAAGCTGAAGGCCCAAACCAACGGACAAGGCTGTTGCGAAAATAATCATATTGCGCTTGTTCCAAACTACTTCCGACAACATGTTCAAGCCAGATGCACAGACCATACCGAACATGATGATCACGCCGCCACCAAGCACGTTGATCGGCACCGTATTGATGACCGCGCCAACTTTTGGAATAAGACCGCAAATGATCAGGAAGATCGCGCCAATCGTTACGACGTGACGGCTCATAACACCTGTCATCGCAACAAGACCAACGTTCTGCGAGAACGATGTATTTGGCAAGCCGCCAAATACGCCAGCAACCGCTGTACCCAAACCATCGGCAAAAGTTGCGCCTTGGATTTCTTTGTCCGTTGCTTCGCGGCCAGCACCACCTTTTGTAATGCCAGATACGTCGCCAACTGTTTCAATCGCAGAGACAATCGCCATCAAAGACATGCCGATAACGATGGCCCAGTTGATTGAGAAACCGTATTTGAACGGGTTCGGAACATCAAAAAGCGCTGCCTTACCAACGTTGCCAAAATTCACCTGACCCATCAAATAGGCAACGATGTAACCGGCGATGATACCGATCAGCACAGCTGCAATCGATAGCATGCCTTTGGTGAAAAATTTGAAACCAAGTGTAACGAGAATAACCGCCAAGGCAGGTATCCACATGGCGAGCGAGCCAAACTTTTGCGCACCGATATCCTCTTTTGCAGCCAAAGCAGCTTTCAAACCACCAAGGGCTGGCACGCCGCCCGCCGCATATTCAATGCCCACCTTGATCAGTGCCAAACCGATCATCAAAACGATCAATCCGGTGACTAATGGTGGTAAGGCAAAACGGATTTTACCGATGAATAACCCGATGCAGAAGTGGAACAAACCACCGATGAAAACACCAGTAAAAAGGCCGCCAAGGCCGCCGACGCCAAGACCGGCTACAGCAGGGATCATGATGGGCAGAAACGCAAATGACGTTCCTTGAACGATGGGAAGCCTTGCGCCAACGGGCCCAAAACCGATTGTTTGAAACAGTGTTGCAACGCCAGCAAACAGCATCGACATCTGAATCATATAGGTCATGTCTGGAAAACCAAGTGCGCCTTGGTCTGAACCAAAGCCGATGCCTGCCGCACCGGCGACAATGATGGCCGGCGTCACGTTAGAGGCGAACATCGCCAAAACGTGTTGAATGCCCAGCGGTATGGCGCGTGCCAGTGCTGGTGTATAGTTGGGATCACGCAGCTGTGCCGCTGTCCCTATTGAAGTATCTGCCATTTGATGTCCTCCCAGAATAGCATTTTGGTTTGGTCGTCTAAGTTATGTCCCTACCGAGACAATTGTTTTGGCTTTTGCAAACCAATGTTCCTGCAGGTTATCGCCTGCAGATACGCGATCAATCACAGCAAACAGGCCAGGCGCCGACAAAGGCGTTAGCACACCGTGCCACGTGCTGCGATGAAAATTGATGGCTTGTCCACCCTTAGTTGTGAAGGCATGGACTTGTCCTGGCACATTATTGTCGGCGGCACCTTCGGCAACAATGACCAAAAACGGATTTTGGTGCATCGGTATAAAGGCTTGGCTGCATAGCGGGTGCCGTTCGACCATTTCCAATGTGTAAGGCAGCGCGCGCGGCTGCGCATCAAACAGGCTTAGTCCACCGTTACAATTCGGCCCGAAATCAAACGTCGCTCGATCGTGAAATCGGCCGCACAGCCCCTGATTGATCAGCTTATCGGGCTCACCGGAAACATCGATCAAATCGCCAAATGGAGCAAAGGCCTCTCTGGTAATCGGTTTTATGACAATCGTTTCACCCATCACTTTATCCATTACGGTAACCGCAATGCGGGGTGGCGGTTGACGTCTTTATAAAGCAGATAACGAAACGGCTCGTTGCCCGCCGCATAACAGGCTTGCGGACAAAACGCGCGAAGCCACATAAAATCTCCGGCCTCAACTTCGACCCAGTCCTTGTTGAGAAGATATGTCGCCTTGCCCTGAAGCACATAGAGCCCGTGCTCCATGACATGGGTTTCTTCAAACGGGATTACACCACCCGGCTGAAAAGTGACGATGGTGACATGCATATCATGGCGTAAATCAGCCGGATCAACAAAGCGCGTTGTCGCCCATTTGCCTTGTGTATCTGGCATAGCGGTTGGCTGAACAGCCGCATCGTGCGTCACAAAAGAAGTCGGCAGATCGATGCCCTCCACTTCCTCATAGAGCTTGCGTATCCAATGGAAAGTCGTCTTGGCGTCTGATGAATTGACAACCGACCATTTTGCATGGGGCGCGATGAACGCGTAGCCGCCCGCGCTGAGATTGTGCAATGTCCCATCGATTGTTAATTCAAGAGTTCCATCCACAACAAACAGCACGGCCTCGGCGCCGATCTCTGGCTCTGGGTTATCGCTGCCGCCAGAAGGCGAAACTTCGACGATATATTGTGCAAATGTTTCCGCGAAACCGGTCATTGGCCGTGCGATAATCCACGCGCGGGTTTTATTCCAATGGGGCAAATAGCTGGTGACGATGTCACGCATTGTACCCGCAGGCAGAAACGCATAGCTCTCAGTAAATATCGCGCGCCCTGTCATTTTTTCAGATTGCGACGGCAATCCTCCAGGCGGTGTCGCGTAAGTGTAAATATCAGACTGGCTCATGGCAAAATATCCTTCAGGCGGAACAACGCGATGCGCTCGACTTGCTTGCATGCGGCCAAAAATTCTGTATCGCGGTCGTTGTCGATGCGTTGCTTGAAAGCCGACAATATCTGGTCTTTGTTGAGACCTTTAACGGCGATGATAAATGGAAAACCAAACTTCGCCGTATAAGCTTCGTTGAGTGCCGTGAAAGCTGCATGCTCATCGGCCGTCAAAGCATCAAGGCCTGCGCTAGCCTGCTCACTTGTTGATTCTGCCGTCAGCAATTTTGCCGCCGCCAACTTTCCTGCCAGATCCGGGTGCGCGGTCAAAACGCCATGGCGTTCATCTTGCGACGCACTGCGAAACTTGCGAGCCAAAGCACTGTGCAATCCGATGGCACTGTTATGGGCATCCCCAAGCTCATCATCATAGGCGCGCTCGGCAATCCATGGCGAATGCTCAAAAATCGATCCATAATGCTCGACAAATTCGTCGCGGTTCATATGCGTGGGACGCAGCATATGATGCTCTGGCGCGTGGTGATTGTGCCAATGGTCAGCAATTTCAACGCGCTTGGCAAACCACACATCACCATGGCTTTTTGCATATTCCATAAACCGCCGCAGCGCCTGAATGCGGCCCGGGCGACCAAGAAGACGGCAATGAATGCCGACCGACATCATTTTCGCGTGACCCGCTTCGCCCTCGGCATAAAGCGCATCGAATGTGTCTTTTAAGTAGGCATAAAATTGATCGCCAGAATTAAAGCCCTGCGGCGTAGCAAAGCGCATATCATTGGCATCTAGCGTGTATGGGATTACCAATTGATGCCCGCTATCATGCTCATACCAATAGGGAAGATCATCCGCATAGCTGTCAGACACATAGGCAAAACCGCCCTCTTCGCAGATCAGGTCAACCGTATTGATAGAGCAGCGCCCCGTATACCATCCGGTTGGGCGCTCGCCGGTCACTTCATGGTGCAGCGCTATGGCAGCCAGCATATCCGCGCGCTCGGCTTCAACAGTCGCGTCTTTATATTCGATCCACTTTAGGCCGTGTGAGGCGATTTCCCAACCGGCCTCTTGCATAGCGGCAACCTGTTCGGGCGAGCGCGCAAGCGCCGTGGCAACACCGTAAACAGTCGCAGGAATTTGCATCTGCGTGAACAAACGATGCAGACGCCAGAAACCCGCGCGCGCACCATATTCGTAAATCGATTCCATATTCCAATGGCGCTGGCCTTCCCATGCCGCCGCACCTACGATTTCAGACAAAAAGGCTTCCGAGGCTTTGTCGCCATGCAGAATGTTGTTCTCGCCGCCCTCTTCATAATTGATGACGAACTGAACAGCAATCTTGGCACCGCCCGGCCATCTAGGGTCCGGCGGCGTTGCGCCATACCCGCGCATATCTCTTGGATACCTATACATCCACGAAAACCCTCCACATTCAATGCTACATGAATTAAATAGCAAAGATTATATAGAAATTCCATAAAGACTATTTTGTATAAGATAGCCATATGCCTTGGGCTATTGGTGTACTACCTAAAGCAGAAACTTGGAGCAAAAAATGGCTGACGGATTTTTAACCACCCATGTACTCGACACTGCGCGCGGCGTTCCCGCCGATGGCCTTGAGATCACACTATACCGGTTGAAAGGTGAGACCCGTGAAAAAATCATCACCATGGTCACCAACAATGATGGCCGCACGGACAGTCCAATTTTACCAAAAGACAAATTTACTACGGGTGACTATGAACTTGTGTTTCATGCAGGCGATTATTTCCGCGCAAAAGGCTTAGTGGCACCCGCTGCCAAAAATCTGTTCCTCGATGTCGTTCCCATTCGCTTTGGCATCAATGACGCCACGTCGCACTACCATGTACCGCTGCTCGTCTCGCCGTTTAGTTTCTCGACCTATCGGGGAAGCTAACGCAATTACAGGTCCCTTAAAAACATGACGCGGGATCGCGCTAAAGGTTTTCTCGGCGCTTTAGCTCTTCGCGGCATTTGGCGACCATGAAATCGATAAACAGCCTGATCTTAGGATCTTGCAACCGCTTGTGTGGATAAAGACAAGCGAGTTTTACCGAGGTTGGCGGCGTGTCCTGACAGACTTGCATCAACGTTCCGTTAGCCAAATATTCTGCGACTTCAAACAAAGGGCTGTTGATGATGCCGCGCCCATCCAGCGCCCACTGCGTCAGCACATCGCCATCATCGGATTCAAATGGGCCCTTCACATCAAAATCCTTGATTTGATTGCCCACTTTAAGCGACCAGCGAAACTCGGTCGTGCCGGGAAACCGCAGCAGCAAGCAATCATGCTGCTGCGTGATCAAATCACGGCCCTCTATCGGCATACCTTTTCGCGCGATATAGCTGGGGGCCGCACAAAGCACACGCGGACAATCTTCGATGATTTTCATTTTAAGGTTCGAGTCAGGCAGTTTCCGGATCGAAAACGCCACATCAATCCCTTCAGCGGCGATATCGATATTACGGTCTGACAGGCGCAGCCGGACATCAATCAGCGGATATTGATCTTTAAAATGGGGAACATGGGGCGCGATGAACCGCCGACCGACGCCAAGCGGCGCACCCACAAAAATCGACCCACGCGGATTATTCGAGTTTTCGGCAATGGCATTTTCAGACCGTTCAATCGTCTCCAAAATCTCGGTCGCACCCTGATAGAAAATCTTGCCCTGCTGCGTCGGTTGCAGGCTGCGCGTCGTGCGATTGAACAAACGAACATTCAGATGCTGTTCCAATTCAGCGATCCGGCTGGAAATGACCGCCGGTGACACACGCTGATCGCGCGCCGCCGCACTCATCGATCCAAGATCAAACACCCGCACGAATGATTTAAGGCTATCAAAATAACTCATATCGAAAGCTTAGTATTATTTAGTTTGATTTGAAAGTCCTTGGCAATTTATTCGCTTTCTTGGCCAAATCAATCTGACTAGCATCTGAATTTGGGATATAGGGACAGTAATAAGCTGGAGGAGATGCAAATGTATGATCTGACCGTGGCTATGGAATGGCTAGAATTTGCGGTGCGGTGGCTGCACGTCATCACCGCGATTGCGTGGATTGGTTCGTCGTTCTTTTTCATTGCACTTGATCTTGGTTTGAACCGAAATATCGCTGGCCCCGCCGACGGTGAGGAATGGCAGGTTCATGGCGGTGGCTTTTATCATATTCAAAAATATCTGATTGCGCCTGACGAAATGCCCGAGCATTTGATTTGGCATAAATGGCAAAGCTATTGGACCTGGATTTCTGGCTTCTTTTTGCTTTTCCTGGTCTATTATCTGGGTGCGGACCTCTATTTAGTTGATCCATCGGTCGCGGACATTTCAACACTAACGGCGGTTGCACTATCCTTGGCTTCCCTCGCTTTGGGGTGGATAGCCTATGATCTCCTTTGCAAATCTAAATTGGCTGAAAACCCCACGATGCTGATGGTTTTGCTGTTCGGTGTGTTGGTCGGCATGTCCTATTTTTACACCAGCGTATTTTCTGGCCGCGCAGCGCTGTTGCATTTGGGTGCATTCACCGCGACAATCATGAGTGCCAATGTTTTTTTCATCATCATGCCAAACCAGCGTGTTGTCGTGGCCGATTTGAAAGCGGGCCGAAAGCCTGATCCGAAATATGGCAAGATCGCCAAGCTGCGCTCAACGCACAACAACTATCTTACGCTCCCCGTTATTTTCATGATGCTGTCGAACCATTATCCGCTGGCGTTTGCGACGGAATATAACTGGATTATCGCCAGCCTTGTGTTCTTGATGGGTGTCACCATCCGCCACTACTTTAACTCAAAACATGCCCGTACAGGCAACCCGACATGGACATGGATTGTGACCGTCGTGCTGTTTATTATCGTTGCTTGGCTGTCCACTGCGCCGCAATATAATTCGGCGGCAACCGAGACTGCAGAGATCATCACACCGCGCCAACAAGCCCTGATTGAGACCGCCGGATTTGAAGATATGGCAACCATTGTGCAAGGGCGCTGCGCCATGTGCCATGCCGCAGAACCCGCATGGGATGGTATTTTGTGGGCGCCCAAAGGCGTGATCCTGGAAACGCATCAGCAAATCGCCCAGCACGCAAAAACAATTTACATTCAGTCAGCCATCTCGCATGCGATGCCGCCAGCCAATGTATCCATGATTACCAATGAAGAGCGTGCGCAAATCGCCAATTGGTGGCGCAGCACACAACAATAATGCTGGCGGCGTAAAATTTTAATACTCTGGTAACAACTTCTCGCCACTGGTAGATTTTCAATCTATCAACGCTATTTAAGCGGTATGCTTTCATTCATGTTTCGAATTTTCGGCATTTTTATAACATGTTACACTGTCGTTTTATCGACTGTGACAAGCTATGCCTATGAGCCGCCTCGGTCTGCATTGAGCATAAATGTGCAAACTGGGCAAACGTTGTTCAATGAGGCGGCGTCGGAATTGCGCCATCCCGCATCCCTGACCAAAATGATGACGCTTTACATGTTGTTTGAAGCGCTTCGCGACCAAAAAGTGACGCTGGAAACGCCAGTCGTCGGTTCACGTTATTCTGCCGACCGCGCGCCGTCGCGCCTTGGCCTTGCAAAAGATGAGCAAATTTCAGTAGACCTTGCAATTGACGCACTTGTCGTGCGTTCGGCCAATGATGTTGCCGCAGCAGTTGCAGAACTCTTGGCTGGTAGCGAGGATGCCTTTGCCGAACGTATGACAGTCAAAGCGCGCCAACTTGGTATGAAGGATACGGTCTATCGCAATGCGTCTGGCCTTCCCAACAAAGAGCAAGTGACGACCGCGCAAGATCAAGCTGTCCTCGGCCTCGCTTTGAAGAAAGATTTTCCAGAGTTCTACCCGCGCTTTTCAGTTCAAAAAGTCTCGTACAAAGACCGCACATGGGACACACATAATAATCTTCTGAAAAAATACGACACAATAAACGGCATCAAAACCGGCTTTATCAATGCCTCTGGCTTTAACATCGTCACCTATTCGCAAGAGCCCAATGGCGACCGATTGATTGTGGTTATGGGCGGCCGCAGTGCCAAAGAACGCGATCAAGTGG
Organism: Ahrensia sp.; assembly: GCA_034519905.1. GTDB lineage: Bacteria > Pseudomonadota > Alphaproteobacteria > Rhizobiales > Rhizobiaceae > Ahrensia. Next base: position 9,376 of record JAXHNY010000005.1, read on the forward strand.
TTGTTGATTTGCTCGAAGGGCGCACCCCGTTTCATCAGTTGACCGAAGATCAGCAAATTGCGCGCACCGCCGATTTGACCAAACAAAAAGCTGCAGAAAAGCAAGAGCTTGCAAAAAATAAAGCAACAGACACGCAGGCGAAAGAAATAAATCCGAGTGTAGAAGTTGCGGCATTAGAAATAGAAAAGCCAGTCGAGCCTGAAACTGTTTCCGAAACGCCTACAGATTTTGATTTGACGCAAACGGCAGCCATACAGCCCTATGCTATCCAAGTTGGGGCCTTGCCGACCAAAGAGCGTGCGCTTGAACGGCTTGCGCTTGCACGCCCGGCTCTCAAGGAGACTAATTTACGCCAATACACCGTACCGCTCGATACAAGCCGAGGTGTAGTCTTTCGCGCACGGTTTATCGGCTTTGAAACCATGAAGGCCGCATTTAACGCTTGTGAGCTGATAGAAAAAAATAAGATTGAATGCATGGCGCTCATTCAAAAATGAGCGCAAATTAAGATGTAAGGTGACGCTTATTCAAAAATAAGCGCCACTGCCATTCTTTGGCCTACCTACAGGCAGCACAGAAACGCTGAATGCGCTTACAGGCTTCCTCAAGATTTTCAGTTGATGTCGCATAGGACACGCGGAAATTTGGACCAAGCCCAAACGCCGAACCGTGCACCGCTGCTACTCCTTCAACCGCCAGCAACGCCATAACGAAGTCTTCGTCCGTCTCCAACAGTTTACCGTTTGGTGCCGTTTTGCCCATCAGCTTTGCGCACGATGGATAGACATAAAACGCACCTTCCGGCTTTGGACATTCAAGGCCAGACGCTTGGTTAAGCATTGAAACAACAAGATCGCGGCGCTCTTCAAATGCCGCCCGTGCTTCTTCGATATAGTCCTGCGGACCGTTTAGCGCTTCAACAGCCGCCCATTGTGCAATGGAGCAAGCGCCAGATGTTTGTTGGCCTTGGATCATGTCCATCGCCTTGATCAGTGCCAATGGCCCTGCCGCATAACCAATACGCCAACCGGTCATGGCATAGGCTTTCGATACGCCGTTCATGGTCAATGTGCGTTCATAAAGCGCTGGCTCAACCTGTGCCGGCGAGTAATATTTAAACCCTCCATAGCAGAGGTGCTCGTACATATCGTCCGTCAAAACCCAAACATGCGGGTGACGCATCAGCACATCGGTCAGCGCTTTCAGCTCATCGTATGAATAGGCAGCGCCTGACGGATTGGACGGCGAGTTGAACATAAACCACTTTGTCTTTGGCGTAATCGCCGCTTCCAACGCCTGTGGCGTCAGCTTAAATTCATCTTCAATTTTGGTCGCAACAAACACATTTGTGCCGCCGCATATCGCCACCATCTCTGGATAGCTAACCCAGTAGGGCGTTGGGATCACAACTTCATCGCCAGGATTGAGCGTCGCCATAAAGGCATTGAACAAGATTTGCTTGCCGCCCGTGCCGACGATTGTTTGCGCTGGCGTATAATCTAGGCCATTTTCACGCTTGAACTTTGCAGCGATTGCTTCACGAAGCGGCTGTATTCCAGATACTGGCGTATATTTTGTCTCACCGCGCGCGATCGCAGCAATGGCCGCATCTTTGATGTTTTGCGGCGTATCAAAATCTGGTTCACCAACCGACAGAGAAATCACGTCCTTGCCGCTGGTCTTCAACTCACGTGCCATTTGTGTGACCGCAATGGTCGCAGATGGTTTAACGCGCGAAAGAATATCAGCCAGAAACGCCATTTTTATCTCCAATTACCGGCACAATTTGCCTGTGAAAGCCCACGATTTGGACGCGGTCGCTATGCGCCAATAATAAACACCGTGCAAGTGTTTCTCCGCAGACTCGTTCGGCAATTTTGATAAATCACGGCGTTCCATACAAAATATGGCGCAAGCTAAAATTTTGCTGGCCAACCGGTTTAGATTTTATTAACCATAGATTTAAAGGTTTCGATCATACTCGCTCCGAAAACAACAAACTGTTAGGATGATTAGTTTGGCGTTACAGAAAAAACAAGAAGCGGCAGATCTGTTCAAACAAGAACCTGATGGCAGTTGGACTGCGGTTTATAACGACTACCTGTTGAAGACCGCCTTTCAGCCTATCTTTCAGTTTTATCAAGCGGCAACTTACGCCCGGTCGCGTTTGAAGGTTTGCTTCGCCCCTACCGTGAAGAAGTCGCCGTAATAACGGGCGCATTCTTTGGTTCTTTAAATCATCAAGAAATCAACTTAGTCGAAACCATTGCGCGAACACTGCATGTGCGCAATGCAGCAAAACTGCACCCCAGTGCGCGAAAATTATTTCTCAACTTCGATCCATCAGCCTTAGCGTCAAAATCAACTTTTGATGCTATGCTTGACGATTTGGGCGCTGAACTGCGCGCATCGGATTTAACGCCGACAAATTGCGTCTGCGAAATTACCGAGCATGCGGCGAAGTCGGACGACGATCTAACCTATTTTGTGTATGCGCTGCGCGCACGCGGCTATTTGATCGCGGTTGACGATTTTGGCGCAAAATCTTCAGACATGACCCGCATCCGCGCGCTGACGCCTGATATCGTAAAGCTGGATGGCCCCATGGCTAAAAAACTGATGGAGACGCCGGATGGCTTTTCACAGCTCAAAACGCTGATATCCAAGTTTCGCGAACTGCGCATCAACACGGTTGTCGAGGGCCTTGAAGAAATGTGGCAGATCGAAATGGCTGAAAGCGCTGGCGCTGACATGGTGCAGGGTTTTGCTGCCGCTGTCCCGCGCACTCTCCCCAATAATTTTGACGAATGGTTCGATAGCGAGCCGCTTAAAACTTATATTATTCCAAGTCGTCCAGCCTCGGCATAAACGCGATACCCCATCAAAAAGCCATCACAATGAAATTTACATATTCAGAGAAATTTGTGCTCGTATTAATCGCACTACTTCTCGTGGCAAATGCACTGCTCATCTCAATCAAACAACCGAAGATCGATTGGCTCGGCTATGGAATTGGCATCAGCACCGCTCTTGGCATGTTGGCGCTGGCGCAATTTTACAGGACGGTCCGAAAAGGTAACAATGAGAGAATTGCGCTCGCCATTACGGCAGCAGGCCTCTTCATCCTTTTCACCATTGCAGGGTCAGTTTTCAATTACCTATTGCTACCACTTTCAAACCAGCCGATTGATCGAACGCTGGTGGAAATTGATGCGCGCTATTTTGGATATAATTGGCAGCGATGGGTGATCTTTATAGCTGACTATCCAACCGCCAATACGATAATGCGAACGGTCTATATTTCCAGCCTGCCTCAGTTGATTATCGCCGTGATTTATCTCGGATTTACAAACCAACCCCGCAGGCTCGATATATTTATGATCGCGAGCACCACTTCAGCACTTTTTGCTATATTAATTTGGTCCATGTTTCCGTCAGCTGGCCCCGCGGGCTACTGGGACGTTCCAGCAGATATAGAAGCTCAAGCAGGCATTATCGTCAATACGGCCTATGGCGCAGAGTTGTACAGAATTTTCGCTGAGGGCGTGACACTCATTTCGCCCAAAGATGCGCTAGGACTTATAGGTTTCCCGTCATATCACACTGTTATGGCAATACTGTCATGCTACGCTTTCTTTCATAGCAAATGGCTGCGCTTGCCAATTCTCTTGATCAATCTAACCATGGTGCCGGCAATACTTATTCACGGTGGCCACAATCTGAGCGATATGTTGGCCGGGCTCGTTTTGGCTATCTTCTGCTTAAGTGTGACGCGTGTATATTTAAACTCAATGAGGCCGACGCATAGCACACAGGCTGTCAAATAAAGCCAATACTAAGCGTCAAAAAATTGCAGTTTCCAAATCCCTCAATTTAAACAAAACAGCAATTCAGGAGGATATTATGCTCAAACTCTATTCCATGCCCTCATCTGGCAACTCTTACAAAATTCGCCTGTTACTCGCGCATTTGGGTATTCCGTTTGAGCATATCGATTGCGAATATGGTTCGGGCGTGACCGAGCGTGCGGATTTTCGCAAGCTAAACCCAAACGGCAAAGTACCATTGCTCTGCCTGGAAGATGGGCGGCTGATCGCAGAGTCTAACGCAATCCTTTTGTATCTGGCCCGCGGTACGGCGTATTTGCCAACCGATGCTTATGACCTTGCCAAAGTCCACGAGTGGATGTTCTTCGAGCAAAACTTCCATGAGGGAACCATCGCCACACGCCAAGCCATATTAAAATATCCACAGCGTGCCCATTTGCGCGTGCCCGAAAAGCTCGATCCACTTCTGGAGTCCGGCCATCGTGCCCTTAGCGTCATGGAAGCGCAACTGGCTAAAACACCCTTTATTGCAGGGCAGACTTACACTGTCGCAGACATCGCTCTTTATGCCTACACCCATACGGCGGGACCCGTTGGCAAATTTGATATGGCGAAATTTCCATTTATTAACAATTGGTTAAAAAGAACGGCCTCACAAGATGGGCATGTGTTACTTGATTGGCTGCCCGCCACATAATCGCCACAACAATACCTCGGCCTTGCCGTTATTTTTGCATTTGGGTGCCGCATTTACCTCCCATACAGCCAAGACGTTCAGGTCTTTGCGACCCGAAACAATTTGGGCAAGAGGTACGGCGCATGTTTATCCAATCAAAAAAGCACCAAGCAGAAATCGAAAAAGCACATATAAAATCACTGGCTTTAATTGCAGGAAGCTTTTTCACTGCCACAATCATTTTAATTCTCGGCGTCACAACACCGGCCTCCGCGCAAGCTATTCAAAGCGCATCGCCAGTGGTTGAACTGGCCACCATGCTCGCAGCGCCCGAAACCGGTATTGCGCTTGGTTTTAATGTCTATCGCTTGTCGGCTGGCGCAGTGATGCTGGTCGGCTTGATCGCGATGGCTATCGGGTCGCTCACATTTTTCCGCTCCTTTGTACGGGACTTGGACAAAGCAACGCGCGCTCGGATTTAAGACAGCGGCACATCGCGATTTTAATTTTGCTATCGCGCTGACAAAAATAATTGGCTATTAAACGGCATGAGAACTTTTTTCCTCGGCCTTATTGCCGCGTTACTCATTCTGTTGATCGGCTTTGTTGCCTATGGCCGCGAGAAAACGTGGGAAACCTTTTTTGGTAACGCAGATATCGGCCCCATCGATTTCAATAATTTGGCTCGGACGGGTAAGCCCAATGATGCGCTAATCTGCTCCGAAGGCTTTTGCCCTGAGGGCCAAAATGCCGACGCAACGCTTCCAACCTATAATCTGCAGCCCGCGCAACTTATTGAGCGCCTCGAAGAAAATATTCGCAGCATGGGCCAGATTTATAAACGTGTTGATGATCGATCTGATCCAAACCAAATTCGGTTTATAACTTGGTCAAACCTCATGCGGTTTCCCGATATTAACATCTTCACAGTGGTTGCAATTGACGGCGAAAAAACAGCTTTGCTAGGCTACGCCGCTGCACAACTTGGCTACTCTGATACGGGTGCAAATCTCAAACGTCTTAAAATACTGACGGAAAATCTTGCGCGATAGCGCCTATTATTGCTTCGGCCACACCTGTTTATAATCTGAAAAATCATCAGTTTGGACGCCGTCGCATTCATCTTTTTGACGCATCGAGACTAGGATAAATGCATATGATGGCGCATCTGCATGTAGTTTCCACTCTGCAAAGGTACCACAGTCGCCGATACCCCGGCCTTTGAAAAAGGACACCAATGTCGCCGTTTGGCTATCCCATGCGGCGTTCCATGCCTGAAATTCAGCAGACAACCCCTTTTCAGATATCATCGGCAAAGGCAGAGGAACAAAAACATCGCCGCGTTTCAACCAAAATGCTGACGGGAAATTATAAGCGCCCGGCGTTCCACAGGCGAGCTCTACAAGCGCCACGCCAGCTGCAATTTCTGTCTGGCTTCCATAAAAAACCGCGTCATTGGGCGCGCCAATCGCATTGGCGCAGAGGTGATCGTCTGTTCCAAAATAAGCAAGAAGAGGCTTTGGAACATCCGCCCATGTTTTATAGTCAAGCGTAACGGTCGATAAATTATCAACTGCCGTGGTAGCAGGATCCGCCGTAAGCGCCATAAGTGCGTCGTCGCGCCCGATCCGTCCCTGCGCTTCATCGGCAAAAATTAACCCCGCCACCATACCGGACAAAGAGAAAGGCGCGGTCGATCTGCCCGCTTTCGTCGTGTAACTGATTTGCAAAGTGCTGCCACGGCGCGCCGCATTGAGAAGCGCAAGCACATCGCGCTGCTCGCGAAGCGTATACTCATAGGCCGCGGCTCGGTAGCTGAGTGCAGAAGCCGCGACCCGCGCAATCTCAACACCATCCACCAAAAATTGCACTTCAGAACCAGCCTGCAAGGGCTCGCGCATGGAAAGATAAACAGAAGCATCACCAACGCGGCTGGCAGCGCGGCGAAAACCAAATGTCTGCAAGGTCACGCGCGGATTGGTGATATAGATATCGCAAGCAAGCGCAGCGCTGCACGCTACATTCACATCACGAATTCGTTTAAACTGGTTTGCCTCAGCCAGCTGAGGAAAAAAACTTAGGGCACCAATCAACACGGCGAAGCCAGCCAACACAGGAGTAAAAAATCGGTAGGCTTGGCGTTGTATTATAAATTGTATCATGTTTCCTACTACCAATTTCTTTTCAAGGCACACGCCTTAACTGGTACCATGATATCAAAACTTCCACCTTGTGGGTGGAATAAATTCATGCTGATTTTGCTATTTGTTGATCATTTGGCATCAGACCTTCGGCCAATATCATTTTGGTGCGCACCGCACGGTGATGGGCAAGTTCTATTACCGCATCGACAGCACTCATCGGTTTGGCCAAATAATAGCCCTGCAATTCATCAACGCCGAGCCTGCGAAGCGCCTCCAGTTGATCTTCGGTTTCCACACCTTCAGCAATTATTTTCATGCCGTACTCAGCGCCAATACTGGTGAGCATTTTAACAAGGCCCGCCGCATGACTGTCGATGACAACGCCATCGACAAATAACTTATCAATTTTCAAATAATCTGCTTGCAACTGATGAATGGACGAAAGGCCGTTGTGGCCGGTCCCCACATCGTCAATAGCGATAGCGATGCCCAGATCGTGAAGCGCTGAAATATTCTTTTGAAGCGTAGTCAAATCAGAAATCGGGTCGCGCTCGGTGATTTCAAGAATTAGGCGATCGCAGGGCAGTTTAACCTTGGCAAGAAGATCGGTAAGCCATGGCACAAACCCATCCCGTGACAACTGTTTTGGCGTTGCATTAAAAGCCATCGTAACAATATGGGGCTGATCGATTACCGCTCGCATATTTTTTGCGGTCTCGCGCAGCAACACTTCCAACAGCATATCGTCAAGGCCGTGCTTCTCAATCAAAGGGATAAAGGTCGATGGTGGCAACAAACTACCATTTTTCGCAGTCCGCCGCGCCAAAACTTCAAAGCCGATTAAATCACCAGCCTTGACGCCGTAAACAGGCTGAAAATACGGTATGATCTGACCACTTTTTAAAATACGGCGAACAGACCGTGCGCTCGTCTCAGATGGCATTAGGCCACGGCCTACCAACAAAAAAATGCCGAACAAACCAAGCCCACCGATAGCCTTGGATAAAATAGACATCTCGCTTCGCCACGAATCCATGGTCGCCTGGCTCATTGTCAACTTCACCCGCAACGGATAACGTTCCGACGGTAAATCTATCAAAATATCTTCAGGCTGCTTTACCGCATCCATGCGCAAAAAGCCGAGCATCGTTCCGTCAAGCATAGCTACTTCTAAGTTCGCCGTATCGCGAATGGCAAAGGGCAGCGCGTCAAATACCAGTGTATCGGTGTTCAAATAGACCACAACTTGTTCGCTTGGCGAAAGTTGCCAACTTAAGACCAAACCGATCAAATTGCTGAACTTTGCTACTTTTAATGTGATGTTTTCGTTACGAGCAGAAATAGCATCGCTCAATAGAGTGTTCACATCGACCAACACACTGTTCTGCCGGTCGGTAACGCACGGCTGGCCGTCAATAACAAATGCAACTTCTTTGATATTAGACGACGTCAACATGAAATCATTGATGACCGACGAAGTTTGCTTCCCACATTCAATCTGGCCTTTCTCGTAGAGCGCGCCAATCTGGGTTAAGCTTTGATCGATTGACCGCTCGGTTCTCCCCAACGTATTGCGAACAATGTCCTGAAGAACCGATAGATTAGAGCGCGTCACCATATCATCGCGCATGTTCAGCGCAAACTGACCGATAAGCGCGGTCAGGACTGCGGCAAACAAAACGATAATCAAATTGCTCTTCATAAACACACTCATGGCTGGTAGAGACGCGAAGGCGTGTTCAATACAAACACTGAATTTCTTAACGATATCTGCACAACAGCGATCACTTTTTCGAGTACAACTATAATGCGACGTTCTACCGCGAATATTCTGCTGCTTTTTGTCGGTGCCATTTGGGGCATGGGCTTTGTCGCCCAGTCTACGGCCATGGAAACAATAGAGCCCGTATTCTTCACAGGCATACGATTTCTCGCCGGCGCTTTGGCAGTTTTACCTTTTGCTATTTGGGAATACCGGAAACAACAACAATCGCATGAGCATAAAGCTACTCAAAGGTTTAAGCAGGCCTTACCAGGCTACATCTTGATCGGCACGATTTTATTTACCGCCCTCGTCACGCAGCAGTTCGGACTGATGACAACTACGGTGACGAATTCCGGTTTTTTAACCGGACTTTACGTGGTGATCACGCCGATTTTAAGCGTTATTATTTTTCGCCAAGCGCCGCACTGGATCATCTGGCCAGCGGCAGCGCTGACTTTGCTTGGCATATTTTTGCTGGCAGGTGGACGCCTGACCAACCTCAATACCGGTGACCTGTGGATTTTGCTTTGTGCGCTGTTGTGGGCTTGCCATGTGCTGGCGCTGGGGCGCGTGCTCGCCAATGCTGGCCAAAGCGCCCAGCCGTTCACGCTGGCATGCACCCAGTTTTTTGTTTGCGCGATTTTGGGACTTGCCATCGCATTTGTGTTTGAAACGCCGACCTTAAAGAGCGTCATCGATGCAGGCCCAGAAATCTTATTTACCGGTGTTATTTCAGGCGGGCTAGCATTCACACTGCAAGCGCTGGCGCAGCGTCAGACCACTGCGCCACAAGCCGCTATATTCATGTCATCCGAAGCGCTGTTTGCAGCATTATTCGGCGCGATTATTCTCGGTGAAAGAATTGGGATCATCGGGATTATCGGCTGCGGCCTCATGTTTTCAGCGATGCTCATCGTCGAAATCGTGCCCGCACTTCGCAAGAAGACGCTCGTTCAAATTTGATGACAACGATCACTTTTCAGAATTGAAAAAACTTCGTGATCAAATTTCAATAAAACCCTTTTGATATGGCAATTCGCGTCGCCACAATTGAGCGCGACAAACCGCTGATTTTACGTCAGCCTTTGTCGTAGAAACACGATTGTGGCAGCGAAAATTCGAATGTGACGAAATTATGTCATTGTTTTTGCTTACTATTTTTACTCAACGTGATTTGATCTGAACGCCTTCACACGTAAATTTATCGCTGTGCTGCCACCGGATATTCTCTTTATCCAAACCCAAAATAGCCGGCGTGCAGCGCACCAAGAACTTTAACCACACCTGTAACAAAGGAGACTAATTATGAAAAACATTCTAAAAGCAGCTGTTGTAAGCACATCTTTGCTGGGCGCAACATTCGCCGCATTTGCCGGTGAAGCAAAGGGTGTCGTAGCATCCGTCGATACGGCAACGAAAACCGTGATTCTTGAGGATGGCTCAACATGGACGGCAGGCGATGGCGTTGATGTTTCCACGCTCGTTGCCGGTGATGCAATAAAAGTTACCTTTACCGATGGAACAACAATGCTGACCGCTGTCGAAAAAATGTAACAACTATTCCTCCCCGGACGGAGCGGCGCGCTTGAAAATCATCAAGCGCGCCAGCAATTCTACAAGTCGATTTAAGCTGGAAGTTCTCAATGACAAAAGTCTACTTCATGCTGCAATAGGTTTGGCTTCGCTCACGTAAATCAAAATGAAAGTGATCATGGTGATCTTTATCGCCTGGCCCTAGAACCGTACCAAAGCGCCCGCAGGCCTGACCGCGAACCGACGTCAGAAAACTCTTTTCACGCATTGCAAAGAACGACGGCCTCGCCACATCAATCTTCCGGCCGTTGTTCAGCTTGAAAGAGCCTATATCTAGCGCATTGCCAATGGAATGCTCCGACCACTTGCCATCGCCGCCAATACGGCGACACGAATAGGATGACAATTGCCGCACTTCTGCGATACCCGATAAGTACCGCGAACGCGCAGCTGGCCCTGCATCATTTTGCAGCCACTGTGCAGAGGCAAGTGCCGTCTGGCAATTGAGCGTTGCGGCGGGTGTCAGCGCAACGCCGCGCGCGAGCGAAGACACCTTCACGGGATTGTTAATGCCGCAGCTCTCGCTTTCGCGGATTGGCGCAACGTCTTCGAACGCGACACCCAAACGCTTAAGCTGAATGCGGCACTGTTGCTCCTCAGCCGAAAGACCGCTGCCGCGATAAGCTGATCCACCAAATGTTGGAAGCCCAAGCCGTGGCAGTGAAAAAATTGATTTTGTCTGCACGGAACGGTCAATATTAGCGCTAGGAACCGGTTTGCTTCCGCCAAAACCGCAGGATGCTAGCAACAACATAGCCGAACTAAAGACGGTAAGTTTCGCCGTATATTTGACAAATGTGGCCATGCGCCGATCTATCCTTTTTGCTCCAAACGCCCCCGCTTGGAAAACCTAGTTGCTGAAAATAATGGAACAAGATGAACCAGCCTTTAGCAAAGATGGTTAATACGGGCGGCCTCTAAAAAGTGCTCTTTTAAAATGGCTCAAAGACGCCATATAATCGGGAGGAAGGAAATCGTCGTATGGCTTTATTCGGACTTATCGGCTTTGGGCTTATCTTGGCGGCCATCTATGCACCGCAATACTGGGTGAAATACACCATGCAAAAGCACGCTGTTCCACGCCCAGATTTTCCCGGATCAGGTGGCGAACTCGCCAAACATCTGATCGAAGAATTCAAGCTGGATGGCGTGAACGTCGAGCAGGCCGACGAGGGCATAGGCGACCATTATGATCCCGAAAGCCGCACGGTGCGCCTTTCCGCGCAAAACTATAATGATGCGAGCTTGACCGCCGTCGCCGTTGCCAGCCACGAAGTCGGCCACGCATTGCAACATGCGCGCGGCGATGGCGGCTTGGCCCTGCGCCAAACCCTTGTCAAATACGCAATGGTCACCGACAAAATGGCCGCGATATTTTTCATCGCTGCGCCTTTTTTGTTTGCCGCCGTCCGCGCCCCAGCAGCCATATTTGCCATGGTCGCGATCGGGATTTTATTCATGGCGATAAGGGTTGTGGTGCATCTGGTTACACTGCCCGTAGAATATGATGCGAGTTTTAAAAAAGCGCTGCCGATACTTGAACAGGGAAACTATTTGCATCCCGATGACATTAAAGGCGCACGCAGCGTTCTCAAAGCCGCCGCCCTCACCTATGTCGCCGCCAGCCTCATGAGCCTGCTCAATCTGGCAAGATGGATAAGAGTGCTGCGGTAGGGTTAACGCAGGGCATCGGCTAAAATATCAAACACAATCCGAATGCGTTTTGCCGTGTGTAACTCGCGATGCGTAACCACCCAAATTGGAAACTCGATAGGGACTATATCAGGCAGCAGCCTAACAACGTTTGGCGTGGATTTCAACGCAATGTCGTGCATCATGATGGCGACGCCTAGCTCCTGCTTCACCATTTCCCAGATACCTGCGACAGAGAGCTTCCTCCTGACTGAGAGTGGAAAATCGCCACTATAAATTTTTCACTTAGCGTGCGCCGAAATGGCACTCCAAGAAGTAGAGTGCCAAGAACATTTATGATGTTCAAAGCGGTCATCACTCGGGGCATCGAGACCATTTTCCACATTCCCCGTACCGCATCTTAAAAGAGTAATGCAGCGAGATTGCTGCATTGTTGGTAGGCGAGAGTTAATAATAGCAATGGCATCTTTTAATGGGTTTTTCGTAAAAGTTAGCTTTGGAATCAATTCCCTGGACAGAAAGTCCAGGGAAATTGATCTCAACACAAGTTACTCTCTGGTTAGGGAGAAATGCTTATGTTAACTAAATATTGACGACATGTATCGCGACGCATCAAATTATAAATTTCACGTAGTGAGTGTTTATTATGAGTGGGACAGTGACCAAAGCAAAGATCAAGCCATTTTTGTTTGATCGTGCGTTTTTTTGTCCCGCATGAAATAGGATAGGATCATCTATTGAACATGCCAATGAACCAAGACGATCACTATCTACATACTTTTGAGAGCTTTACGACAGTCAAGATTGGTAACCCAATTTTTCGGCTGAGTGAGCTTTTGACACGACTAAAGAGTGCAAATGATCAAGGCTGGTTCTACCAGCTTCGATCAAGATTGGTTACATTAATGGCAAGGACGCAAGTTGGACTGAGTCTGAGGATCGAACGAGCAACTCGATTTGTATGTCGTTACTCCGTTTGGAAAAATTGATAGAAGAAACAAAGAAATCATTCCAACTTGCAGAGTCGATTAGCCGGACGCCTAGTTCCGTTGCTTTAAAATTATCCAGATCTTGCTGCAATCGGCCCCACAATTGATCGCAAGGGTATGGGGGGCCAAAGAAAATGCGAGCAAAGCTAGATAGGACCGTTTGGACTCGTTTTTTGATCAGCTACAGGATGCCGGAAAACAGTTCCCTTATAGCTATCCAAAGATCAAAAACGTTAATCTGGGAGGTTTCGCAAGATCCTGAGACAAACAGTTTACAGTGAACCACCAGTATATTTTGGATCGACAATTCAACAGAATTTCAAATGGTCGACTTTCGGGCAAGATTATTTTAGAAAAATTGGTGCTAGCGAGCTACGGATCGCTCTGAAATGTGCAAATCACGGGTATTGATCAACCAGACCTACTTATTGCAGGGCCTATTCGTCCATGGGCGAGAAGATAAAGAAAATCGGGAGTGAAACCCACTCAAACGGGATTTGCCTCCAAATCGGCTCCATGATCGAGCATTCGAAAACAAATTAATTTCCATCGCGGAAGATGGCAGGAATTTTGTATTCAAAAAGGCTCAAACTTCCAACTAAAGAAAAAATGCTCTTACTAAATAGTGCAGGATATTTTACTAGCCCCCAAGAAATTTTAAACACTGACCCCGACTTTCTGGCAGAACATCGCGATAAATTCTATTTTGCAGAAACGAACTCCTGACACCATGGTGTCACCATCCTCACAAATAATCCACCGCCTGCCCTTTCCGAATCCGCCGCCGCTCGCCCATATTGGGCGCATGGCAAACCGACCACCCAAAAAGACCGGCAACCCCAACGCGATCGACGAAGCCGCACGTCCGGCAAAACCGTCGGGCATGGGCGAGATGCCGCAAGCGGCCTTTGAAGGCGCACCCATTTCAGGCGCATCGATTACCGACTGGGTCAGACAGCTAGAAGAAGATGCCGCCCGCCAAGCGCGCACGGAAGAGACCCGCGACATCCGCTCCAAAGCAGGAAAGCACCGCCGCAAGGTGGAGCGCGATGCTGCCAAAGAACAATCCGCCGAAGCGCGCACGTTGACCCCCAGCGAAAGCGGGGGGAAGCGCAAGAGTTCGGCCAACAAAGAAGCGAGCGATAAACAACCAGAGGACGACCGTCCGTCCGGCCTTGGGGGTTAAGAGCGAGAAACAACCAGAGGACGACCGTCCGTCCGCGCCTTTGCGCGGGAGCTCTTCTGCGAAGAGCGATAAACAAATAATTGGCGACAAGCGCACGGGCGGCGGCACGTCCATCGGCGGCTCGAACGACCCCAACTTGCGCGCGGCGGCGGGGCTCAATCCCGTCGCTGGCCTTGATGTATCGCTGGAAGAGGCCAATGCGCTTGCCTCCACATCCGGCGTCACGGCCACCGTGGAAGCGCTGCAAGCGCTCATCCAATCGGGCAATCCGCTGTTTAAAGACGGCCAACAATGGGTGCCGCATCGCCCACACCGCCCGGAGAAATCCGAAGGCGGCATCCCCATTCAAATGGTCACCGAATACAAGCCCGCGGGTGATCAGCCCACGGCCATTCGTGATCTTGTGGCGGGCCTCAAAGATGGCGACCGCATGCAAACGCTGCTCGGCGTGACGGGGTCTGGCAAAACCTTCACCATGGCAAAGGTTATTGAAGAAACGCAGCGCCCTGCCCTCATTCTGGCGCCCAACAAAACGCTCGCCGCGCAGCTTTATGGCGAGATGAAAAACTTCTTCCCCAACAATGCGGTGGAATATTTCGTTTCTTACTACGACTATTACCAGCCCGAAGCCTATGTGCCGCGCACGGACACTTTCATCGAAAAAGAAAGCTCGATCAACGAGCAGATCGACCGCATGCGCCACTCGGCAACCCGCGCTTTGCTGGAGCGGGACGATTGCATCATCGTCGCTTCGGTGTCCTGCATTTACGGTATCGGCTCGGTGGAAACCTACACCGCGATGACGTTTCAGATGAGCGTTGGCGACCGCATCGACCAGCGCCAGTTGCTCGCAGATTTGGTGGCACAGCAATATAAGCGTAACGACATCAATTTTGTGCGCGGCAGCTTTCGCGTGCGCGGCGACACCATCGAGCTTTTTCCCGCCCACTTGGAAGATGCCGCCTGGCGCATCTCGATGTTCGGCGACGAAATCGAGACCATCACCGAATTTGACCCGCTGACGGGCAAAAAGCGCGGCGATCTAAAGTCCGTTAAAATCTATGCCAACTCGCACTATGTCACGCCGCGCCCGACGCTCAATCAGGCGCAAGAAAAGATCAAAAACGAGCTGAAGCACCGCCTTGAAGAGCTCAATCAGGCGGGACGTTTGCTCGAGGCGCAGCGGCTGGAACAGCGCACGCAATATGATCTGGAAATGCTCGCCGCCACTGGCTCATGCCAAGGCATCGAGAACTATTCGCGCTATCTGACCGGGCGCGCGCCGGGCGAGCCGCCGCCCACATTGTTTGAATATATCCCCGACAATGCGCTGGTTTTCCTCGACGAAAGCCACGTGACGATCCCGCAAATCGGCGCGATGTATAAGGGCGACTTCCGCCGCAAGGCAACGCTCGCCGAATATGGCTTCCGCTTGCCGTCATGCCTTGATAACCGCCCGCTGCGCTTTGAAGAGTGGGACGCCATGCGCCCGCAAACCGTTGCCGTGTCAGCCACCCCCGCCGCGTGGGAGCTGGAACAGTCGGGCGGCGTATTTGCCGAACAAGTCATCCGCCCAACCGGACTGATCGATCCGCCCGTCGAAATTCGCCCCGCCAAAAACCAAGTTGATGATGTTGTGGGCGAAATTCGCGCCACGGCGCAGGCGGGCTACCGCACGCTGTGCACGGTTTTGACCAAGCGCATGGCCGAAGACCTCACGGAATATCTGCACGAGCAAGGCGTGCGCGTGCGCTATATGCACAGCGACATCGACACGCTGGAGCGCATTGAAATCATCCGCGATTTGCGTCTGGGCGCCTTCGATGTGCTGGTGGGCATCAACTTGCTGCGCGAGGGTCTCGACATTCCCGAATGTGGATTTGTCGCCATTTTGGATGCGGACAAAGAAGGCTTTTTGCGCTCAGAAACCAGCCTTGTGCAAACCATTGGCCGCGCCGCGCGCAACGTGGACGGCAAGGTCATTCTCTATGCCGATCACATCACCGGCTCGATGAAACGCGCGATGGACGAAACGTCCCGCCGCCGCGAAAAGCAAGTGGCCTACAACGAGGCCAACGGCATCACGCCGCAATCGGTCAAGGCCAACATTGCCGATATTCTGGACTCGGTCTATGAGCGCGACCACGTGACCGCCGAGATCAAAACTGCATCTGGCGGCAAGGCCGACGCACTGGTTGGCAACAATCTGGCCGCCCACCTCAAAGCGCTGGAAGTGGAAATGCGCGATGCGGCGACCGATCTCGACTTTGAAAAGGCCGCGCGCCTGCGCGATGAAATCAAACGCCTGCGGCAAACCGAACTCGCCGTGATGGACGATCCAATGACAAGAGGCGAAGCCTCGCCGTCGAAGTCCGGCAGGCGTATTGCGCAGCAATCGCCGAGAGGACCTGCTGGCGCGAAAGTTACCCTCCCCCTTGCGGGGGAGATGTCGGCGAAGACGACAGAGGGGGCTGGGGGTGTGTCAACCCTAGAGCCCTATGACCAGCCTACCCCCACCCTCAATCCCTCCCCTCAAGGGGGAGGGAAGTTTTCCGGCTTCCGCAAAAACACACTGGATGAAATGACCGTTGGCCGCACCGAAAAGCCGATGTCGCCCGAAGGTTGGTCTCAGCCAAGAAAGACGTGGACAGAAGACGCAAACAAGGGCCTGTCGTCCGATGGTGCTGCTCATGGAAAAATAGACAAGTCGGCAAAGCCGTCCCGTTCAGTCTCCACCCCTGCGGGGGAGATGTCCGCGAAGCGGACAGAGGGGGGTGATAACAACGAACCAATCCTCAAACGCCATAAAATCGGCGTGGGATCATACGAAGACGAGGCCGACGCCCGCAAAGCCAAACGCCGCCCCGCAAAGACGGGAAGGCCGGGGAAGTGAGCTTGCGCAACGCAAGCCTGTTAAGGGCGCGGGAGTTACCACTCGCCCTTGAGGGGAGGGTCGAGCCTTCGGCTCGGGGTGGGGGTGTGTCAACCCTAGAGCCCTACGATCAGGCTACCCCCACCCTCAATCCCTCCCCTCAAGGGGGAGGGAAGTCTTCCGGCTTCCGCAAAATCCGCACAAGCAAATGACCGTTGGCCGACGCCCGCAAAGCCAAACGCCGCCCCCGCCAAGACGGGCAGGCCGAGGCAGTAAGCCAAAGCGCCTATTTGGCAGTGTGAGCGCCACTCTCCCCCTTTACGGGGGAGATGTCTGCGCAGCAGACAGAGGGGGATTTTTGCACCCGCGCTATTCCCCCCACTGCCCTTATGGCATCTCCCCCGCAAGCGGGGAGAGTGGAGCCCACCTTATAACCATCTTCGCCTCCCCCATTCCATTCAGGTTCCGTTCAGGTGCGATCGCGTAAAACCGCAACCATCAACGGGGCATAGCCCGAAGGAGAGACGAAATGAACTTGGTGAAAAACACAATTGCAGCGCTCGCCGTGGCTTCAACGGCAATCCTTCCCATGACGACATCCGCTCAGGCTGGAGAGCGTGGCTATAATGGTTATAACCGCGATGGCCAGCGCATCATTCGCTGCCACCCAGATGACCCACGGTGTCAGCCTGTAAGGCACCGCGAAAGTGGTCGCGTGATTTCGCGCAACGACGCGGCCGGCATTGCGGTTCTTGGCATCATCGGCGGCGCGATTATCGGTTCTGCTATCGCCAACCAAAACCGCAATCAATATGACCACCAGCCGCAATATGTGCGTCCGCGCCCTGCACCACAGCCGCGCTATGGCCACAATGAATTTCCGCCAGCGCCAGAACGTGGCTATGTTGCGCCGAGAGTTGTCACCTATGGCGGCTCATTGGAGCCTTGGTCGCGCGGATGGTACAATTATTGCGAAGATCGCTACCGGTCTTTCAATCCGCAAAAAGGCACTTACCGCGGCTATGATGGACGAGACCACTTCTGTGTAGCGAAGTAAGATATTCTACACCAAAAACGGGTTCGATCGGCGCTCATCGCCGATCTTACCGCCCGGTCCGTGACCGCAAATAAAGCCGACATCATCGCCCAGCGGCAACACTTTGGTTTTGATCGAATGGATCAGTGCCGCATGATTTCCGCCCGGCAAATCCGTGCGCCCAATCGAGCCAGCGAACAGTACATCGCCCACATGGGCAAATTGCGCGGCCTCATTGTAAAAGATCACATGGCCCGGCGCATGGCCGGGACAATGATACACCGCAAAGCTGTGCACGCCGAACGAAACAAGGTCGCCGTCATTCAGCCATTGATCGGGCGTAACATTGCGCACCGTTGGAACACCAAACATTTTTGCTTGCTGTTCCAGCGCGGCCAAAAGCGGCGTGTCGTCGATATGCGGCCCGATGATGTTTACGCCGAGTGCGTCTTTTAAATCCATCGCACCGCCCGCATGGTCAATATGCCCATGGGTGAGCCAAATCGCTTCAATGATTATGCCCTGCTCGCTGATGGCGGCTTGAATGCGGTCCACATCACCGCCGGGGTCAATCACAACACCTTGCTTGCTTTCTCCATCGAACAAGATCGTGCAGTTCTGCTGAAAAGATGTGACAGGCACGATTATGCCCTGCAGCTGACCAACCATATGAAGCTCCAATTTCAGCTGTTCTATTTTCGTTGCGCGTGTCGTGTCGCTGCCATAAAAAAGGCGGCCCTAAGACCGCCTTTCATTTTAATCCATCTGGATCAATTATTTTTTGCCGAGAAGCATGCCAGCTAGACCGGTCAATACGGCACCACCTGCAGCACCGCCGCCAGCGTTAGACAACAGTGACCCAATGTCAAAGCCGCCAACCGCTGCACCAGCATCGCCAGTAGCCGCTGCCATGCCGCCACCCAAAAGCGCACCAAGACCTGTGCCGCCCGCGATGCCGCCGATACCGCCTGCAAGAAGCTTCGGCAACATGCTCATAGCTGCTGTTTTGACTAAGCTGCCAACGACACCGCCGCCGACCATACCTGATACCGCTTGAATAATAATTGGAAGAAGTGCTTCCATGTTCGTCCCATCCTATATTTTATTATACGGCATGCTTGTGCCACCGCTGCGCATAGAAAAGCCGCACTGTGTCAAAAATGTCAACAGAAAAAGGCCAACTGGATAACTAGCCCACAGATCGCCGCTGATAGAATATCAGTGCAAAGACAACCAAAACATCAAACTACGCTGCATTCTCACGCATTTTTCGTTTGTCTTAACGTTCATACTAGGGCAATTTAGGTCAATATAACTGACATAAATGCACCCGTCCAAGAAAAGCAAAGCAGATTGTCATGCAAGCGTTGAAAGCAGAAATTTCCGACAACCACAGCACAAAACAGCTCATTGAATTGTTGTTTTTTGCCTATCGCGACTTTATTTCTGATCCCGATGCAATTCTGGTCAATTTGGGTTTTGGGCGCGCCCATCACCGAATTATACACTTCGTAGATCGTAAGCCGGGACTTACGGTGGCCGAGTTGCTTGACCTTCTTGGCATCACAAAGCAGAGTCTCGCCCGCGTTCTAAAGCAACTGGTCGATGATGGCTACATTGATCAGCGTGAAGGGCCAACGGACCGTCGCCAACGCGAACTTTATCTCAATGAAAAAGGCAAAACGCTCATCGCCCGACTTCGGGAGCCACAGTCTCGCCGCATACATAATGCATTGGAAAAATCAGGGATTGCTGCAAGCGATGTCAGAAATTTTCTTGAAGCCATGATCGGCACAGACGGCAAACGCCAGATCGAAAGTCTCGACTAGCACCATTGATGAAAGGGCGATGACCATGGAACCTATGCAAACGACAACATTCGCAAGTGAAAGAATAATAACCGACGATGCAAAGCACATCTTGGTCGTTGACGATGATACCCGCATTCGCGAACTTCTGACCGAATATCTTATACGCAACGATTACCGTGTCACAGCGGCAGAAAATGCCGCCGATGCGCGCCGAAAAATGGTCGGTTTGGAATTTGACTTGCTTATCCTCGACGTCATGATGCCCGGCGAAGATGGTATTTCGTTTGCCAAGTCCATGCGGGCACAAAACCGCGATGTGCCGATTTTAATGTTGACCGCGCGATCAGACACGGAGCATCGCATAGAAGGACTATCGGCAGGCGCTGATGATTATCTGCCCAAACCATTTGACCCGAGAGAGCTTTTGCTGCGGGTATCGAACATCGTTAAACGCGCAGTACCGACAAATCTGCTCGCCGTTGAGCAGGTATCCTTCGGGCCATTTACCTTTGTTTTTTCAAAACGCGAACTTAAGAAGAATGGCGAAACCGTAAGACTGACGGATCGCGAACGCGATATTATGCTGCAATTAACACAAGCGCCCAACGACACAGTTCCCCGCCAAGAACTTGTCACAAGCCCGAATGATATTGGTGAGCGCACCATTGATGTGCAAATCAACCGCTTGCGGCGAAAGATAGAAACCGATCCGACAAACCCGCGCTATCTTCAAACTGTCCGCGGAATAGGCTATCGTCTATCGACGGAATAGACCTAACCTAAAAAATCGGGCATGATACCAGTAATGACGATCATCTCCTCCACACCGCCGCCCGTGCGCAAAAATAGGACGACTTTCAATCGCGTTAAGCGCGCTAGCCGGTATATGAGTTTGCGTGCGCGCACATTCTTTTCAAAATTACCGTTTTCTATTCCCCGTGGTCTGTATGCGCGCGCATTGATTATTATCATCGCGCCAATGGTATTATTACAGTCAGTCATCGCATTTGTGTTCATGGAACGCCACTGGCAAACAGTGACACAGCGCTTATCAACCGCCGTAATCCGCGATGTAGCTGCAATTATTGATGTGCTTGATGTTTACCCGCAGGATAATAATTTTGCCGAAGTAACGCGCATGGCGCGCGATAAGCTGGATCTTAATATCGCTATTCTGCCGCCCGAGCCTCTGCCCTCACCTGCGCCAAAACCATTTTTTTCAATTCTTGATCAGGTACTGAGCCAAGAAATTTCAGCACAAATCGGCAAACCGTTCTGGATTGACACGGTCGGAAAATCAAATCTTGTCGAAATTCGTATCCAGCTCGATGATAAAATACTGAGGGTTTTTGCCAAGCGCAGCCAAGCCTATGCCTCAAACACGCATATATTTCTGCTGTGGATGGTCGGCACGTCCTTGGTACTGCTTTTCATCGCGATTATATTCCTGCGCAATCAAATCCGTCCAATTCAAAATCTAGCCGATGCCGCCGATGACTTTGGAAAGGGACGCGAACTGCCCGCCGATTTTAGGCCGCGTGGTGCCATCGAAGTGCGGCGTGCCGGCCTTGCGTTCATCCAAATGCGCGAACGCATAGAAAAACAAATCGTCCAACGCACAGAAATGCTCACCGGCGTCAGCCACGATCTGCGCACTATTTTGACGCGGTTCAAGCTGCAACTCGCCTTGGCACCACAGTCGAAAGAAACCAAAGCGCTGGAAAAAGACATCGCAGACATGCAGCATATGCTAGAGGGCTACATGGATTTTGCCAGAAGCGATATTGAAGAAGATACGAATGAAGTAGACCTTAGTCTTTTGCTGGCGGACTTTGAAAGTCAGGGCAGGTTGCAGAAGAGAAAGATGCGCATCAATATCATTGGCCGCAGCGACATAATCGTGCGACCGGTCGCCTTTCGCCGCCTGCTTGATAATTTAGTGTCAAA
Source organism: Ahrensia sp. (assembly GCA_034519905.1). GTDB lineage: Bacteria > Pseudomonadota > Alphaproteobacteria > Rhizobiales > Rhizobiaceae > Ahrensia. The sequence goes on from JAXHNY010000005.1 coordinate 30,875, forward strand.
CGCATTTCGCTATGCCAACAGAGTAGAAATTGTGGCGCGCAATTCAAAGGGTTGGCTATCGCTGACCGTTGACGATAACGGGCCGGGCGTCCCTCAAGAAGCGCGCGAGGATGTGTTCAAACCTTTTTTCAGACTGGATGAAGCGCGCAATTTAGATCAATCCGGTACCGGTCTTGGATTATCCATAGCGCGCGATATTGCGCGCAAGCATGGCGGCGATATCACGTTAGATGACAGTGCGCTTGGCGGCCTTCAAGTACGATTGCGTATACCGGTTTAGATATGGAATAGCTAAAGCAACCGCTGACCATCGGGTACTTTTTTATCGATTGCTGCCAGCACGATCGCGCCATTTTCGTCTTCAAAACCCAGCGTCAAAACTTCACTCATAAACGGACCGATTTGGCGCGGCGGAAAGTTGACAACTGCCATGACCTGACGCCCAATAAGTTCGTCAGGCGAATAATGAACTGTTATCTGCGCCGAAGATCGCTTGATGCCGATGTCAGCACCAAAATCAATTTTAATCTTAATGGCTGGTTTTCGCGCTTGCGGAAATGGTTCGGCTTCCACGATTGTTCCCGTGCGGATGTCTACTTTTAGAAAATCGTCGAAGGAAATGTTATTTGTCATCAGTATCCCTCAGGCAATTCAAAAATCGTTAGGCCTCACCCTTTGTCTCGAACATCGCATGGCTCATAGCCTCGCGCGCGCCAACACCTGACCAAACAACCGTCTGAAACGCTTGAAAATAGCTTTCACATGTTTCCAGTGCGCTGCTCATCATCATTGCAACTTGAGCCTCAGTAGCCTCTGCACCACCAGCCAAGAGCAACGAGTGGCGAAACATGATTGCGCCTTCTTTTTCCCAAAAATCGAAATGACCAATCAAAAGCTGCTCATTGATGAGCGAGAGAAGTTTGAGCAATTCATTGCTTCGGTTTTTGGCGACTGTAAGATCAAATGCGCACGAAAAATGAAGTGACTCATGGTCGGGCATCCAGGCAAAAGATGCATGATAATTGGACCAATGACCAGCAACAGCCACCGCTATTTCATCATCGCCGGTCCGCTCAAAGTTCCACTCAAGGGCATGGGCAACATGCTCTATCACATCCACCGGATGGGCCAGTCGTTCAAAGTCAAAATCTAAAAGGCTCATCGGTCCGCAATCAATTCAGCTAAAGGTCGCGATCAGATTACGGCTTAAAAAATTTACTGCGCCAAATCGAATCATTCAATAGATTCAGCATATTGGACAGATTCAGAGTTAAAAGCCCTAGAGAGTCACGAAAGTAAAATCAGCTGTGAATTGCACAATCTCACACCACTCTTTTTTCCCGCTAAGGGATTCATCGCAAAGCATTTTTACAAATGAATCCACAGGCAAAAAAATTTATTAGAAATTGGCTACGACATGCTTTTTCAGACGAAAAAATGCGAAATTTACTTCTTAGCTTCGCGCTTTTCTAATCGAGCTTGCAAATCAGCGATCAATGCCTCAAGCCGCTCGTTCTCATCGCGCGCTTTTACGGCCATCTCTTTGACCGCATCAAACTCTTCGCGCTGCACCAAATCCATTGACGCCAGAAACTTCTCGGCCTGCGCTTGAAACATAGTTTCGGCTTCGCGCTTTACACCTTGCGCCGCACCGGCCGCATCGGTCATCAGCTTTGCAAACTCATCAAATATCTTGTTAGGTCCAGAACTCATTTTAAGCTTCCTTGTGTTGCTTGTAACTTATGGAAGCGCATCAGTGTTTGCAAGATGACGCGAACCGCCATATTGACGCTATAAGACAAATGTTAGGCTCATCCATGTTTCAGCTCGCACTTCCGCAATTGGCAATAGCATTTCCAAACCTTGACCCAGTCCTATTCCAGATCGGCCCTCTCGCCATTCGTTGGTATTCGCTGGCCTATATCGTGGGTATCGTCTTCGGCTGGTGGTATGCCAAACAAATTATCCGCAACAAACGCCTTTGGGGTGGCAACGCGCCGATGTCCGAAGTTGATCTCGACGACTTTCTGCTGTGGGCAACCGTCGGCATCGTTTTGGGCGGCAGGCTCGGCTATGTGCTATTTTATAATTTTGATGCTTTCATGGCCAATCCTGCCGATATCTTCCGGGTCTGGGAAGGTGGAATGTCGTTTCATGGCGGCATGCTGGGCATCATTATCGCGATGGTTGCTTTCGCGCGCAGTCGCAAAATTCATGTCTGGAGCCTGATCGACGTTATCGCGGTTGTCGCGCCCGTCGGATTTGGGCTTGGCCGTATCGCTAACTTTATCAACAGCGAATTGTGGGGCCGCACAACGGATGTGCCATGGGGTGTTATCTTTCCAAATGGTGGTCCCATGGCCCGGCACCCGAGCCAGCTCTATGAGGCGGCGCTAGAAGGCTTGCTTCTGGCAATCGTTCTCTATCTCGTTGTTTATAAGTTCGAGAAACTCAAATTTCCACGCTTTGCAACTGGCGTCGGTGCTATTGTCTATGGCGCGTCGCGCATATTGGTTGAGTTTTTCCGCGAGCCGGACGCGCAACTTGGTTATCTTTTTGGCGACTGGTTGACGATGGGCATGGTGCTCTCGATGCCTATGGTTATCATTGGCCTTAGCCTCGTTTTAAGCGCAAAGCGCACCGAGTTTGTTGCGCGCGAAAATGATGACGTCAACCATGAGCGCACTTAAGCAGATCCTCATAAACCGCATAAGTTTAAGTGGGCCAATAAGTGTCAGCGACTATATGGCCGAATGCCTGTTTAACCCAAACCATGGCTACTACACGACAAAAGAGCAGCCCTTTGGCCGCTCTGGTGATTTTATCACTGCACCCGCCATCAGCCAGATGTTCGGTGAGTTGACTGCTGGCTGGTTGGTTGAGTGCTGGCAAAACTTAGGCGCGCCTTCGCCCGTCACCTTATGCGAAATTGGCGCCGGTGACGGCACATGGATGCGCGATATTTGCCGCGCGCTTAAGGCTATCGCACCGGAATTTATGATCGCTGCGCATATCATTATTATTGAGCAAAGCGATAAACTGATTGGGGCACAAAAGGCAAAATTGAGCGATGTAGCGGCACAAATTTTTTGGGCACAAAATATTACTGATCTTCCTCCACAACCGACAATCTTTATCGCCAATGAACTCTTTGATGCCATTCCAACACGGCAATTTGTAAAAACCGGCACCGCTTGGATTGAAAGAGTCGTTACGGTTAAAGACAATGATCTGGCCTTTTCGGTGGGCACGACAGTGCTCGACAAATCACTGCTTCCACTCAACGCATCTGACGCGGAAATCGGCGCTATTTTTGAGTATGCGCCGGCGCGCGAAGCACTCATCAGCGATATCGCGACTCATATTTGCGATCACCGAGGCGCGGCGCTTTTTATTGATTACGGGCATGGGCAATCGGCTATTGGAGACACGCTGCAGGCCGTGCAAAACCACGCCTATCAAGATGTGTTTGAAACGCCCGGTCAAGCCGACATCACCAGCCATGTCGATTTTGAAGCGCTTACAATTGCCGCCAAAACATCGGGTGCTCAAACATATCCCATCATCACGCAGGGCGAATTTCTGTTATCACTCGGCCTTTTGGAACGCGCAGGACAGCTTGGCACGGGCAAAAGCCAAAAAGTACAAACCGACATAACAAGCTCGGTTAACCGCCTTGCGGGCAACGACAATAATAAAGCGCAAATGGGCGATCTTTTCAAAGTGATGTGCTTGACCGATAAAAAGACGATTGCACCACCGCCTTTCCTGCGCCAAGATAAGCAACCCGTGGGCGATGGCGTATAAACAATGACCAAAAGCAGCAACACCGAAATTCAAGCGGTAAAAAGCGACATGCTAAGCCGTTTTGAAACAAGCGGCATACGCCATGGTTTTTACACCAAACATGGCGGCGTCTCCTCTGGCATTTACGCTTCGTTGAATGCAGGTCTTGGTTCCAACGATGCGCGTGAAAATGTATTGGAAAACCGTGTACGTATCGCCACTCATTTGGGTGTAGCGCCAACCCATTTGGCGGGTTGCTACCAAATTCATTCGGCACGGGTTGTTACGGTTTTAAAGCCTTCTCAAGATGAACGACCCGAAGCCGATGGCATGGTCACCAATGTGCGCGGCGTAGCGCTTGGCATATTGACGGCCGATTGCGGACCGATTTTATTTGCCGATGAAAATTCAGGCATCATCGGTGCGTGCCATGCGGGGTGGCAAGGTGCGCTTACTGGGGTGGCAGAGAACACGATAACCGCAATGGTTGATCTTGGCGCGCACCGCGAAAATATCGTCGGCGTCTTAGGCCCTTGTATTGCGCAAAAAAACTATGAGGTCGGCGCTGAATTTGAGGCTCGCTTTCGCAGTCACAATCCAGCTTTCGCAAAATATTTTGTGCCCGCGCTAAAACCAAACCATTTCCAATTTGATCTTCATGACTTCATATTAGATAAGCTCTCAGCTTGTGGCATTCAGGCGCATAAAACGGGTCAATGCACCTATGCAGATGAGGCAAATTATTTCTCATACCGACGCACGACCCATCGCCGTGAACCCGATTATGGCCGCCAAATGTCAGCCATTGCACTCGCACCAGAAACGCTACCTTGATTTGACCGTTTCTTTCGTTAAGGTTCAATTAACCATAAAAGCGTGCATGGGCCTTCAGAGATGATAAAACGTGAATTCTCACCTATCCTTGTATTGAGCTTAGCACTCGCATTAAGCGCGTGTAATTCTACCGATAGTTCTCTTGGCGTTGATACCACTGGAAATAACGCAGCGCCTACACCAACTGTCGCAGCACCCGCAATTGCTGGTCAATCGCAGGTGTATTTCGCGCCCATCGTCGGCGCGCCAGTGGCAAACGTCACCGCATTGTCGCGCCGTCTGTCTGCCGCAGCGACCGCCAACAATATCAGTTTGCAGCCCACAGCGACACCGACCATAAACCACGAAATTCGCGGTTATTTTTCAGCGCTCTCCGATGCTGGATCAACGACAGTCATTCATGTGTGGGATGTATTTTCGCCCGACGGTCAGCGCGTTCACCGCATCCAAGGCCAAGAGCAAATTGCTGGGCAGGCCGCAGACCCTTGGTCGATTGTACCGGCAGCGACCATGGAGGCGATTGCCGACACGGTCTTGAGCCAATATGCCCAGTGGCGCAGCACGTCTTGATCAGTTCCGTCATTTGAATCACAACAAATCAAACAAAACCGAGATTGAATCGGCCGCAGTCCCTTGCATCTTTATTCGGGCGCGTTACAACGCCCGTCATTCAAACCAAGCGTACGTTGCACAGCAACAAGGATGAGGGACACGGCATGAAACTATTTGCTGGCAATTCCAACAGGCAACTCGCCGACTCCGTTGCAAAATACCTCGGCATGAGTGTGGGCCGCGCCAATGTGCGCCGCTTCTCCGATGATGAAATTTTCGTGGAAATTCAAGAAAACGTGCGCGGCGAAGATATTTATATCCTTCAGTCAACGTCGCGGCCTGCTAACGACCATTTGATGGAATTGCTGATCATGATCGATGCGTTTCGGCGCTCATCAGCGCGGCGCATCACCGCCGTGGTTCCTTACTTTGGCTATGCCCGGCAGGACCGACGCGCGCAGGGTCGCACACCCATATCAGCCAAGCTCGTGGCCAATCTCATCACCGAGGCGGGCGCGGACCGTGTTCTGACGCTTGATCTCCATGCAGGGCAAATTCAGGGCTTTTTCGATATCCCAACCGACAACCTTTATGCGGTGCCAGTGATGGCACGGGACATAAAAGCAAAATATAAAAACCTTGCAAATATTATGATCGTGTCGCCGGATGTGGGCGGCGTCGTGCGTGCGCGTTCGCTGTCCAAACGCTTGGACGACGCCCTGCTCGCCATCGTTGATAAACGCCGCGATAAGCCTGGCGAGTCCGAAGTCATGAACGTGATCGGCGACGTGTCGGGAAAAGAGTGCTTCCTGATTGATGACATTATTGATTCCGGCGGCACGCTCTGCAACGCTGCCGATGCCATCATGGCCAAGGGCGCAAAAAGCGTAACGGCCTATATTACCCACGGTGTCTTATCGGGCAGCGCCACAGACCGCATCGCCAAGTCGGCACTGAAAGAACTTGTCATCACGGACTCAATTCAGCCAACACCACAGGTCAATGCGACACCCAACATCCGTGTCGTATCCATCACCGATCTTATCGGCGAAGCCATCGCCCGCACAGCCCATGAACAATCTGTATCAAGCCTGTTTGATTGATGGTAAAACAAATTGCGCGATAGCCTAAACACTAACGCCTAAAACAGCCGCAACACCAAACCCGCCACAGCTGCTGCGCCCAAAACCGGCAGCATGCCAATTTTGAACCGGAACAGGGCAACCGCGCTGCTAATTGCGATAATAAACGCAGCTAAATCAATCTGGCTCACATCCGGCATCGGCAGATAGAACGGGCCAAAGCGCGCCTCAGGATAATCCCCAAACAGCACATGCAGCCCAAACCATACGGCCAGATTTGCGATTACGCCCACAACGGCGGCGGTAATGGTCGCCAATGATGCGGCCAGCCAGCGCACATTGCGCAGCGCTTCGACATAGGGTGCACCAACGAATATCCACAAAAAGCACGGCACGAAGGTGAAAAACGCCGCGATCAAGCCGCCGCCAAGACCGCCCAAAAGAGGCATCGCCTCATGGGCATTGGCACCGCCAACAAAGCCGACAAACACCAGCACCAAGACAAGAGGCCCCAGTGTTGTTTCAGCCAGCCCAAGCCCGGTCAGCATGGCATCGGGGGTCAACCAATTATACGCCTCCACCGCCTGCTGGCCGACCCACGCCAAAACCGCATAAGCCCCACCAAAAGTGACAATAGCCGTCTGCGAGAAAAACAAAGCTGCATCGCTTTCAAACGAACCGAATAACACAACGAGCACGCCGAGCGGTACAGCCCAAGCAAGACCCCAGATAACCGCCGCACGGATCGACGCGCGGTGGTCAAAGCCTTGTGCCTGCGTATTTTCTGCAGGTTTGGGAGCTGCATCGCCAAAAAGCGCGGGCGCAACTACCCATATCAAAGCGCCGAGCACGCCTGCCCCAATCACAATCAGCGGAAACGGCACTTTAAGCAGCGCAATACCGATAAATGCAGCGACAGCTACGCCGTACATCAGCGGCGCCTTCAGCGCCCTGCCCGCCACTTTGGCAAGCGCTTGCGCGACAACGGCGAGCACCGCTGCCTTAAGCCCAAACAACAAGCCTTCGATGATCGGCACATTGCCGAACAGAACGTAAATCGCCGAAAGCGCCAGCATCATCGCGAGCCCCGGTAGAATAAACAAAAGCCCGGCAATCAACCCGCCGCGTACACCGTGCAGCAGCCAGCCCGCATAGGTCGACAGCTGCATCGCTTCTGGGCCAGGCAGCAACATGCAAAAATTCAGCGCATGCAAAAACTGCGCTTCGCTCAGCCACTTTTTCTCATCGACCAAAATGCGATGCATGATCGAAATTTGCGCCGCAGGACCACCAAACGACAGCAGCCCAATCTTGGCGAATGCGCGTATGGCCTCCGCCTCTGAAACACGCTCATTATTTCCAATCATGTTGCTCATCCATACCGTCTCTTGCCCACCTGTAGAGTGCGTCATACACTAAAATTCCCGCGTCCAGTTGTTCCAAATCATTGCGAAACATGCGCGACAAGCCAACCGATAAAGCAAGTAGTCCGGCACTTTCTGGGGCAAGGTCATGACGGTTTGTGTCTGCACCGCGCACGACTAAGCCAAGTTGCGCTAAGGGTGCAGATGTTAGCTCAAATTCCTGCAGCATCACGTCAAAAGTGCACAAATCCCCACGGTGTGAAAAATGCACATCTTCCACATCAAAAGGGATTGCATCATATTTTTCAGCTACATGACGAACTTCTGATGCCGATACGAATAGGAACTGCGCACGCGGGTCAATAAACCGGCGTATGAGCCAGGGGCACGCGATGCGGTCAATTTTTGGTCGCTGCCGTGTTACCCAAAGGCTCGGAATATTAGCGCCACCGTGGGGAAGCTTAGCCGCCGGAATGAGCGTTTCGCCTGCATCACGCCAAGCAAAGTTTCCGCCTTCCAGCCCTTCGCACTCTATACCTTCAGCGCGCAAAATAGCCGACGCACCTTGACTGAGTTTAAGACCCTTCTGGCACACAACGACGACCTTTTTGCCCCTAAGTGACGGCACTAGATCACGGATTTTTGTAAAAGGATGACGAACGGCGGTTGGAATAAGTCGTGGATCAAGCTCAAAATCAGGTTCGATGCAAATATCAACGATCGTCGGACATTGCGGTGTGCCAATCAGCCGAGCAAGCTGTTGGACATTTATACTATTAAACGATGGCATAAGCGCCCTCCCATGTTGGGTTTTAAGGACGCGAAACTTGGGCCGAGGCCTCACGGGGCAATCGCTAACCCCAACCGCACTCCTGTCGCAAATGCTAACTCCGTTGTCAACAAAACATTATTTTTGATCCAATCGAACGCGAGAGTCGTCTTCTGCTTGTTCGAACACACAATTATCAACCTTTTTAACAAAATTTTATCAGAGGAGATCAAAATGAAAAAATCAATTATTGCCGGCGCATTCGCGCTTATGGTTGCAGCCACATCAAACGTTTCAGCAGCAAACATCGTTGAAACTGCCGCATCAACTGGCCAATTCAACACGCTTATCGCAGCCGCAAAAGCTGCCGGCCTTGCGGGCGCGCTTTCTGCACCGGGCAACCTAACCGTGTTTGCACCATCAGACGCAGCCTTCGCAAAATTGCCAAAAGGCACTGTCGAAAGCCTGCTGTTGCCGCAGAACAAGCATAAGCTTGCAGCTATCTTGAAATATCACGTGTTGCCGCGCCGCCTGGTATCGGGCCAGCTACCCCACGGCCGCATTCACGTGAAAACCATCAAATCAGGCGGCGACCGCACATTGGCAGTGGGCAAAGTCGGCCACGGCGTCAAAGTTGACAACGCAAACGTTGTTGCCGCCGATATCAAAACATCAAACGGCGTCATTCACATCATCGACAGCGTATTGCTTCCATCGAGCTAATGATGTTAATTTAACCAGCGTCAAAAACCAGACGCAAACCAAGGATGTGCGGGGGGCGAGCCACCGCACGCCCACCGCGCGGCATCCCCATGGCTAAACTCTTTCCTTATGCAACCGTGAGCAAGTGGAACTTCCTGAAAAGGCGTGTTTTTTCCTTCAGGGAGGCCTAATGGAGAAAATAGCCGTTATATTTGCAGACGCTGAGTACCTCCTTTTCCGCCTAGATAATGTTTTCCAAATCACTTATTTGACGATGGGCCAGCAGGTTTTATACCAAATTCTGAAAAAGATGCCGATTAGAAAATTAGTAAGGTTTTGCGTGGAATAGTTTGGATATCGCGGTATCCTTCAAAGCTTGATTACATTGGCGATTGTTTCTTAAAGAAATTCACTGAAAAGACTAGAAAAAAACAAGAAATATCTCACGTGGCGACTTGGTCGCCCGATTTGGCTTCCTCCTTGTCGTCTTGCCTCCTTCGCAGAATGTGCAATTAAAGACTTCCCGCTTTTAACCCGAAGTGGGCAGCACCTGTTCCAAGGGATGAACCACAAGGGTTTTTGGATTTCCCCGCGATTTGTTTTAAGCATGTAGTATGGATGTCGTTGTCTTTCTATTAAAAGAATCCAAAAGCGGGAAAAAGACTTGAAGAGGGTTGGATTGAGATATTGAAGGGTTGTGAGTTAAGTGATGTGATAATTAAATATAGAGAATATCGCGATTCCAATCGTTGTATAAAAAACAAAATTTTTCCTTTGGTGTGGTTCTTGTGTGTTAAAAAAAAGTTGTATGTAGTGAATCTTCTTGATGCGGTGTTGTCTGGGAAGACGTGCGATGGTGTGAGTCAAATAAAGGGTTTGATAAAAATTGTCGTTGGTTCGTGGTTGTGTTTGGGTTAATTTTTGGTAATAAAAGAATGGCGTGGGGTGGCGAGGGAGGGAGATGCCGTAGATGAGTAAAGGATTTGGGTAATGGTGGCGGGGAAGCATGGGTGAGTGGGGTGGTTTGGGGTGGGGGTTATTAGAAGATGGCGGGAAAATGGGTGTGATGTTAAGTGGGCTGTTATAATCGTAGGATGGCGCGGGCGTGCGCAACCGTAATGGTGTCGCGGGTCGGTCGTGGTGTGCCGGTTTGTGCTCGCTCGTCGGTGGAAGAAGGGAGAGAAAGGAGTTTGGGGCGGTTAAAAGGCGGGGTTCGTTGTGATGCGCGGCGGGTAGTGAGACGCACCGGCGTGGGTCTGTTGGGTATGGGCGCGGCTGATGGGTTAAACGGATGGGGCCGTCGGTGAGATAATAGAGAGGGCTATTCAACAAATCATCGACCGGAAAAATTTAAAGCCAAACGCCATCCACACTCCGTATTTCATCTCGCTGCCGCGTTCGGGCTTTTTTTTACTCAAGATGTTTTGGGGAACGACACAGGTGTTGCGCTAATTGGAAATCTGGCGCGCCGGCTTTATTGCTGGCGCGCGCACCCTTGCAAATCATATCCTCTTCGGTTATGTCCCCTATCCGCGCAGACACCCTTGGAGGCAGCGCGGTTGATACGTGCGCGTATCGGTGGAAATTAACGTGACCGCCACTCCATATTAGTTCCTCGAAAGGAAAAGCTATGAGCGACCAAGTCGTACTCAAAGCCGAGGCGCGCGACCGGGCAGGTAAGGGGTCCTCCCGGGCTATTCGCCGTCAAGGTAAAATACCAGCCGTTATTTACGGCGACAACCAAGCTCCTATCGGCATCACTTTGCCGCTAAAAGAAACCACGTTGATGCTCCACGCGGGCGGCTTTATGACCAACGTCATTCAAGTCGAGATCGATGGCGTTCAGCACAGTGTTTTGCCGAAAGACTATCAACTTGATCCCGTCAAAGACTTTTTGATGCATGTGGATTTGTTGCGCATCTCAAGCAAAACAAAAGTGACCGTGAACGTTCCTGTTCATTTGGAAAACGAAAACATCTGCCCAGGCATTAAAAAGGGTGGCGTCTTTAACTTCGTGCGTCATGAAGTGGAAGTGAACTGTCCGGCGTCAGCTATTCCGGAGTTCTTCACACTCGATTTGTCAAAAGCAGAAATAGGCGATGCGTTGAAAATTTCAGCGATTAAATTGCCTGCTGGCGTCACGCCAACGATTACCGACCGTGATTTCACGATCGCGTCAATTCAGGCACCGGGCGGCGGCACAGGCGAAACAGAATAGTCGCTGCTTTTAAGTGTGGCGCTCTCATCGGAAGGTTGACTGATGCATATCATTGCAGGTCTGGGAAATCCCGGCAGTCAGCACGAGAGACAGCGCCACAATATCGGCTTTATGGCGGTGGACGAAATTGTCCGCCGCCATTCGTCTTTTTCCCCTTGGCAGAAAAAGTTTTCGGGCGAAATTTCGGAAGGCCGCATCGGCACCGCTAAAGTGCTGCTGATAAAACCCCTCACCTTTATGAATAAATCTGGCCAGTGCGTTGGTGAAGCCATGCGCTTTTATAAGCTGACCGAAACGGACTTAAGCGTATTTTATGAGCAATACGTAACC